>NZ_JBGGTQ010000008.1 GCF_041320705.1 Kineococcus mangrovi
TGATGGTACTGCTCGGGAGACTGGGTGGGAGAGTAGGACACCGCCGGCCACTCATCTTTGGTGAGTGAGTACGTGGTTGAGGGGAGTGGCACCGCCTGCGGGTGGTGCTGCTCCCCTCATCTGCGTTGCAGGGGCTTCGTCAACGCTGCAGGTGCTCCAGCACCCGGCCCCAGTCGCCCGCGGGCAGGCTGTCGTTCTCCTGGTGCCACGCGATCGCTGCAGCCAGCTCGGCACGGGTCGGCACGGCCGCGGATCCGCCGAGTCGCTGCACCGACAGCGACGCCGCGAGCACCGCGAAAGCCACCGACGTCGCAAGCGACCACCCAGCGGTCCGGCCCCCGCAGAACGCGGCGACGAAGCAGTCACCGGCACCCGTGGGGTCCACCGCGGCGACACGAGGGGCGGCGACCTCGCAGCGTTCCCCGGTCGCGGCGTCCACCGCGATCGCACCCGCAGATCCCCGCGTGACCACGACGAGGCTCGTGCGGGCGGCCAGAGCGTCGAGCGCGGCGGTGGCGTCGGAGGTGCGGGTGTAGGCGAGGGCCTCGTCCTCGTTGGGCACGAACGCGTCCAGCTCGGCGAGGCGGTCAAGCACGGCGGTGTCCCACTGCTCGGTCTCGTCCCAGCCGACCCCGCCGACGACGAGCGTCCCGGCGGTGCGCAGCTCAGCGACCCAGGCGGGGATTCCCTCCGCGATGCCGACGTGGCAGGCGCCGACGGACGGCAGGGGAGCGGGGAGGGCGTCGGACAGCCACGTGGCGCGTTCTTCGTAGGTGACGAAGCTGCGGTCGGCGGCGTTCGTGAGGGCGACGGTCACGGCGGTGTGGACGTCGGGGAGCTCGGCGAGCCAGCGCAGGTCGAGGCGGTCCTCGGCGGCGAGCTCGGTGCGGACGGCCGCGCCGAACACGTCCGTCCCCGTCGCGCCGACGAGAGCGGTGCGGAACCCCAGCCGGGCGCCCGCGACGGCGCGGGTGGCCGTCCCGCCGGCGGTCACGCGGAACCCGTCGGCGAACACCTCGGCGCCGATCGTCGGTGCGGCGACGCCGGACATCACGAGGTCGCAGAACACGCGCCCGCCGAAGACGAGGTCGAGGTCGGGCACGGGTGGGCTCCTCGGAACGGGTGATCGATCGTGCAAGGGATCGCGCAACAGACTAGTCACGGATGCGCGTTCGGTCATAGTCTTCATGCGTGAACGAGCAGCGAGGGGTGGGCGCGTGAAGCTGGCGATCCTCGGGGGTGGCGGTTTCCGCACCCCCTTCGTGTGGCAGGCGCTGTTGCGCGACCAGGGCGACCCGCGGATCACCGCGGTGACCCTGCAGGATGCCGACGAGTCCCGCCTCGCGGGCATGCGCGCCGTGCTCGAGCAGCTCGCCGACGGGTTCGCCGAACCCCCCGTGCTGGAGACGACCACGGACCTCGACGTCGCGCTCGAGGGCAGCGACTTCGTGTTCTCCGCCGTCCGCGTCGGGGGTCTCGCGGGCCGCTGCGCCGACGAGCGCGTCGCCCTCGACCTCGGCGTCCTGGGTCAGGAGACGACCGGTCCCGGCGGCCTCGCGTACGCGCTGCGCACCGTCCCGTTCATGGTCGACGTCGCCGAACGCGTCAAGCGCCTCGCGCCGGACGCGTACGTCCTGAACTTCACCAACCCTGCGGGCATCATCACCGAGGCCATGCAGGGCGTGCTGGGCGACAAGGTCCTCGGCATCTGCGACACCCCCTCCGGCCTCGGCCGACGCGTCGCGATGCTGCTGGGGCACGACCCGGACCACGCCCGCCTCGACTACGTCGGCTTGAACCACCTCGGCTGGCTGCGCCGCGTCGAGGTCCACGGCCGCGACGTCCTGCCCGACCTGCTCGGCGACGACGGGCTGCTGGCTCACCTGGAGGAGCAGCACGTCTTCGGCGCCCCGTGGCTCAAGGCGCTCGGCGCGATCCCCAACGAGTACCTGTACTACTGGTACCGCAACGCCGAGGCCGTCGCCCGCATCCGCGAGTCCTCCCTCACCCGCGGGGAGTTCTTGCTCAAGACGCAGGGCGACTTCTTCGACCAGCTGCCCCGCGCGGGGTCCCGCGCCGCGCAGCTGTGGCGCGAGACCGTCCTGGACCGCAGCGCCAGCTACATGGCCGAGGCCAAGGGCGGTGAGCAGGGAGCGCCGGAGAACCCCGAGCCGCCGGAGACCGACCCCTCCCAGCAGGGCTACGCGGGGGTGGCGCTGGCCGTCATGGCCGCCATCAGCCGCGACGAGCCGTCGACCGCGATCCTCAACGTCCGCAACGGCGCGACGATCGCCGGGCTCCCGGCCGACGCCGTCGTCGAGGTCCCCGTGGCCGTCGACGGGTCCGGGGTCCGGCCGTTCGCGACGGCTGCCCCGGACCTGCACCAGCTCGGGCTCATGCAGCAGGTGAAGGCCGTCGAGCGGCACGTCATCTCCGCCGCCCTGCACGGTGACGAGTCCGAGGCGCTCCTGGCGTTCGCGACGCACCCGCTCGTGCGCTCGGTCGACATCGCCGAGAAGCTGCTCGCCGGGTACGTCGACCGGATCCCCGAGGTCGCGGCCGTCTTCGGCCGGTCCTGACCCCACCCCCCGAGAACGTCAGAACCTCATCGAGGAGTCCCCGTGCACGACGACCGTTCCCTGGTCGAGGGCCGCGTCCAGCGCGTCCTGAACCACCGCATCCGCCCGGCGGTCCACCCGCAGCGCGTCCCCATGACCCTGTCGGCGTGGCTCGTGCCGGACGAACCGGTGCCCGCCCGCGACGCCGTCGCGGCGTTGGAGAACGGTGAGTTCGGCGAGTTCTCGATCGGCACGACGTGGGGCCGGCCGTGGTCGACGACGTGGGTGCGCGCGCAGGCGCAGGTTCCCGCGGAGTGGGCGGGCCGGCGCGTCGAGGCGGAGTTCGACCTGGGCTTCGTCGGGGACTGGCCGGGCAACCAGGCCGAGGCCCTCGTGCACACCCTGGACGGCGTGCCGGTCAAGGGCGTCGCGCCGGACAACAAGATCGTGCCCGTCGTCCGCGACGCGCTGGGCGGGGAGAGCGTCGACTGGCTGCTGGAGATGGCGGCCAACCCCGACGTCATGGCCGACGACATGCGCCCGACCCCGCTGGGCGACAAGTCCACCGCGGGCGAGGCGCACCTCTACACCATGAAGGTCGCCGACCTCGTCGTCCTCGACGAGGAGGTGTGGATGCTCGCCGTCGACGTCGAGTGCCTCGACGACCTCATGCGGCACCTGCCGGAGTCCGAACCCCGCCGGTACGAGATCGCCCGCGCGCTGGACCGCGCCCTGGACGCCCTCGACCTCGACGACGTCTCCGGCACCGCCACCGCGGCCCGCGCCGAACTCGCCGGAGTCCTGGCGTCCCCGGCCGTCGGCAGCGCGCACACGCTGTCCTCCGTCGGGCACGCGCACATCGACTCGGCGTGGCTGTGGCCGCTGCGGGAGACGCAGCGCAAGACCTCGCGCACCTTCGCGAACGTCACCGCGCTCGCGCAGGAGTACCCGGAGTTCGTCTTCGCCTGCTCCCAGGCCCAGCAGTACGCGTGGGTCAAGGAGCGCTCGCCCGAGGTGTACGCCCGGATGCAGGCCGCCGCCGAGGCCGGCCAGTGGGTCCCCGTCGGCGGCATGTGGGTCGAGGCCGACGGCAACCTGCCCGGCGGCGAGGCCCTCGTCCGGCAGTTCGTCACCGGGAAGTCGTTCTTCCGCGAGGAGTTCGGCGTCGACTGCAAGGGCGTCTGGCTGCCCGACTCCTTCGGCTACTCCGGCGCGTACCCGCAGATCGCGCGGCTGGCTGGGATGGATTGGTTCCTCACCCAGAAGATCTCCTGGAACCAGACGAACAAGTTCCCGCACCACACGTTCCGGTGGGAGGGCATCGACGGGACGCAGATCTTCACGCACTTCCCGCCCGTCGACACCTACAACGCGGTCTTCTCCGCCGAGGAGCTGACGCACGCCGTCGAGAACTACTCCGAGAAGGGCCGCGGCACCCGCTCGCTCGCCCCGTTCGGCCACGGTGACGGCGGGGGCGGCCCCACCCGGGAGATGCTCGAGCGCGCCCGCCGGTTCGCCGACCTCGAGGGCTCGCCGAAGGTGACGGTCCAGGACCCGAACCGGTTCTTCGCCGACGCCCGCGCCGAGTACCCCGCCCCGCCCGTGTGGGCCGGTGAGCTGTACCTCGAACTGCACCGCGCGACGTACACGAGCCAGGCCCGCACCAAGGCCGGCAACCGCCGCAGCGAGCACCTGCTGCGCGAAGCCGAGCTGTGGGCGACGACCGCCGCCCTCAATGTCCCGTCGTACTCCTACCCGCACGCCGAGCTCGACCGGCTGTGGAAGATCGTGCTGCTGCACCAGTTCCACGACATCCTCCCCGGCTCCTCGATCGCGTGGGTGCACCGCGAGGCCGAGCAGACCTACGGCCAGGTCCGCGCCGACCTCGAGGCGCTCGTCGCCGAGGCCGTCCACGCGCTCGGCAGCGGGTCGCGCGTCCTGCTCAACACCGCCCCGCACGACCGCACCGAGGTCGTCGGTGACCAGCTCGTCCGCGTGCCGGCGTCCGGGTCGGTCGTCCTGGCCGACGCGGCGCAGGAGCCGGCGACGCCCGTCACCGTCACCCGCACCGACGGCACGCTCGTCCTGGCCAACGGCGTCCTCACGGTCGTCGTCGACGCCGACGGACTGCTGGCCTCCGTCGTCGACGAGGCGGGTGACCGCGAGGTCCTCGCCCCCGGTACGCGCGGGAACCTGCTGCAGCTGCACAGCGACTTCCCGAACTCCTGGGACGCCTGGGACGTCGACCTGCACTACAGGAACCGCGTCGTCGACCTCGTGGCCGCCGACGAGGTCGCGGTCGTCGAGGAGGGCCCGCTGCGGGCCCGCGTACGCGTCGTCCGCACCGTGCGGAACTCGCGCATCGAGCAGGAATACGTGCTCGCGACCGGTTCCGACCGCCTCGACGTGCGCACCGAGATCGACTGGCACGAGCAGGAGAAGTTCCTCAAGGCGGCCTTCCCGCTCGACCTGCACGCCGCGGTGAGCTCCTCGGAGATCCAGTTCGGCCACGTGCAGCGCGCGACGCACACGAACACGAGCTGGGAGCACGCCCGCTTCGAGACGGCGATGCACCGCTGGGTGCACGTCGCCGAACCGGGGTACGGCGTCGCCGTCGCGAACGACTCCACCTACGGCCACGACACGACCCGCGCCGCCCGCGAGGACGGGGGGTCGACGACGACCGTTCGCCTGTCCCTCGTCCGCGGCCCGCGGATGCCGGACCCGCAGGCAGACCAGGGCCGGCACGTCCTGTCGTACTCCCTCGTGCCGGGCGCGCAGATCGCCGACGCCGTCCGCGCCGGGTACGACGTCAACCTGCCGCTGCGCGAGGTCGACGGCCCGGCCGAACTGCCCGAGGCGCCGGTGACGGTGACCGGGGACGGGGCGACGCTGGAGACCGTCAAGCTCGCGCAGGACTCCTCCGGCGACGTCGTGGTCCGCATCTACGAGGCGTGGGGCGCGCGGGCCAAGGGCGTCCTGCGCACGTCGTTCCCGATCGCCGAGGCCACCGTCGTCGACCTCCTCGAGGACCCGGCGCAGGACGGGACCGCGGCGGCCCGCGGGGTCGCCTCGCTGCTGGAGGACGGGACCGTCGGGTTCGCGCTGCGTCCGTTCGAGGTCCTCAGCCTGCGGCTGGCCCGCGCGTGAAGGAGTGGCTGGAGCCCGAGCACGTCGGGCGCCGTCGCGAACCCGTCGGGACGATCCGGCGGGCCGTGCCCGACGACGGGTTCACCTGCGTCGACCTCGACGGCGACTGGCGGTTCCAGCTCCGGCCGCACCCCGAGGCCGCAGAACTCACCACCTGGCGGACCGCGCAGGTCCCCGGGTGCTGGACGACCGAACCCTCGCTGTGGGGGGAGGTGGCGGACCCGCCCTGGTACACGAACGACCAGATGCCGTGGCCGGACCTGCCGCCGACCCCGCCGACCGCGCACAACCCGACCGGCGTGTACCGCCGGGACGTCACCGTCCCGGCGGACTGGGCGGGCCAACGCGTCCTGCTGCACGTCGGCGCGGCCGAGTCCCTGCTGCTCGTCCGCGTCGACGGGGAGGACGTCGGGTCCAGCACCGACTCCCACCTCGCGGCCGAGTTCGACATCACCGCCTGGGCCGCGCCCGGGACGACGGTGCAGGTCGAGCTCACCGTCGTGAAGTGGTCCGCGGCCACGTTCGTCGAGGACCAGGACCAGTGGTGGCACGGCGGGATCACCCGCCCGGTCCGGCTGTTCACCCGGCCGGTGCTGCACCTGTCCGACGTCCGGACCGTCGCGGACGCGGACGGCCGCCTGTCCGTCGACGTCCGAGTCGGGTACGACGGGGGAGAGGGCGCGCGCCGCGGGTACCTGCCCGACGGGTGGCGCGTCGCCGTCCGCCTCGGGGACGACGCGCTGGCCTTCGACGCGGCTGCGCACCGGCGCGACCTCGACGACGAGCGCATCTCCCTCCACCGCGGCCGGGCCCGGTTCCGCGGCGAGTTCCCCGGGATCGCGACCTGGACGGCAGAGACGCCGGTCCTGCACGACGTCACCGTGGAACTGCGGGACGCCGACGGGACGCTGGTGGACTCCGAGGTCCAGCGCGTCGGGTTCCGCACGGTCGAGGTCGTGGGCCCGGACCTGCTCGTCAACGGCCGCCGCATCTTCGTCCGCGGGGTGAACCGGCACGACCAGGACCCGCTGACGGGCCGCGTCGTGACCACGGCACAGGTGCGCGAGGAACTGCTGACGCTCAAACGCTTCGGTTTCAACGCCGTCCGCACGTCGCACTACCCGAACGACCCGGCGTTCTACGACCTCACCGACGAGCTCGGGTTCTACGTCGTCGACGAGGCGAACATCGAGTCCCACGCCTGGGCGCACGAGCTGTGCGACGACCCGGCCTACCTGCCGGCGTTCACGCAACGCGTGGCGCGCATGGTCCGCCGCGACCGCAACCACCCGAGCGTCATCGTCTGGTCGCTCGGCAACGAGAGCGACTACGGCGCGAACCACGACGCCGTCGCCGCCTGGGTCCGCCGCGACGACCCGACCCGCCCCGTCCAGTACGAGGGCGCCATCAAGGACGACTGGACGGCCGGTTTCGCGGCCAGCGACATCGTCTGCCCGATGTACGCCCACCTCGACCAGATGATCGAGCACGTCACCCGGAACCCGCCGCTGCGGCCCGTCATCCAGTGCGAGTACTCCCACGCGATGGGCAACTCCAACGGGTCGCTGTCGGACTACTGGGCCGCGATCGAGTCGCTGCCCGGTCTGCAGGGCGGGTTCATCTGGGAGTTCGCCGACCACGGCATCCTGCAGCGCGAGAACGACCGCCTCCCCGCGGGCCTCGCCGGTGCGGGACGGTTCACCGACGGCGTCCCCGCCGAGGGGTTCCGCTGGGCCCACGGCGGCGACTTCGGGGACACCCCGAACGACGGCGCGTTCTGCCTCGACGGGGTGGTGCTGCCCGACGGCACGCCGAAACCGGTGATGTACGAGCACCGCGAACTCGCCTCGCCCGTGCGCCTCGCGATCGAGGACGGGGTGCTGCGCGTGCGCAACGCCCAGGACTTCTCCGGTCTGGGCCACCTGCGCGCACGGTGGGTCCTCGAGGCGAGCGACGGCACGTCGCTGACGGTGCCCGCAGACCTGCCGGACCTGGCCGCGGGCTGCACCGCCGTGGTCGAGGTCCCCGCAGAACTCGCCGAGGCCGGGGCCGGGGAGCGGTGGCTGCAGCTCGCCGTGACCCAGGCCGAGGGCACGGCGTGGAACCCCGCGGGCGCGGAGGTCAGCCGGCCGTGCGTCCGGTTGCCCGACCGGGAACGGACGGTCGAGGCAGGACCCGCGTCCCCCGTCGGGCTCGACGCCGCCGGTGCTCTGGACGCGACCGGGTTCGCGCGTCCCGGCCTCACGCTGTGGCGGGAGCCGACCGACAACGACCAGATCGCCGGGGACGGTGACCGCTGGACCGCCGCGGGTCTGCGCGACGGGGACCCGGCCGTCGTGGCCGTCGACGGCTCCACCGTGGTGTCCGTCCTCAAGACCACCGCGGGCGAGGTCCGGCACACCCAGCGGTTCTCGAAGGCCGGGCGCACCCTGCACGTCGAGGACCGTGTCGAACTGCCCGCTGGCCTCGAGGACGTCCCGCGCGTCGGCGTCCGCATCCGGCTCGCCGGGACGGCCACCGGCGCCCGGTGGTTCGGCACCGGGCCCTGGGAGACCTACCCGGACCGTCGCACCGCGCCCGTCGGGTGGCATGAGCTGCCCGTGCCCGACCTCGCCGTCCCGTACGTCCGCCCGCAGGAGAACGGCGCCCGCACGCACGTGCGCGAACTCGTGGTGACGACGACCGAGGGGGTGCTGCGGTTCTCCTTCGCCCAGCCCGTCACCGTCACCGTCCACCCCGACGCCGTCGTCGTGGACGGCGCGCACCGGGGTCTCGGGACGGCCTCGTGCGGGCCGAACGCACTGCCGCCGCACCGGCTCGCCGCCGGGACGTACACGTGGTCGTGGTCCGTGACGAGCGAACCGCGGTGAAGTTGCTGCTCGTCGGGCTGGACGGGGTCCGCGTCGACCTCGCCCTGCCCGACGTGGTGGCCGGGGACCCGGCGTTCTCGGCTCCCGACCACCCGGCGGACCCGCGGTTCGTGGCCGGCCCCCGCGAGAGCCCGGTCCAGGAAGGCACCACCGAACGGGTGGCGCCCACCCTGACCCGCCTCGCGGCCGGCGGGCGCGTCGTCCCGGTCTGGGTGACCCCGCCGACGGACTCCGGCCCCGGCTGGGCCTCGCTGCTCACGGGGACGACCCACGAGCAGAACAACGTGTGGTGGAACGAGTTCGTGGGTCACCGGCTCGCG
Organism: Kineococcus mangrovi; assembly: GCF_041320705.1. Lineage (NCBI taxonomy): Bacteria > Bacillati > Actinomycetota > Actinomycetes > Kineosporiales > Kineosporiaceae > Kineococcus > Kineococcus mangrovi. The sequence continues at coordinate 8,899 of NZ_JBGGTQ010000008.1, forward strand.
CGCTGCCCCGACCTGCTCTCGCAGGTGTTCTTCGCCGACCCTCGCGCGCGGACCTTCGCCGCGTGCACGTGGCCGGCGCTCGTCGACCCCAGCGGGTCGGGGCCGGTGATCCACACCCGCCCGGACCAGCAGGTCGGCGGGCAGCACCAGCTCTTCGGGGCCACGGACTTCACCGACGGCTGCCGGTCGGCGGACCGGCAGGTGCGCACGCGGGCGGCGTGGGTCCTGAACCACGAGGGGCCGGACGCCGCGTTCGTGCACCTGGAGGGGACGGACGAGGCGGCGCACCGGCACGGCTCGGCCGGGCCGGAGTACCTCGAGGCGCTCGCGGCCGCCGACGAGCACGTGCGGTACCTCGTGAAGGCCGTCGCCGAGCGGTACGAGCAGCTCGGGGAGGACTGGCTGGTCGCCGTGACCACCGACCACGGGCACAAACCCGAGGGTGGGCACGGGGAGGACGAGGTCGTCGTGCGACGGTCGTTCCTGCTGCTGCACCGCATCGGCGGGCGGTTGCCGCCGGCGCTGCTCGACCTGGGGACCCTGCGCAGCCACGAGGTCGTGCCCGCGCTGCTGGCCGCCGTGGGCGTGCGACCGGGGTCCTACGCCGCAAACCACCCCGTCGGGGAGGTGCGGGACGTGCCGTCCACCGGCCCCACCCGGGACCTGCGCTTCGAGTGGTGAGGCCCGCAGGTCACGCGACCGGCGCGGTGCCCACCAGCTCGACCGCGACCCCGGCGTGGTGCAGGACCGAACTCGTCTCCCCGTCCGGCAGCCGGTCGGTCAGCAGGTGCCGGTAGGCGCCGACGTCGCACACGGTGGCCGTCCCGCTGCCGGGGAACTTCGAGGCGTCGGCCAGCAGCACGACCTCGTCGGCGGCGGAGATCATCGCCCGCTTGACGGGGACCTCCTCGGCCACGGTGTCGACCGAGTGCCCGCTGCGGCGGATGCCGCTCGTCCCGAGCAGGAGCAGGTCGGCCCGCAGCTGGCGCAGGCTCTCCTCCGTCAGGTACCCCACGAGGGAGCGGTGGGCCGGGCGGACCTGGCCGCCGAGCAGCACGAGGTCGACGACGGGGTCCTCGCAGAGTTCGGCGTAGACGGCGAGGTTGCGGGTGAGGACGGTGATGGGGCGGCCGTGCAGGTGCCGGGCGACCCGGCCGACGGTCGTGCCGATGTCCAGCAGCACCGACTGGCCGTCCTGCACCCGGGCGGCCGCGGCGCGGGCGATGGCCTCCTTCGGCCCGGCCTGCCGGTCGACGAGGTCGGCGTAGACGTCGTCGCGCACGTCGACGGGCCGGGCGCCGCCGTGGACGCGTTTGAGCAGGCCCGCGTCGTCGAGCTTGACCAGGTCGCGCCGGATCGTGGCCTCGGACAGCCCGAGACGTTCGACCAGCTCGGCGACGGCCACCGGCCCCTTCAGGCGGACGACCTCGACGATGGCCTCGCGCCGCTCCCTCGCTTGCACGATCGACAGAATACCTTGCGCGTTCGCGCATTCGGCAAGTAGCGTTCGCGCAACAACGCCAGTGCTGGCCGCCGAAGATGACTGTTCGGTCACGGCGTCCGGACGTCGAGAAGGGTCTCGCCATGAACCTGTCCCGTCGCAACCTCCTTCTCGGTTCGGGGCTGGCTGCCCTGGGAGCCGGGACGTTGTCCGCCTGCTCCACCAGCGGCACCAGCGGTGGTTCAGCCGGTGGCGGCAGCGAGAGCGGAACCGCCCTCTGGTACTGGGCCGGTGGCCTCAGCGACGACGTCGTCGCGGCCGCCGCGACCCAGTTCCCCGACGCCGGCATCACCCCGTCCGTCATCGGCGGTGACTTCAAGCAGAAGCTGCAGACCACCCTCGCCGGCGGGTCGTTCATCCCGCAGATCACGGGCGTCAAGGGCGAGGACATGCCCTTCTTCCGCACGGTGGCCGACAAGTTCACCGATCTCAACACCCTCGGCGCGCAGGAGATCGCCGCCGACCAGCTCGCCTGGAAGTGGGCCGAGGCGCAGACGCAGGACGGCCAGCAGCTCGGCTTCCCCATCGACATCGGCCCGACCGCGATGTTCTACCGCGAGGACATCCTGGCCCAAGCGGGTCTGCCCACCGACCCCGCCGCCGTCGCCGCCGCGACCTCCACCTGGGACGACTTCTACGTCTTCGGGCAGGAGCTGCACGCCAAGGTGCCGGGCAGCTTCCCCGTCGGGCAGCTCTCCACGGTCTTCACGATCGTCATCGGGCAGATCCCCCAGCGCTTCGTGTCGGAGGACAACACCTTCACCGGCGACAGCGCGGAGATGAAGCAGGCCTGGGACACCACCGTCAAGGCCCAGACCCTCGGCGTCAACGCGAACGCCTCGCAGGACAAGGACGCCAGCCTCGCCTCCGGGGTGATCGCCGTGGAGATGGGCGCCGCCTGGGCGGCCCTGGACATCAAGAACGCCGCCCCCGACACGAGCGGGAACTGGCGGGTCGCGAACAACCCGGTGAAGCCGACGAACTTCGGGGGGTCCTTCCTCACCATCCCCTCCGCGACCGAGGACAAGGAGGGGGCGTTCGAGATCATCAAGTGGATCCTCAGCACGCAGAACCAGGCGCAGGCGTACACCGACGCCAGCATCTTCCCGGCCGACCCCGCCGCCTGGGACCTGCCCGCGCTGACCGGTGGTGACGAGTTCTTCGGTGGCCAGAAGACCATCGACGTCTTCGGCCCGGCCGGCTTGGAAGTCCCCCAGCAGTACGTGGCCGCGTCCGACGCCGCCGTGTCCGCGCCGTACTTCAACGAGCTGACCAACGTCGAGACCGCCGGCAAGGACCCCGAGCAGGCGTGGAACGACGCCGTCGCCGCCGCCAGGGACATCGCGAAGCGACAGGGCGTGCAGTGAGTTCGGCCGGGGTGGACCGGGGGTTCCGGCGCGTCAGCGCCAAGCCCCCGGTCCGGGCGGGTGCTCCCCGGGGGCGCCTGCGGTTCTGGCCGCAGTACGTCGCGGTCAGCCCGTTCTTCCTCCTGTTCGCGCTGTTCGGGCTCTTCCCGGTCGGGTTCTCGGCCTGGTTGGCCTTCCACCGTTGGGACGGGCTCAGCCCCGTCACCTTCGCCGGGCTGGAGCAGTTCCGCTTCCTCGCCGCCGACCCGACCTTCCGCAAGGCCGTCGTCAACACCATCGTCATCTGGGTCCTGTCCACGGTCCCGATGCTCGTCATGTCCCTGGCCATCGCGGCCCTGCTGAACTCGGTACGCCGGTTCAAGACCTTCTACCAGGTCGTGCTGTTCCTGCCGAGCGTCACCTCGATCGTGGCCATCGCCATCTTCTTCAAGGCGATCTTCAACAACCGCGTCGGGCTGGTGAACCAGGTGCTGGAGGGCATCGGCCTGCCCGCGGTGGAGTGGCTGAACGGCTGGTGGACGATCAAGATCGTGCTCGCCCTGCTCATGACGTGGCAGTGGGTCGGGTACAACGCCATCATCTACTTCGCCGGGATGCAGGCCATCCCCGGGGAGGTGTACGAAGCGGCCAAGCTCGACGGTGCCGGGCCCCTGCGGGCCTTCTGGTCGATCACCGTCCCGATGCTGCGGCCGGTGATCCTCTTCACGGTGATCATCTCGACCATCACCGGGCTGCAGACCTTCACCGAACCGCAGGTCCTGTTCGGCACCAACGCCGCGGTCAACCCCAACAGCGGAGGGCCGGGACAGGCCGGGTTGACGATGGTCCTGTACTTCTACCAGCAGGCCTTCAACTACAACAACTACGGGTACGGCGCGGCCATCGCCTACGGCGTCCTGGCGATCGTCGGGGTCTTCGCCCTCGTCAACTGGCGCCTCGTCGCCCGGTCGGAGAAGTGAGCTCGATGGCTTTGCGCACCGTTCCCCCCGCCACCGTCGGGGCCCGCCCGCGCCGGAGCCGCGGCGTGCGGAACCCGGCGCGGTGGGCGCACGTCCCCCTGGGGCTGACCGCCCTGGTGCTGTTGTTCCCGTTCTACTGGACCGTGGTCATGGCCACGAACACGAACGCGGACTTCTACCGCCGGCCCCCCGAGGTCGTGCCCGGGACGCACCTGCTGGACAACGTCTCCTCGGTGCTGACCAGCCTGAACTTCTTCGGGTCGATGGCCAACACGTTCATCGTCGCGGCGTCCGTCACCGTGCTCGTCCTGTTCTTCGACTCGATGGCGGCGTTCGCCTTCGCCAAGTACGAGTTCCCGGGCAAGCGGTTCCTGTTCGCCCTCATGATGCTGTTCTTCATGCTGCCGGCGCAGCTGTCGACGGTGCCGCAGTTCATCACGATGAGCGAGCTGGGGTGGGTCGGGACGCTGCAGGCGCTCATCGTGCCGGCGGCGGCGAACGCCTTCGGCATCTTCTGGATGCGTCAGTACATCGCCAGCGCCATCCCGGACGAGATCCTCGACGCGGCCACCGTCGACGGGTGCGGTTTCTTCCGCCAGTACCTGCTCGTCGTGCTGCCCGTCATCCGCCCCGGCCTGGCGTTCCTCGGGATCTACACCTTCGTCGCGGCCTGGAACGACTACGTCTGGCCGCTCATCGTCCTGGTGAACCCGGACATGCTCACGCTGCAGGTCGCGCTGTCGCAGCTGAACACCACCCGCGGCACCGACTACGCGGTCGTCATGGCCGGCGCCCTCATGGCCATCGTCCCGCTCGTGGTGGTCTTCCTCCTCTTCTCCAAGCAGTTCGTCGCCGACTCCGTCAAGGGCGCGGTCCGCTGATGGGGCGGACCGTCGCACGCGCCGCCCGGCCGCAGGAGCGGGAGGAGACCGGCGCCCTCGTGGGAGCCGCCTTCTCCGCCGACCCCCCGCCGCGTCGGGCGCCCGACGGTCCCGACGGCGAGCGGTTCCTGCACCGGGTGGTGGCGGACGAGGACACCGGCCGGGTCCTGGCGACCGCCGCGGCCCGCCTGTGCGGGCAGTGGTGGGGTGGCCGCCGGGTCCCCGCCGCCGCCCTGGCCGGGGTCGCGGTCGACGTCACCGCGCGCGGGCGCGGCGTCGGGCGCGCGCTGGTCGCCGACACGTTCGCCGCCGCCCGCGCGGCGGGCGCGCACGTCGTCGCGCTCGTCCCCTCCACCCACGCCTTCTACGCCAAGGCCGGCTGCGGTGTCGCCGGCCGCCGGTCCGTGTACGCGATCGGGACCCACGACCTGCGGGCCCTGCCGCGCGACCGCTCGCTGACGTACCGGGAGGCGACGGCGCAGGACGCCCCCCGCGTCGCCGAACTCGTCGCCGCGCACGGCGCCCGCACCAACGGCGTCCTGGACCACGACACCGGGACCGGCTCGGCCGTCCCCTACGTCGCCGAGCGCGACGGCGCCGTCGTCGGCTTCTGCGCGCTGGGGCGTCGGCCCGTCCGTCCCGGTCACGGCGGGAACTACGCCGTCACCGTCCTCGACCTGCTCGGTGCCGACCCCGCCGCGGAGTTCGGGCTGTGGCGCGACCTCGCCGCCGACGAACCCAGCGCCCGTGAGGTGCACGCCCTCGTCCGCCCCGGCGGGTTGCTGGAACAGCATCTGCCCCGGCAGACCGAGGTCCTCGAGGACGCCACCTGGATGCTGGGCCTGCTCGACGTCCCCGCCGCGCTCGCCGGGCGCGGGTACCCCCGAGGCGTCACGGGCGGTGTCGTCCTGGACGTCACCGGCCACGGCGTCCTCACCCTCGACGTGGCCGACGGCGCGGGCACCGTCACCCCCGGGGGAACCCCGTCCGTGCAGGTCGGCCCCGCCGACCTCGCGTCCCTCTACGCCGGGCACCTCGACCCGTCCACGGCCCGGTTCGCCGGTCTGCTGCACGGCGACGACGACGCGGTCGGCCTCCTGCGCACCCTGTTCGCCGGACCGCCCGCCGTCATCGCCCGCCCGTTCTGAACCACCCCGGCCGCACCACCCCGACGAGGAGAGAACACCCGTGACCCTGCGCTGGGGAGTCCTCGGACTCGGCACCATCAGCCGCGCGATCCACCTGCCGCTCATCGCCCGGTCGCCCGGGCACGACCTCGCCGCCGTCGCCGACCTCGACCCGGACCGGTGCGCGGAACTCGCCGCCGCGTACGGCGCCCGCGCGCTCACCCCGGAGGAACTGTTCGCCGCAGGCGACGTCGACGCCGTCCTCGTCGCCACCCCCGGCCGGCACGCCGCGCACGCCGTCACCGCGCTCGAGGCCGGCAAGCACGTCCTGGCCGAGAAACCGTTCGCCCTGTCCGCCGAGGAGGTCGGCGCGGCGATCACCGTCGCCCGCCGCACGGGACTGCACCTGCAGGTCGGGTACATGAAGGTCCACGACCGGTCCGTCGACGTCGTCGGGGCCGCGCTGCCCGAGCTCGGCGCGGTCCGCCTGGTGCAGATCAGCGTCCGCCACCCCGTCGACGCGCCGCAGGTCGAGCACCTGCGGACGGCGCCGCCGGCCCCGCTGCCCACCGCGGCGGTCCCGCTCGTCGCGGCCGACGACGCCGCCGAGGAGCGCGCCCTCGACGCGTCCGTCGGCGCGGACACGTCGCCCGCCCTGCGCCGGTTGTTCCGGTCGGTGCTGTGCGGGTCCGTCGTCCACGAGCTGTCCCTGCTGCGCGGCCTCGGTTTCGGCACCCCCGAGTTCGACCACGTCGACCTGCTCGCCTGGGAGGGGGGAGCACCGCCCACCGTGTTCGCGACCGGACGCCTCGACGGCGGGGCGCGGTTCGTCCTGGACTGGGCGTGGACGCCGGACCGCCCCGACTACACCGAGACCGTGCGCATCACCACGACGGCCGGGGAGGTCGTCGTCGACGTCGCCCCGCCGTACCGGCTCGACGCGACGAGCCAGGTGACCGTCACCGGTCCGGACGGGACGCACCACCCGCCCGCGGGGGCCGACGGCGCGTTCCAGCGCCAGCTCGAGGCGTTCGCCGCCGCCGTCTCCGGTTCCGCCCCGCACCCGGGTTCGGCGCCCGAGGGTGCCCTGCACGACCTCGCAGCGCTGCAGCGGATCGTGGAGCTGGCGCGGTGACGAACCGGGTGAGCGGCCAGTGGATCGCCGGTGCCCCGGTGAGCTTCGGCGTCTGGGGTCCGCACACCGGTGCCCCCGACGGGGACGGCGACGCGATCCTGCGCACGCTCGCGGCGCAGGGGTACACCGGCAGCGAACTGGGCGACACCGGGTTCCTCGGCGACCCGGACCGGACCGCGGACGTGTTCGCGGCGCACGGGCTCGCGCCCGCCGGGGTGTACGTGGGGCTGCCGCTGGCGCGGGGGGAGTGGAGCGCGCAGGGTCGCGCCGCGTTCGCGCTGACCTGCCGCACCCTGCGCGCCGTCGTCGACCGGCACGCCCTCACCGCCGGGGACCACGGTGCCCCGGCGGCGCGGATCGTCCTGGCCGACGACGGGGCCCCCGGGCTGGACGCGCCGCGCGACCCGGCGGACCGTTCCTCCGGCCTGGACGACCGCGCGTGGGCGCGAGCCGTGGACGTGCTCGCCGAGGCCGTCACCATCGCCTGCGAGCACGGGCTGGCCCGGACCTTCCACCCGCACCTGGGCACGTTCGTGGAGTCCACGTGGGAGGTGGACCGGCTGCTCGCCACGACCCCGCTGGGGGTGACGCTGGACACCGGGCACGCCCTGCTCGCCGGCACCGACCCCGTCGAGGCCGCCGACCGCTGGGCCGGCCGGATCGACCACGTGCACGTCAAGGACGTCCGGCTCGCGCCCCTGCACGCGGCGCGCCGGGCCGGGCCCGCGTCGCTGCGGGACTGGTGGACGCAGGCCAACGTCCCCCTCGGACGGGGGGACGTCGACCTCGCCGGTGTCCTGGACGCGGTGCGCCGCACCGGGTACGCGGGGTGGCTCGTCGTCGAGCAGGACGCCGCCCCGCACGGCGGACCGCAGTTGGCGCAGTTCGCCGCGGACCAGGAGCGCAACCTGCGCGTGCTGCGGGAACTGCTCGGCGACTGACGGACCCGGTCAGCCGTGCTGCGCCGTCCACGCCGCGTGCAGCCGCGAGTACGGCCCGCCGGCGTGGGCGAGTTCCGTCGCCGGGCCCACCTCGACGACGTGACCGGAGTCGACCACGACGACCGTGTCCGCGGCCTCGGCCGTCGACAACCGGTGGGCGATGGCCACCGAGGTGCGGCCGGACAGGACCCCTTCGAGCGCGCGCTGCAACCGCACCTCCGTCGCCGGGTCCACCGACGACGTCGCCTCGTCCAGCACCAGCAGGTCGGGGTCGGCGACGTGGGCACGGGCCAGGGCCACGAGCTGGCGCTCGCCCGCGGACAACCGCTCACCGCGCTGCCCGACGGGGGTGGCGAGCCCCTCGGGCAACCCGTCCAGCCAGGCCGTCAGACCGAGGTCGGCGAACGCCTCCCGGACGTCGGCGTCGGTCGCGCCGGGACGGCCTCGGCGGACGTTGTCCCCGACCGTGGTGTCGAACAGGAAACCCTCCTGCGGGACGGCGACGACGCGGCGGTGCAGTTCCGCCGACGGCAGGTCGCGCGCGTCGACCCCCGACAGGAGGACCTGCCCCGCGACGGGGTCGACCAGCCGCGTGATGAGCCGGGACAGCGTCGTCTTGCCCGACCCCGTCTCCCCGACGACCGCGGTGCGCGACCCGGCCGGGAAGTGCAGCGTCACCCCGGCCAACACGACCGTGGCCGACCCCGGGTAGGAGTAGGCGACGTCCTGCACCCGCACGTCGACCGGCCCGCGCGGCAGCTCGCGGGGGTCGGCCGGTTCGGGGACCGAGACGGGCGTGTCGATGAGGTCGACGACCCGGCGCCAGCCGGCGAGCGCGTTCTGCAGCTCGTTGAGCACCTCCGTCGCGGCCTGCACGGGCCCGACCCACAACTGCGCCAGGAACAGGAACGCGAGCAACCGGCCGAGGGTGATGTCACCGTCGATCCCGAGGAGGGTGCCGACGACGATGACGAGCGCCACGACGAGGCCGGAGACGAACACCCCGGAGGAGAACGTCACGGCCGTCGCGGTCTGCGCCTTCACGGCCTGCTTGCGGTGCGCCTCGATGGCGGCGTCGATCCGCTGCCAGGACCGTTCCGACGCGGCGTGCGCACGGATGACGTCCGCACCCACCACCGTCTCCGACACCGCCGCGAGCAGGTCGCCCATCCGGACCCGGACGGCCTGGTAGGCCCGCGTCACCGGCCGCTGCAACCGCTGCCGCGCCAGCACCAGCGGCACGAAGCAGCCGAGGACGACGAGGGCGAGCTGCCAGGAGTAGAAGAACATCGCCGCCGTCGCCAGCAGCACCTGACCGGCGGACAGCACGAGCACGAGCATCCCGGTCTGCAGGAACGTCGAGATCGTGTCGACGTCGCTCGTCACCCGGCTCACGAGGGATCCCCGGCGCTCGCCGCTCTGGGTGAGGACGGCGAGGTCGTGCACGTGCCGGAACGCCCGCACGCGCAGGCTCGCCAGCCCCGCCTCGGTCGCGCGGAACAGGCGCACGTTGACGATCCACGCCGTGCCGGCGGTGACGAGGACGACGAGGGCGGCGACGGCGCACAGCAGGACGATGCGGCCGACGTCCGGGCCACCCTGTGCCTGCACGCCGGTGTCGATGGTCTGCTGCACCGCGACGGGGACGGCGAGCTTGCCGAGCGTCGTGGCGGCCGCGATGGCGAGGGTGAGGCCGATCCCCTCGGCGAACTCGGGGGTGAGTTCCCGGGCCCGCGCGATGACGCCCCGGTCCACGGTGCCGGTCCGGACGCTGCTCTGGACGCTCACGCGGCCCCCTCCTCGGCGGCCCGGTCCGCGGCGGCGCGGGCGTAGGCGGTGACCAGTTCCCGGTACCCCTCGTCGCGGGCGGCGACCTCGTCGGCGGGCCCGCGGTCGACGACCCGGCCGCGGTCGAGGTGGACGACCTCGTCGGCGAGGGCGATGGTGGCGGGCCGGTACGCGACGACCACGACGGTCGTGCCCGTCCCGGACTCCTCCAGCCCGTCCAGGACGGCGCGCTCGACGGCCGGGTCGAGGGCGCTCGTGGCGTCGTCGAGCACGAGCAGCCGGGGCTGCCGCACGAGCGCACGGGCCAGGGCGAGGCGCTGGCGCTGACCACCGGACAACGTCGAACCCCGCTCGCCGACGAGCTCGTCGAGGCCGTGGGGGAGGGCGGCGACGAAACCGTCGGCGCGGGCCAGGCGCAGCGCCCGCCACACCTCCTCGTCGGAGACCTCCAGGCCGAGGGCGACGTTGCCGCGGATCGAGTCGTCGAAGACGAACGTCGACTGCGGGACGAGAGCCGCGGCCCCGGCCACCTGCCCCTCGGCGAGGCGGCGGACGTCGACGCCGTCGAGCAGCACGTCCCCGGAGGTGGGGTCGACGAGCCGCACGAGGAGACCGGCGAGCGTCGACTTGCCCGACCCGGTGCCGCCGACGACCGCGACGGTGGTGCCGGCGGCCACGTCGAGCGTGACGTCGGTGAGGACCGGCGGCGGCTCGGGGTGCCTCACCCCGGGCTCGGCGAGCGGGTCCGCGGCGGGAGCCGGGTGGCGGTAGGACAGGCCCGTCGCGGTGACGGTGAGCGGGCCGCCGGCCGGCGCGGGGTGCGTGCCCCACTCGGTCCGCGACCGCTCCTGCAGCACGTCCTGCACGCGCGCGTCGCCCGCGACCGTGCGGGGCAGGTCGGCCAGCAACCAGCCGAAGGAGCGGACCGGGAAGGCCAGCAGGCTCAGCAGGTAGGCGACCTGCACGAGGTCGCCGACGTCGGTGGCACCCGAGGCGACGCGCACCGACCCGACGACCAGGACGAGCAGCGTGCCGAGGGAGGGCAGCGCCTCGATGACGGGGTCGAAGGCCCCGCGCGTGCGGCCGGCGGCGACGTTGGCGTCCCGCAGGCGTTCGGCGTCGGCGCGGAACCGGGTGACCTCCTCCTCGGCCAGGCCGAGGGTCTTGACGACCAGGGCGCCCTCGAAGCTCTCGTGGGCCGTGGCGGAGACCTCCCCGCGCAACCGCTGGACGGCGACGACGAGGGGGGACATCCGGCGCTGGTAGACGATGTTCGAGGCCAGCAGCGCCGGCACGACGAGCAGCCCGACCGCGGCGAGGACCGGGTCGGCGGCGACCATCGCGAGGCCGGCGAACAGGATGAGCACGGCGGTGCCCAGGGCGAACGGCAGGACCATCGTCGCCTGCCACGTCGCCTCGACGTCGGAACCCGCGGTGGCCAGCAACCGTCCCGCGGGGTGGGCGTGGTGCCAGGAGAGGGGCAGGTCGAGGTAGCGGCGCGCGAGGAGGCGCCGGTACCGCGCCTGCAGCGCGAAGGTGAAGGCACCGCCGAAGATCCGGCGCAGCAGCACCGAGCCGACGAGGACCACGGTGACGCTCATGAGCGTGGCGCCCGCGAGCCACACGTCGCGGGGGGTGACCGAACCCGAGCCCGTGAGGGCGGGGACGACGACGTCGCTCGTCACCCGGCCCACGAGGAAACCCGAGAGGGCGTTGCCGCCGCCGAAGATCACCGAACCGACGATCGCGATGCGGAAGGGGCGGGGCTCCTCGCGGATCCCCCGGGCCAGTGTTCGCACGCCGTCGAGGAACGTTCCACTCACTACCTGACCCTTTCACAGGGAAAGCGCTTCCGCTGCGGCGACGAGGTCGCGGTCCGGGTGCGCGCGCGGACGAGAAGATCGAGACAACCCCTTGACCATCGATCGTGCACGATCTACGGTCGACGACACCACGAACGGCTCGACGAGGAGCAGGCGCCGACGGCGGCGCCCGAGGAGGTGAGGACCGTGCCGCACCCCGCCAGACCCCGCGCCAGGACGACCAGGACCGTCAGGAGGGCTGTCTACGATGACGCTCGTGGACCAGACGAGGACCCGACGGGCACCGGCGCCCAGCCGCCAGATGCTCGCCGACCACGTCTACGACGCCGTGCTCGACCTCCTCATCGACGGCGAGCTGAAAGCCGGCGCGGCCCTCGGGATCGACGGCCTCGCCCGCGAGTTCGGCGTGTCCCAGACCCCCGTCCGCGAGGCCCTGGCCCGGCTGGAGTCCACCGGGCTCGTCCGGCGCACCGCCCTCAAGGGGTACCGGGTGGCGCCCGTGGCGACCCCGGAGGAACTCGTCCGGCTCATGCAGGCCCGTCTCGTCCTCGAACCGGCCCTCGCGCAGATGGCGGCCGACCGGCTCACCCCGCAGGTCCTCGCCGACCTCGAACGAGCCGTCCACGACCTCGCCACCGCCCCGCTCGGGCCCTCGTTCCACGAGTTCCGCCAGTACTGGGAAGCCGACGAGCGATTCCACCGCATCATCGCCGAGGCCGCGGGCAACGAGTTCCTGCTGTCGGCCTACCAGGCCCTCGGCGGCCAGATCCAGCGCTTCCGCCTCTTCGGCGGCGGGGGCGTCACCGATTCCGACCACTGCGTCGCCGAGCACACCCGCGTCCTCGACGGCCTGCGCACGGGCGACCCCGCCACCGCCCGGGCGGCGATGGCCGCCCACATCGCCGAGGCGCGCGACCGCGCGCTCGGGGCCTACGACGCCCCCGCCTGAACCACCCCACCCCCACCAGTCGCGATCCTGTGGCTGCACCCTGCCCCGGAGGGCGAACCATGAGCACCAGCACTGCTCACAACCCCGGCCTGTCCACCGACACCAACCACTTCCCCCGCTCCGCGCCGAGCGACCCCGGCGCCCCGCACGTGGAGTCCGCCACCGTCGTCGTCGACGCCGCCGGCGACCGCGGACCGCTCACCCGGCTGTGGGAGAGCATCGGCTACGACGAGATCAACTGGACGTACACCCCGACCGGCCGGACGCTGCTGGGCACCTTCGGTGAGCTGTCCCCGCGGCCGTTCCTCGTCCGCCCGCACTACGTGTTCTGCTCGGGCACGGGTTTCGGCATCCCGCACTGGGGCAACGGGAACGTCTACCACGAAGACGCCGACGGGAACCCGCACTACGACTTCACCATCGCCGACCAGACCTACGACGCGATCGTCGAGGCCGGCCACCACGTGCTCATGGAGATCGCCTTCACCCCGCGCGACCTCCTGCCGCCGGAGGCCGACGAGCTCGCGGTCGTCCCCAGCCCCACCGTCTACAGCAACTACGAGGCCGGCGCCTGGGCCTACCCGCCGAAGGACTACGAGAAGTGGCGCGGGCTCGTCGCCGCCCACGTCCGGCACTGCGTCGAGCGCTACGGCCTCACCGAGGTGCGCGAGTGGCTGTTCGAGCTGTGGAACGAACCGGACATCTTCTACTGGAAGGGCACCCCGGAGCAGTTCTGCGACCTCTACCGCGTCACCGCCGAAGCCGTGCGCAGCGTCCTGCCCGACGCGAAGGTCGGCGGGCCCGCGGTGACGGGCGGTGGCGTGGAGTTCCTGCGCACCTTCCTGACGTACACCTCCGAGCACGACGTCGCCCTCGACTTCGTCTCGTTCCACACCAAGGGGTCGGCCTTCACCCCCTGGCGCGTCTACGGACCCACGGGCGGCCCGGCACCGGAGAAGCAGAACCCCTCGACGCACAAGATGCTCTACGAGATCCGCCGCATGCAGCGCGTCGTCGCAGAGTTCCCGCAGTACCACGGTCTGCCCGCCATCGTCGACGAGTGCGACGCGGGCGTGCCCGCGCACTACAGCGTCTACGACAACGCGAACTTCCGGTTCCAGAACACCGAGTACTACCCGGTGTTCCAGGTCAAGCTGTTCAAGAAGATCCTCGACCTCAACGAGACCGAGACCGTCACCGTCGAGCAGGCCACGTCCTGGAGCTTCTACTTCGAGGGCGAGCGGTACTTCGAGGGGACCCGCGCGTTCCTCACGGCCGGGGGGATCGAGAAACCGCTGCTCAACGCCTACCGCATGGTCTCCCGCCTCGGCGGGCGCCGGCTCACCGCGACCTCGGACGCCATGAGCCCCGTCGAGGACCTCGACGCCGGCGACGGGCGCAGCATGCGCGAGGAGGTCGACGCGCTGGCCTCGGCGGACGCCGCGGGCCGCGTCAGCGTCCTCGTCTGGCGGCACACCGACGACCAGCACCACGAGGACACCCGGTCCACCCCCGTCGCCCTGCGCGTGGAGAACCTGCCCGACGGCACGTACGCGCTGCACCACCACCGCATCGACGCCACCCACAGCAACGCCCACACCGCGTGGACGGAGCAGGGCAGCCCGCAGGACCCGACGGCCGAGCAGCTCGCCGCCGTCAAGGCCCGGCAGGGTCTGGAGGAGCTCGAACCGGCCCGCGACGTCACCGTCAGCGGCGGGACGTTCTCGGCCACCGTCGAGCTCCCCCTGCCGTCGGTCTCGCTCCTCGTGCTGGAACCGCGGTGACCGCCCCGGAACTGGACGCCGTCCGGCTGCACGACGGCGTCGCCGTCCCCCAGCTCGGGGTGGGGGTGTTCCAGGTCCCGCCGGACGACGCGCAGCGCGTCGTGGAGGACGCCCTCGACCTCGGCTACCGGCACGTCGACACGGCCGCCGCGTACGTCAACGAGGCAGGGGTCGGGGCGGCCCTCGCGGCCAGCGGGCTGCCCCGGGAGGACGTGTTCGTCACGTCCAAGCTGCGCAACGGCGACCAGGGGTACGACTCGGCGCTGCGCGCCTACGACGACACGTGCGCCCGGCTGGGGGTCGAGCAGCTCGACCTGTACCTGGTGCACTGGCCGAACCCCGCGGCCGGCCGGTACGCCGACAGCTGGCGGGCCCTGCAGCGGCTGCACGCCGAGGGGCGGGTCCGGGCGGTGGGGGTCTCGAACTTCCTCGTCGAGCACCTGGACGCCCTGGACGGGGTCCCGGCCGTCAACCAGGTCGAACTGCACCCCACGTACCAGCAGCGCGGCCTCGTCGCGGCCTGCCGGGACCGGGGGATCGTCGTGGAGGCGTACTCCCCGCTCGGGCAGGGCGCCGACCTCACCGACCCCGCGGTCGTCGGGCTCGCCGAGCGCCACGGCGTCACCCCGGCCCAGGTCGTCCTGGCCTGGCACCTGCAGTCCGGGCACGTCGTCATCCCCAAGTCCAGCCGCCGCGCGCGGCTGGCCGAGAACCTGGCCGCCGCCGAGCTGGTCCTCACCGAGGACGAGCTGGAGGCGGTGAGCTCGCTGGACCGGGGCCACCGGACCGGCGGGGACCCGGCCACCTTCTCGCTCAGCCAGATCCGGTAGGGAGGCAACCCTCGATGGCGAGAACGATCAGCCCACCCCCGGCCGTGGCTCCGACGGAGCTCGCGACCACGGGACGCCGCAAGCGCGGGATCGACACCCGCCGCCAGACGATCTGGATCTGGGCGTTCCTCACCCCCACCATCGTCCTGTACGGCCTGTACACGCTGTACCCCATCGTGGCCAGCTACTGGTACTCGCTCGTGGAGTGGAACGGGTTCTCCTCCAGCCAGCGCTTCGTCGGGATCAGCAACTACCAGGCCGTCCTGGCCGACCCCGCGTTCTGGTCGTCGGTGCGGATCACCTTGGTCTTCATGCTGCTGGTCGCGCCGGCCCGCATCCTGCTGAGCCTGCTGCTGGCCATGCTGCTGAACTCGCCGAAGCTGCCGCTGCGGAACCTGTTCCGCACCGTCTACTTCCTCCCGGTCGTCACCACGACCGCCATCGTCGGGGTCGTCATGCAGTTCGTCTTCGACCCCGCCAGCGGCCCGTTCACGGCGTTCCTCAAGGCCTTGGGGGCGGACACCGGGATCGACTTCCTCGGCGACTCCGGGACGGCGCTCGTCACGGCCGCCGCGGTGTACGTCTGGAAGTTCTTCGGGATCACGATGGTCTACTGGCTCGCGGCGCTGCAGACCGTCCCGACGGAGCTGTACGAGGCGGCCCGCATCGACGGTGCCGGGGCGTTCCACATCTTCCGGTACGTCACGCTGCCGCTGCTCGTCCCGTTCCTGCTCATCATCACCGTGCTCACGGTCGAGGACACGTTCCACGCCTTCGACCTCATGCAGACGATGACGGGCGGCGGACCGTTCTTCTCCACCGAGATCATCGAGATCTACATCTACCGCTGGGCGTTCAGCGCCTCCATCCCGCAGCTCGGCTTCGCCTCGGCGGCCGCCGTCCTGTTCGGGCTGTTCGTCATGGTCGTCGGTGCGCTGCAGGCCTGGGCGCTCGTCGTGGCCCGCCGCAGCCGGAAGGACCTCTCGTGACCACGCTCACCCGCCCCGCCCGTCCCACCGCCCCGCCCGGCGAGGGGCTCGGTCGCCGCATCGCCCGCCGGGCCCCCTGGTGGGGCGTGCTGCTCCTGCTGGCCGTCCTCGCGCTCGTCTGGGTCTACCCGTTCGTGTGGATGGTGTCGGCCTCGCTCAAGAGCTCCCTGGAGGTGTTCACGGCCGGGCTGACGCTCGTGCCGGAGGACTTCGCGTGGGAGAACTACTCCCGGGCCTGGACGGACGCGAACTTCGGCCGGTACATGGTGAACACCGTCATCCTCACGGTGTCCACCGTCGTCATCGTCGTCGTCCGCTGCGCCCTCGCCGGGTACGTGCTGGGCCGCTACCGCTTCCGCGGGCAGAAGCTCATCATCGGCGTGCTCGTCGCGACGCTGTTCGTCCCGACCGGCTACACCATCATCCCCATCGTCAAGCTGTCGATGGAGCTGGGTCTGCTGAACTCCCTCACCGGGATGGTCCTGGCCCTGTCCGGGGCGGCCAACGTGTCCGCGATCCTCATCTACGCCGGCTACTTCCGGCAGCTGCCGAAGGAGCTGGAGGAGGCGGCGACGGTCGACGGCGCGGGTTTCGGGCGCGTCTTCTTCCAGATCATGCTCCCCCTGTCGATGCCCGTCACCGCCACCGTGGCGCTGCTGACGTTCCTCGCCACCTGGAACGCGTTCTTCCTGCCCCTCGTGTTCTCCTTCAGCGACCCGGACCTGCGGACCCTGTCGGTCGGCATGCAGGCCTTCGTCGGGGAGAACGCCACCGACTGGTCCGGGATGGCCGCCGCGGGCGTCATCTCGATCCTGCCCATCGTCGCGCTGTTCCTCTTCCTCCAGCGGTACTTCGTGGAAGGCATCGCCGGAGCCGTCAAGTCCTGATCCACGCGACCACCACCCCCGCACGACCACTCTCGACGAGGAGAACCGTCATGCCCCAGATCTCGCGCCGCTCGCTGCTCGCCGGCGGCGGCGGCCTGTCCGCCCTCACCCTGCTCGCCGCCTGCGGAGGCAGCAGCGGCAACGGTGCCGGCCCCGGCGCCACCGCGTCCCTGCGGTGGTGGGACCACTTCAGCGCCCTGCAGAAGTTCCACGCCGAGTGGGCGCAGAAGGAGTCCCAGGCCCTCGGGGTCGCCATCGAGTACACCTACAACGACGTCACCCGCTCCACCGAGGCGCTGCAGCTGGCCAACCAGTCCAACCAGCTGCCGGACATCTACAGCAACGTCGTCGGCCTGCCGCTCCCGGCGCTCGTCGCGGAGGGGTGGCTGCACGAGATCACGCTGTCGGACCAGGCCAGGGCCGCGCTGCCCGAGGGTGCCTACGCCGAAGGCATCACGACGATCGACGGCAAGCTCTACGGCCTGCCCCTGTTCAGCTACCAGCAGTACTCCGCGGCCCACTGGTTCAACGTGGACGTCGTCACCGACGCGGGCCTGGACCCCGACTCCCCGCCGGCGTCCTACGACGAGTACCGGTCCAACCTGGAGAAGATCGCGGCGAGCGGCGGCGACGCGGCCCCCATGGTGCTGGCTCTCGGCGGGGTGGCCCGGATGCGCGAGCAGATCGACGACCTCGCCCAGGCCGCCGGGTTCCCCGGGTTCCAGGGCGCGAAGTACACGACGGGGGAGTACGCCTACGACGACGACACCTACGTCGACGCCATCGAGTTCTGGAAGGAGCTCAACGACTCGGGGCTCATCCTCCCCGGCAGCGGCAGCCTGACCGTCGCCGACGCCCGCACCCGCTGGGCCTCCGGTGTCGCCGGGTACTTCCCCGACGGGCCGTGGTGCGCGGGCGGGGCGAAGAACGTCGTCCCGGCGTTCGTCGACACGATGGGCGTCGGCCCGATCCTCACCCCCGACGGGTCCGACCCGACGACCTACCGGGGAACCCCGGCGGCGCAGTTCTTCATCGCCGGCAACACCGCCAACCCCGAACCGGCGAACGCCGTCATCGAGTCCATGACGACGACGGAGTACCAGAAGGGCCTGGCCGCCGGCATGGACCAGCCACCGTTCGACCTGTCCGTGGTGCAGTCCGCCGACGTCATCGAACCGTACAAGACGTTGTGCGGCTGGTTCGCCGACACCGTGAAGCGGGCACCGGAACCCATCGTCCGGAACCCGCAGATCGCCCAGGTGCAGGCGGCGCAGAAACCCGTCAGCCCGCACCTCGGCGACATCGTCCAGGGCTACCTCGGCGGGGACGTCACGGACCTGCGGGGTGCGCTGCGCGACCTGAACGCCCGGTTCAGCGCCGACCGCGAGCAGGCCATCGCCGCCGCGACGGCCGCGGGGGCGCAGGTCTCGATGGCGGACTACGCGTTCCCGGACTGGCAGCCGGGGCAGGACTGGGTGCGCCCCTCGTCCTGACCCGCGGTCGCCGACCCCCGGGGTGCGGGCTCAGCGGGACGGCGCACACTCGAAGACGTCCGGGACGACCACGACGAGAACGAGGGAGAACCACCGTGCCCGACTTCGGCGACATCACCGAGAAGGCCAGCGACGCCGCCATCGAGAAGGCCGGCGACGCAGCGGACGCCAAGACCGGCGGCCAGCACGAGGAGCAGGTCGACAAGGCCCAGCAGGCGGCCGACGACAAGATCGGCCGGTGAGGTCGCACCACCTCGGTTGAGGTGGTGCCTCGTCCACGGGCCCGGGAACACCCCGGGCCTGTGGACAACTCCCCGGACTCCCGCGCCCGGCCGCCTACGGTGGGGCTCCGCCGATCGAGGGGGCCCCGTGGGAGGACAGCGCACCGTGCGCGAGGTGGACCGGAGTTTCGCGCAGTGGCTGGCCGGTCGGGCCCCCCACCTGGGGACCGACGAGCTCGCCGCGCACCTGCGCACCTGGCGCGACTCCCGCCGCGACCTGCTGCGCGCCCGCGGGGAGGACCGCACCGACCGGGTCCTGACCGCTCTCGACACCGGCGACGTCGGCACGCTCGTGCGGTGCGCGCACCTGCGGGCCGAGCTCGACGGGCTGGACCGCCGGGCCGAAGCGGCCGCGCTCGCCGCGGTGTGGGTCCGGTACGTCGTCTTCCTCCGCGAGCTGGGGGCCTGGACCGGTGACGAGCACGGCGTGGCCGCGCTGTGGGCGGTGGCCGCGACGGAGCGCCGGGACGGCCTGCTGGGCCGGGGCACCCACACCGTCCGGTCGGGCCTGCCGGTGGAGCTCGGACCCCTGCGGCGCACCCGCGTCGTCCAGGACGCCGAGGACGTCCTGCGCGGCCGGACCGCGGGGGCACCGTGGTTGCGGGCGCGGCTGATCGCGCTGGACTACCTGCGCCCCGACGGCCGTCGCGGTCCCCAGTGGCCCGCGTGGGACAGCGCCCGCGCCGAGGACGCCGCGTTCGCCCGGCGGCGCCTCGTGGTCGCCGAGCTCGTCCACCTGCTGCGCCACGACCGGGCCGCCGCCCTCGCCCTGGCCCTCGCGACGTCCGAGGTGCCCGCGGAGGTCGCCGCCGGTGGTCGCCGGCTGCGCGAACTCGTCGCCACGGGGCACGCGACGGAGCTCCTCGCCACCGGTGTCGTCCCGGGCCGCAGCCCGTGGCGGGTGCCCCGCGGTCTGCAGCTGTCCGTGCACGTCGCCCTCACGCGGCTGGCCGACGAGGGGGCCCTGGACCTCGACCGGCACGAGAGCGGGTCCGGGGCGGCCGCCCGGGCGGGCTGAACGTTCGCGGGACGCTCACGTCCAGGACCCCGCCGGTGGTGGAGCCGGCCCCTCCGGGGGTGACAGGCTTGCCAGGTGGACGACACCCTCGAACCCGGCTCCTACGCCCTCGGCCGGCAGGCGATGGCCGACCTGCGCGGACCCTTCACCACCTGGCTCGACGAGAACGTGCACGTCGACGAGGAGGTCGGGCCCGAGGCGGTCGTGGAGGCGCTCACCGTCGGCGCCGGGGGCCTGCTGACGCTGCGGCCCGGGGCACGGCTGACGCGCCTGACCCCCGAGGACGTCGACGTGCTCCTCACCCGCGTCCTGCCGGTGATGGTCGAGGACGTCGGCGCCGACGACCCCGCCGAGATGGTCGAGGACCTGCAGGCGATCTGGTGGCAGCTGCTGACGTTCCTGGGCCAGACGGGCCGCTGGCAGGGGACCCCCGGTGACCTGGAGACGGACCTGGCGCTCGTGGCCGGTGAGCCGCCGGAGCTGGCCGAGGTGCTCGCCGCCGCCGCCGCGGACGTCGACGAGGGCGAGGAGGACGAGACGGTCCTCGCCTCCTTCCCCGTGCGGGCCGCGCAGGCCGTGCTCGCCCACGTCGGCGACGGCCTGGAGGTGCCCGACGACGCCGAGCTCGCCGGTGACGACGTCACCGCGGTCCTGGCCGCCTTCGAGCACCCCATCCCCGTCACCGCCGACACCGAGGGGGAACCGCAGGAGCTCCAGGACGTGCCGTGGCTGCGCCAGGTCGTCCTCCTCATGCTCGACCTGGACCTGCTCGACGGTGCGGACGAGACGCTGCTCGTCCCGGGCGCCGAGGCCGACGGCTGGCTCGAGCCCGCCCCGGAGCAGCGCGAGCTGCGCCGTCAGCTCGTCGGGCGCTTCGTCCTGGAGGACCCGGCGACCCTGGAGGAGGGTTTCTCCGTCGCCGAGGCCGTCCTGCCCACCGTCCTGGCCTCCGCGATGACGGGCGAGCCCTTCGACGACGTCACCCTCGACGCCCTGGTCGAGGACGGCGCCGTCCTCGGCCCGGCCGCCGGGGTGGCCGTGGAGGAGCTGAAGGAGCGGCTGTCCGACCTCGGGGTGCTCGGGGTCCTGTCCGAGCGGGCGCCGTGGACGATCGCGCGCGGGTTCTGGCCCGCGATCGCCGCCGCGGTGGGGGACGAGGAGGAGGACGACCTGCTCGGCGGCCTCTTCGGCGACGGCGACCCGCACTGGCTCGAGGGCGTCATGGGTCAGCTCGGGCTCGGCGACGACCAGGTGCAGCAGATCCGCGGGCTGCTCGGCGGTCGCTGAGGGCGGACCGGCGGACCGGGCGCGGGTCAGTCGGTTTCGACGGCGAGGTCGGCCCACACCGTCTTGCCGTCCGCGGTGACGTCGACGCCCCACGCGTCGGCGACGGCATCGACGATGGCGAGGCCCCGCCCGCCGAGCGCGTCGGGCGGGGCGTCCCGTTCGCGGGGGGACCGGGTCGAGGAGTCCCCGACCGCGATCCTCAGCCGCCGCTCCGCCCCGTCGAAGCGCAGGGTGAGCCCGGCGTCGCCGGCGGTGTGCACGAGCGCGTTCGTCACGAGCTCGGACAGGACGAGCTCGGCCTCGTCGAGCAGCTCGTCCGCCGACCACGCCGTGAGGCGCTCGCGCAGGAACCCGCGGGCCGAGGCGACCGCGCGGATGTCGGCCGGCAACCGCAGCGCGGCGTCGAGCCGGCCCGCGTCCGCGCCCGCGAACGTCGCCACGAGGAGGGCGGCGTCGTCGGTGAGCCGGTGCGGGATCGCCGCCAGGACGGTCGTCGCCAGCTCCTCGGCGGTCGGGGCCGGCGACCGGCCCACCACTGCGCGCAGGGTGTCGTGCAGCGCCCGTTCGCCCCGTTCGGACCCCTCGCCGAGCACCTCCACGACCCCGTCGGTGTGCAGCACCAGGGCGCTGCGGCCCAGCAGCCGGTACCGCGTCGAGGGGTAGACGGCGCCGTGGTCGACACCCAGCGGCGGCCCGGGGTCGACGGCCAGCTCGCGGAAGCCGGAGTCGTCCACGACCAGCGGTGGGTGGTGGCCCGCCGAGGCCACCGTGAGGATGCCGGTCGAGGTGTCCAGCCGGACGAGGCAGCACGTCGCGAACCGGCCCGCGTCGAGGTCGACGAGGAGCCGGTTCGTGCGCTCCAGGGCCGCGGAGGGGTCGTGGCCCTCGCTGACGTAGGCGCGGACGGCGGTCCGCAGCTGCCCCATGAGCCCGGCGGCGCGCGTGCTGTGCCCCTGGACGTCGCCGACGATGAGCGCCACGTCCGCCCCGTCCGCCCCGTCCCCGACGGCGTCGTACCAGTCGCCCCCGATCTCCGCCCCGGCCAGCGCCGGGGCGTACCGCGTCGCGACGTCGAGACCCGCGCGGTGCGGCAGCCGCTGCGGCAGCAGCCCGCGCTGCAGGTCGCGGGCGAGCCGGCCCAGCGCCTCGTGCGAGCGGGACAGCTCGGCGCGCGAGGACCGCTCGGCGTCCAGCAGCTGCGCCCGCTCCAGGGCCACGGCGAGCTGCGCGGCGACGGCTGCGAACAGGTCGAGGTCGGTGTGCCCCCACGGGGAGCGCTCGCCCCAGTTCACGGTCAGCGTGCCCAGGACGAGGTCGTCCCGGCCGGTCAGCGGGACCACGAGCGCGACACCGACGCGGCCGGGGTCCATCCCGTCCAGGCCCCGGTACCGGTCGACGTCCGTCCCCGTCAGGACCACCGGCCGGCCCGTGCGCACCGCCTCGCCCATCGGGGTGTCCGCGGTGCGGTGGACGCGGCGCAGGCGGGAGCCGACCGGCTCGGGCAGCGGGGGGTGCGCCTCGCCGACGAGCTCGTCGCCGTCGAGGACGTGCAGGGAGGACGACGCGCAGTCGAGGACCTCGACGACCGCGGTGGGGATGCGGGCGGTGATCTCCGCGGTCGTCGCGCTCGTCTGCAGCAGTTCGGTGACGCTCTCCAGCAGGGCGCCCCTGGTGGCCGCCGCGGCCGCCGACCGCTCCGCGACCGTCAGGTGGGCCACCTGCACGGCGAGTGCGAGGCCGAGGGCCAGGACGCCGGCCGCTTCCTCCTCCTGCGCGCAGAAGGCGTGGTCGCGGGTCAGGGCGAGAGCGCCCAGCGCGCCGCCGCCCATCGGCACGACGAGCGCGTGCGGGGCCGGTGCCGCGAGCCCGGGCAGGTCCACGTCGCGCTCGACGAGGAGGTCCCCGCCGCGACCGGTGGCCCACGCGGGCGGGTCGACGTCGAGGAACCCCTCCCCGTCGACGAGGTAGAGGCTGCCGGACGCCGCCGGGCCCCTGCTCGCCCACAGGACGCTGTGGTCGGCGTCGACCGCCACCCGGGCGGCGCGCCCGGCCGACCGCAGCACGGCGGGCAGGTCACCCGCGGCGTCGGGGCGCGAGACGGCCCGGAGGTGGTGGTGCAGGCCGGCGAGCACCCTCGCACCGTAACCGGATCGGCGGTGCGCTTCCCGTCAGCCGCTGGGCCACAGCGACGAGGGCCCGCTGGAGAGCACCGCGGCCGCCAGCGCCCGGGAGGCGGGACGGTCCTGCGTCTTGGGGTTGGTCAGCAGGACGAGGTCGATCTGACCGAGCTCGGGCAGCTTGTGCTGCGCGCCGAGCGCCACGAGCTGGGGCGGGACGAGCGAGCTGGCCAGGCACGAGACGCCGATGCCCGCGGCCACCGCGGCGATGAGCCCGTTGACGCCGCGGCACACGCACGCCGACCGGTAGCCGATGCCGACCCGGTCCAGCGCCTGGTGCATCGCCGTGCCGCTGAGGGACGGGGAGGGGTACACGGCCAGCGGCACGGGCTGGGTGAGGTCGAGCCGCGTCGAGGGGTTGCCCACCCACACCAGCCGTTCGCGCTTGACGAGCTTGCCCTCGCCCGAACCGCGCGGGCGCTTGCCGATGAAGATGTCCAGGCGGTCGTTCTCCAGCCGCCGGTGCAGCGTCCCGGACTGGTCGACGGTCAGCTCCAGGTCGACGCGCGGGTTCTCCGACCGGAAGTCGCGCAGGATCTGCGGCAGCCGGGTCAGGGCGAGGTCGTCGGACATCCCGATGCGCAACCGGCCGACCGGGCGGGCGCCGGTGAAGTAGGCCGCGGTCTGCTCGTGCGCAGCGAGGATCGAGCGCGCGAAACCGATCATGGCCTCGCCGTCGGGCGTCAACGTCACCGAGTGGGTGTCGCGGTGGATGAGCTGCCGGCCCACGGAGTCCTCGAGCTTGCGGACGTGCTGGCTCACCGTGGACTGCCGGACGCCGAGCCGCGCGGCGGCCTGGGTGAACGAGTGCGTCTGCGCCACGGCGAGGAAGGTCCGCAACTGGACGGGTTCGAAGGTTCCCGTCGGCCCCTGTCCGGCGCTCACGCCCACCGCCCCGTCGCGCCCCATCACGAGTCGTGATGACTGATAAGCCCTCAACTGCGGTGCAGCCTACCCCGCGCGTCGCCGATGATGGTCACGCAGCGTCAGTGGCCCGGGGGCACCACCCGGGGCCGCCACCCAGGTCAGCACCCGCGAGGACAGCACGAGAGGCACCCGTCCGTGACACCGGCAGCCGCCGAAGCCAGCACCGAGTCGACTCCCACCGGTCCCCCCAGCGGCCGCCGCAGCGCCCGGACGGGCAGCACCTTCGCCGCCCTGCGCGTCCGCAACTTCCGCATCTACGCCACCGGTCAGGCCTTCGCGAACACCGGTGTCTGGGTGCAGAACATCGCCCTGGACTGGCTCACCCTCGAACTCACCGGCTCCCCGGCCGCCGTCGGCATCGCGATGGCCCTGCAGTTCCTGCCCATCCTGCTGTTCGGGATGCACGGCGGGATGATCGCCGACCGCTACCCCAAGCGGAACATCCTCCTGGTCACGCAGCTGTGCAGCGCGTCGGTCGCCACGACGCTCGCGGTCCTGACCATCTCCGGGCACATCACCGTCGGCGCGATCTACGCGATGGCCCTCGTGGGTGGTTTCGTCGTCGCCCTCGACAACCCCACCCGGCAGTCGTTCGTCGGCGAGGTCGTCCCCGCGCAGTACGTGCGCAACGCGATCGCCCTCAACGCCGCGGTGTTCCAGACGACGCGCCTGGTGGGGCCGGCCGTGTCCAGCGTCCTCATCGGGACCGTCGGGTCCGGGTGGGCGTTCGCCGTCAACGCGCTGCTGTACGTCGGGCCCACCATCACCCTCGCCTCGATGCGGACCGCGGAACTGCACCGCACGACGCCGCTGCTGCGCGAGAAGGGGCAGCTGCGCTCGGCCCTGCGCTACGTCCGCGACCGCCCGCACGTCGGCTGGACCATCGCCCTCGTCGGCGTCTTCGGCACCTTCGGGCTGAACTTCCCCGTCGTCCTCACCGCCATGGCCTCCGAGACGTTCCACGCCGGTGCCGGGATGTACGGCACGTTCAACATCGTCATCGCCGTCGGTTCCATCGCCGGCGCCCTCATCGCCGGTGGCCGCAGCCACGCCCGCCTGCGGCTGATCCTCCTGCTGGGTGCGGCCTTCGGCGCGGCGCAGACCCTCGCGGCGTTCGCGCCGAACCTGGGGACGTTCACGGTGATCCTCGTCCTCATGGGCGTGACGAACCTCGCCTTCCAGGCCATCGCGAACTCCTCCGTGCAGCTGTGGGTCGACCCCGAGTTCCGCGGCCGCGTCATGGGGCTCTACGTCCTGGTGTTCATGGGTGGCACCCCGATCGGCGGCCCGATCATCGGCTGGATCACCGAGCACGTCGGCGTGCGCGCCGGGATGGCCGTGTGCGGGATCGTGCCGCTCCTCGCGGCCGTGGTGCTCGCGGGTGTGCTCGCCGCGCGACCGGCGCTGGCACGCCGGCGCCGGGGCGCGGCGGTGCTCGCGGGCTGACCCGCCCGGCCCCGCGGCCAGGAGTTTTCCGGGTGCGACCGGGTGTCGACGCTGCGTCGCCGCCGGAATCGTCCTGTGGACGACGAGCGTCACCGGCACCGTCTCGCCGGTAGTTTCCCGCCCACCGGGAGGTGGGTGTGGACGAGTTGTCGGGGTTGTCGGTCGTGGCCGCGGACGCAGCGGCCGCCACCGCCCGTGCCGCCGCGGAGGCGGCCGCCGACGTCGCCACCGACGTCGGCCGCGCCGTGGCCTCGCTCGAGTGCTGGTACGGCCTCGCCCGCGACGGGTTCACCGACCGGGTGCTCGAGCTCGACCGGCACCTGGAGACGTTGCAGCGCACCGCGCGCGAGGGCGCCCACCTCGTCGCGGAGCACGCCCGCGAACTCGGGATGCTGCAGGGGCAGCTCGCCCGCGTGGACGCGGGCCGAGCGCAGGTGCGGTCCCGGATCGACGCGGGCGTGGGGGACCTCGCGACGTGGCACGCGGACTGGGCCGAGCTCGAGCGGTGGGACGCCAGCCGCCAGGTCGTCCTGGCGGAGTTCGACACCCTGACGCAGACCTTCGCCGCCCGCGTCCTCGCCGTCGTCGACCAGGTGCCGCGCCGGCCCCGCCGCCTCGGGGAGCACGTCGACGACGCGGCCCGGACCGTCGGCGGCGCCGCGCTGGACACGACGTTCCTCGCCGCGGGGTGGACGTGGGACCGGCCGGGGTGGACGACCGCGGTGCGCAGCGCACCGGCCGCGGCGCTGGACGCGGTCGCGCACCCGGTCCGCACGCTGGCCGACACCGTCGCCTGGGACGACTGGCGGGACGGGCGCTACGGCGCCGCCGGTGCGACCCTCGGGATGGCGTTCGTCGGCCGGGGTCTGCGCGGCGGACCCCTGGGGAAGACGCTGCCGGCGGGGCACCCGCTGGAGAAACACCTCGACGCGGGCGGGGATCCGAAGCCGCAGAGCCTCGACGAGCTCCACGACGGTGTGGACCTCGGGCGCAGCGAGGTGTTCTTCCCGGCGCACACGCTCGGACGGCACGTGGAGGTGGACGATGAGTTCCTGCACCAGCGGTTGGCGACGGGACGGGTCGAGGAGGGTGTGGAGGTGCTGAGGACCCCGCCACGCGCGTCGCGGTTCGTGGACCAGGCGACCGCGGAAGCGGTCATCGGGGACGCTCTGCGGAGTCATCGAGCTGAGATCGACGCGGCGGTGGCCTCCGGTGCGCGCCAGGTGCTGGTGATCGCTCCTGCGCCGTCGACGGCAGGTGTCATCTGGAGGAAGGACGTCAGTGGTGGGTTCGAGCGAGTTGAGGTGTCGACGGTGAAGGTCGTGTTGAGCAAGGCGCGTGACGGTTCGTGGTTCGTCCTGACGGCTTACCCGGACGGTCGATCGTGATCGGCTCCTTGATCCCCCTCGCGTACGCCGATCTGGACTGGGGCCTGTGCCCCCGCGAGCGGTTGGAGCACCTGCTCGCGACGAACGGCGTCAACTTCGTGCGAGAGCGTGAGGTCTGGAGCGAGCTCCTGTCGCGTGCGCGGGCTAGTGACGTCGAGAGCGAGATCGCGGGGAGCAGCGGTGTCCACTCCGTCCTGCCGCCGGAAGGAGTTTCCTGGACGCGGTGGGCGGAGTGGTTGGACCGACGACTGAACGAGGTCGCCGCCGATCCGTCCTCCACCGTGGACCTCCCGCCCCACCTCCCGGCGTGGCGGTCCTACACCGCCGAGGTGGAGGCCGAGGCCGAGGCCGAGGCCGTGGTGCGTCGAGCGCTGGCGGGAGTGATGCTGCCGGTGACCCCCACGGTGCGGGACTTCGTGGTGGTCGACGCGGGCGAAACGGTCGGTACGGTGCTCCGCGCGGATGACGATTCCACGGAGCCGCGACCGACGGCGTCACGCTTCCTGGGGGTCGTCCTGGAGCGGACCGACCGCCTCCGCGTCGTGCGGGTGAACGTTGTCGACACCAGGAGGGACGAGCGCTCTTCCCGGTGGATTTCCCGCTGGCCGGTGCTGACCGCCGTGCTCGGCGGGTGGTTCAGCGACGCGGCCCTGGGAGCCGGTGACCCGTGGTTCCAGCAGGCCACGATGCTGGCGTCCGAGAGCGACGCGGTGCTGGCCGAGCTCGTCCGGGAAGGGCGGGAACTGCTGCTCCTGAGCGACGCGGACCTCCACGCGTTCGCCGCGTCCTCGGGGTCGTGCATCCAGCCGCCCCACCTGCGGTGGTGGTTCGAGTGGATGTTCTGGCGCATCGAGACGTTCGACTGGAAGCGCCCTTCCTGACCGGTGTGGACCTGCCGTGGCGGTGGCGCGCCGGAACCGGCTCGGTCACGGGAAGCGCCCCGTCGAGCGTCGCCGGGTGCACCCGCCGGACGGGGTGCGGGCGTCGGGCAGGATGGACCGGTGGCCGACCAGGGTTCCTCGACGATGCGCTCGCTCGACCGCAGCCTCGACGTCCTCGACGTCTTGCAGCGTGCGCCGGGGCCGTTGCGCCTCAGCGACGTCGCCCAGGGCACGGGGCTGACGTTGCCGACGGTCTCGCGCATCCTGGCCACGTTGCAGGCCCGCGGGTACGTCGCCGCGGAGGGGCGGCGGTTCCGCGTCGGCCCGTCCGTCCTGGCCGCCGCCCACTCGTTCCTCGTCAACGACCGCCTCGTCACCGCCGCGCGCCCGTTCCTGCAGGAACTCGCGGCGAGCACCGGTCTCACGTGCTCCCTCTACGAGCGCGTGGGGTTCGACCGGGTGCTCGTGGCGCGCGTCGACGGGCGGTTCCCGTTGCGCTACGAACTGCCCATCGGCCGGTGCCTGCCGCTGCACCTGGGGGCCGGCAAGGCGATCTCCGTGGACTTCGACGAGGACGAGCTGTCCGCGCTGGCCGGTCACCTCGAGCGCCACCCCGACGTCAGCGGTGTCGGGTTGGACCGCGGCGCGCTGGTCGACGACCTGGACGCCCTGCGCCGCAACGGCTACCACGTCTCCGTCGGTGAGCGGGCCGTCGGGGTGGCCGCCGTCAGCGTTCCCGTCCGGACGCCGGCCGGGGAACCGCTCGGTGCGCTCTCGCTCGCCGGGCCGGTCGAACAGGTCCCTGCCGCTGAACTGCGCGAACGGGCCGGTGAGGTGCTGCGGACGGCGGCCGCGGTGGGGGAGAGCTGGGCCCGCGGCCTGTGAGGCGGGTCAGGCCGTGGTCGTGGCCCCGTCGTCCTCGGGTTCGTGCTCGGCCGAGCGGTCCGCGCGGCCGTAGCTGAGGACGAACGCCAGCAGGCCGGCCACGCTCGCCGAGACGAGGGTGGGCGGCCCGACCACCTCCGGGACGGCCTCGAGCCAGGTGCCCCGGCCCAGGACGAGGGCGACGGCCTGCGCGGCGACGAGGACGATCCCGCCGAGCACGAGCACGACGGTGGCGAGGGTGAAGACGAAGCGGATCACGGGCAGCGTGCGGGACATCGGTCGGCTCACCTTCGAGACGGGGGACGGGACGGGGTCAGACGGGCAGGACGCCCAGGCTGATGAGCACGCCGATCGCGAGGACCGGCAGGCAGAAGTACCCGACGAGGGGTTTGAACGTCTTGCCCGGGTCGGCGCCGGCGATGCCGCTGGCGACGTAGATCGGGGCGGCCGACGGCGGGGAGGCGCCCTCGGTGGAGGCGAACACCAGCACGGCGGACGCCGCGACGGGGGCGGGAACCCCGGCACCCACGAGCGTCACCACGGCGACGGGGCCGATGGCCGCCATCGTCGCCGACCCGGTCAGCGGGATGGCCACGGCCACCACGAGCACGCCGACGCAGATCGCGAGGATCCACAGGGGCGCGTCGAGCCGGCCCAGCAGCGCCGTCAACTGGGCGGGCAGCCCGAGGCTGGCCAGGGCCCCCGACGCCGCGAACGCGCTGACGATCGTCACGCCGACGACACCGATGCGCGGTGCGCTGTCCCCGAACAGCGTCCACCACTCGCGCGGCCGCTTCGGCAGCGCGTCGCGGCCGAGGACGGCCACGAGGACCGTGAGCAGGACGGGGATCCACAGCACGAGGCTGACGGCGTCCCCCACGTCGACACCCGTCCAGGAGTTCAGGGCCCGCCCGGTCGGGCCGAGCGTCAACGCGACGGGGACGGCGATCGCGACGAGCAGCAGGAGCGAGGTCCACCCCACCCGCACGCTGCGCCGCACGGGCAGCAGGTCGGCCGGGTCCATCGCCTGGATGCCGTGCCGGCGCACGATGACGAAGGCCGCGACGAGCCGGTACAGCAGGCACCAGGCGCCCGCGATGAACAGGGGCAGGACGATCTCGTCGGCGTCCATGAGCTGGGACACCCCGGCGGAACCGACGAGGATGAACATCGTCCCGCTGAAGGGGAAGGTGATCCCCATCCCCGCGCAGCCGGCGACGACGGTCGCGGACATCGCCGGTGTCACCCCGGACCGCTTCATCCAGGGGATGGTGATGGACCCGACGGCGGCCGTCACGGCCGCGCCGATGTGGGCGATGGCGGCGAACGCGGCCCCGCCGAGGATGCTCGTGTAGACGGGACCCCCGCGCACCCGCCCGAGCAGCGAGTTGAGGATGTCGATGAGCCGGAACAGGATCGGGGTCCGGCTCATGAGGTGGCTGGCCACGACGAACGCGATGGCGGCGTAGGTGACCTCCTCCTGCATCGCGTGCGCCACCGAGGTGGCGAGCAGGGAGAACAGGTCCCTCCCGGCGAAGGCCACGGTGACGAGCAGCCCGACGAGCATCGCCTCGCCGATGTTCCGCTTGAGCGCGGCGTTCCAGACGATGATCGAGGTGATGTAGGCGCCCAGCGCCCAGATCGCGATCACCGGGGTCCGCCGGAGGCGACGATCGCGGCACGGCGGGCGTTCTCGTCGGCCTGCACCGCGAGCGCGTCGGCGAGCGTGCGCTCGGCCTCGGCGGCCGGGACGACCACCACGCCGTCGCCGTCGCCCACGACGAGGTCGCCGCGGTTCACGACGACACCGCCGACGGCCACCGGGCGACCGGCCCAGCCGGGCCCGTTCTTGTAGGGGCCGGCGGGGGAGGAACCCACCGCCCACACGGGGAACCGGAGTTCCTGCAGTTCCTCGACGTCGCGGACGGCGCCGTCGACGACCATGCCCAGGACGCCCTTGACGCGGGCGCGTTCGGCGATGAGTTCGCCCATGAGGGCGCGGTCGGGGTCGCCCTGACCGTCGACGACGAGGACGTCCCCGGGCTGGGCGACGTCGAGGGCGGCGACGATGCCGATGTTCTCCCCCTTGCGGCAGAACACGGGCAGGGCGCGGCCGACGACGCGGGCGCCCGGCCAGACGGCGCGCACCCGGCCGGCGAGCAGGCCGAGGCGGTCGCGGGCGTCGCCGACGTTGGCGACGGGGACCCCGGCGTAGGCGTCGAGGATCCCCTGTTCCAGCCGGTGCTCGTCGCGCACCGCGCCGAGGTGCAGGTCGGCGGCGGCGAGGGTCATCGTCGGGTTCACCCCGAGTTCGCGCAGGACCTGGGCCGCGGCGGAGGACTCGTGGCTGCGCCGGAGCCCGTGCTTGACGGTGCCGCGGGCGAGGCGGTCCACCCAGGCGTCGCCACCCGCGAGCTGCGCGGCGACCTGAGCGCGCACCCAGTCGAGGTCACCCGCGGCCTCGCCCGCGGCGAGGGTCTCGACCACGAGGGCGCCCAGGCCCTTCATGAAGACGCTGCGCAGGAGTTTGCGGCGGGCCGCGGCCCCCGCCTCCCCGGCCAGGACCTCCACCTCGGCGCCCAGGGCGCGGAACTCGGCGGCGGTGGCCTCGGCGCCGTCGCCGGACACGACGAGCGCGGTGCGGGCCCCGCCGTCGGGCACCGAGCCCACGACGGCGACGTCGGCGACGGCGACCCCGTCGGCGCGGCGGGCCAGGCGCTGCTTGAGGGAGGGGGACGCCGAGTTCATCTCGACGAACACGGCGTCGGGCCCGAGGTGGGGCCGGGCCGCGTCGAACACGGCCTCGGCGTGCGCGGCGCCCGTCAGGCCCAGGACCAGGTGGGCCCCGGCGACCGCCTCGGCGACCGTCGCGGCGCGCACGACGCCCTCGGGCGTGGGGACGTCGGCCGGGTCGAACCCGACGACCGTGCGTCCGGCGGAGACGAACCCCTGGGCGTAGAGAGACCCGGCCTCACCGAGACCGAGGACGGCGACCGTCATCGACTACCTCCTCGTAGCAGGTGCAACTTTCATACAGTGAAAGCTACTAACACCAGCAGGTAGTCTGCGCCGGTCGCGGGTCCGTGGTCAACCCCGGGGACGACGAAGCGGCGGCCACCGGCGGGAGCCGGGGACCGCCGCGGCGGGGTGCGACGTCAGCGGGCGAGGACCTCCGCCCGCGCCGTGCCGGTGGTGCGCACCTCCCGGTACGGCTCGGTGGGGAACACCAGCTGCGTCACCGCGACCGGCCCGGCGAGGACCTCGACCGAGCAGCGGTCGAGCAGGACGGAGAACTCCCTCAGGCCCTCGGGCAAGGGGGTGCGGTCGACGCGGGCGAACTCCTCGTGGAAGTCTACGAGCCCCGACGCGCGGCGGTCGACGACGAGCTCACCCGTCACCACGGCCAGCCGGACCACGTCGTCACCGGCGGCGAACTCCCACGAGGCGGTGGTGCCGGGCGTGAACGCGCACCGCACGAGGGCGGCGGTCGGCAGGTCGTCGACCGGGCGGGTGAAACCCGCGGTCACCTCGGGGGAGAACGTCTGCACGAGCGTCGGCTCGCCGCCCACGCTCACCAGGGACAGGTCCCGCGGAGCGGTCATCGCCCCGCGCCACGGAGCGGTCGGGGTCAGCCCCGCGTACGTCGGCTGGGCCATCCACCCGAGCAGCACCCGGCGCCCGCCGGGGGCGTCGGTCCACGTCGCGACCGCGTACACGTCCGGCCCGACGTCGAACGGCCGCGGCGGGCCGCCGCGGAACCGCGCGCCGTCGAACGTCCCCACCCGGTACTGCACCCGCGATCCGGTGGAGTCCTGCACGCTCAGCAGCAGGACCCAGGACTCCTCCCCGTCCGGCCCGTCCAGCGGCAGGGGGAACAGGTCGGGGCACTCCCAGATGCCGACGCCGGGTTCGTCGCGGAAGCTCCCCACCTCGGTCCAGGTCCGCAGGTCCTCGGAGGCGTGGACGAGCAGCGTCCGCTCGTCGGCCTCGACCGTCACCATCCGCCAGGAGTCCCCGTACCGGAACACCTTCGGGTCGCGGAAACCCGTCGAGCCGCGGTCGAGCACGGGGTTCGCGGGGTCCTTGACGAACGTCGCGCCGTCCTCGCTGCACGCCAGCGACTGCGCCTGCTTCCCGTCGTCGTACGCGCTCGTGTAGATCGCGACGACGCGACCGTCGTGGACGACGGCGCTGCCGGAGAAGATCGACTCCTCGCCCTCGCGGGGGATCGCCACCGGGTGGTGCTCCCAGGTCAGCAGGTCGCGCGACGTCGCGTGGCCCCACGACACGTTCCCCCACACCGCACCGACGGGGTTGTTCTGGAAGAACAGGTGCCACACCCCGTCGCGGTGCAGCAGGCCGTTGGGGTCGTTGAGCCACGTGTCGTGGGCGGTGAAGTGCGCCAGCGGCCGGAAGTCCACCCGTCCGAACCTACCCGTGCGCGGGGGAGGTGTCCGGGGCAGGATCAGCGGGTGAACGCCTCCCCGGTCCCCGGCCGCTTCGCCGACGCGGACGTCGTCGTGACCGGTGCCGCGCACGGCATCGGCCGGGCCTGCGCGCGGCGCCTGGCCGCCGAGGGGGCCCGCGTCGCCCTCCTGGACCGCGACGTCGCGGCGGCCGAGGCGCTGCTGCCGGAGCTGGCGGGCACCGGCCACCGGGTGCGGGCCGTCGACGTCCTCGACGACGCCTCCGTCCGCGCCGCGTTCGACGGTCTCACCGCGCACGCGCTCGTCCACGTCGCCGGCCTGGCGCTGGAGCAGGGGGAGTTCGAGGACTCCCGCGACGAGGAGTGGACGGCCAACCTCGACCTCAACCTGCTCGGCGCGGTCCGGTGCACCCGGGCCGCGCTGCCCCTGCTGCGCGAGCACGCCACGTCCGCCGTCGTCCTCGTCAGCTCCATCAACGCCCTCGCCGGGCTGGGCGGTGAGGCCTACGCGGCCGCCAAGGCCGGGCTCGGGGCGCTGGCGCTGAACCTCACCCGCACCCACGCCCGGCACGGGGTCCGCGCGAACGTCG
Organism: Kineococcus mangrovi; assembly: GCF_041320705.1. Lineage (NCBI taxonomy): Bacteria > Bacillati > Actinomycetota > Actinomycetes > Kineosporiales > Kineosporiaceae > Kineococcus > Kineococcus mangrovi. The sequence continues at coordinate 42,659 of NZ_JBGGTQ010000008.1, forward strand.
TCGCGCCCGGCACGATCCGGACCCGCGTCTGGGACGGGCGGCCGGGGATGCCGGACGTCTGGGCGGACTGGTACCCCCTCGGCCGCGTCGGTGAACCCGAGGACGTCGCGGCCGCCGCCGCGTTCCTCGCCTCCGACGACGCGGCCTGGATCACCGGCCACACCCTCCCGGTGGACGGCGGGTTCCTCGCCAACGTCCGCTGACCACCCCGGTCACAGGGGCGGGGCGACGAGCGCCTCGTACGCGTCGAGCTCGGCGAGGAACCCCTCCTTGACCTCCTCCGACGCCCAGGAGATGTCGATGGCGTTGCGCTGCAGCTGGATGAGCTCGTCAGGACCGAGGTCGGCCGCCCGGGTCAGGGCGACGAGGTTCTCCGTCACGTACCCGCCGAAGTAGGCCGGGTCGTCGGAGTTCACGGTCACCTTGACGCCGCGGCGCAGCAGGTCGGCGATCACGGGCGCCTTGCTGTCGTCGGTGACGAAGGAGTTCGAGACCGGGCAGCACGTCAGGCCGGTCCCGCGCTCCTGCAGCAGCGCCAGCAGCCGGGGGTCCTCCACGACGTTCGTGCCGTGGTCGACGCGGTCGACCTCGATCTCCTCCAGCGCCTGCCGCAGGTGCTCGAGGGTGTCCTCCTGGTCGACGTCGCAGTGCACCGTCACCTTGAACCCGGCCTCGCGGGCGCGGGCGAACAGGTGCGCGAACCTCCCCGGCGGGTTGCCGCGCTCGTCGGAGTCCAGGCCGATCCCGACGATCTGCTCGCCGAACCCCAGCATCTCCTCGACGACCTCCTCGGCGCTCTCGACCGGCATGTCCCGGACGATGCACAGGATCAGCCCCGCGCTCAGCCCCAGCTCGCGCTGCGCCTGCTCGACGGCGTCGTGGTAGCCGAGCACGACGTCCTCGAACGCCACCCCGCGGGCGAGGTGGACCTGGGGGTCGAAGAACACCTCGGCGTGGCGCACGTTCTGCTCCGCGGCCTTGCGGAAGTAGGCCATCGCGAGGTCGCGGAAGTCCGCGCGCGTCACGAGGACGTCCATCGCGGGGTAGTAGACGGCGAGGAAGGAGGCCAGGGAGTCGAAGACGTAGGTGGCCCGCACCTCCTCGACCGTGCTCTGGCCGATGTCGACGCCGTTGCGGCGGGCCAGCTCGAGCTTCAGCTCCGGTTCGAGGGTCCCCTCCAGGTGCAGGTGCAGCTCGACCTTGGGCAGGGCGGCGGTGAAGGCGTCGAGGTCCATGCCCCGATCCTGCCCCCTCGGCGACACCGGGTCGCCCGAGGAGGCGGTCGGACGAGGCGGTCGGACGAGGCGGTCGGAGGAGGCAACACGACCGCAACACGACGGCCACCGGACCGAAACCCACCGGGGCCGCGACCGGGGCACCCTGGGAGGCCCGGACCGAGGAGGTCGACGTTGCCCACGCCGTCCACGTGCCCCGTGCTCGACCCCCGCCTCACCGACGAGCAGGCCGCGCGGCTGCACGCCGCCCGCGCGCTCGTCGACGCCGCCCTCGCCCCGCGCCACCTCGCCGGGCTGGCCGTCGCGCGCGCCCGCGCCCGTCGTCCACCGGTGCTCCTGCCCGAGCTCGGCGTCGGCGCGCAGGACCTCGTCGTCCGCGGGGCCGCCGGGCCGCGGCCGGCGCGGCGCTACGTCCCGGACGAGCTGCGGCAGTCGGCGACGGTCCTCTTCCTGCACGGCGGCGGCTGGGCGCTCGGCGACCTCGACACCGACGACCTGCTCTGCCGACGGCTCGCGGCCGCCACCGGCGCCACCGTCCTCAGCCTGTCCTACCGCCTGGCCCCCGAGCACCCGTGGCCCGCGGCGCTCGACGACGCCTCCGCCGTCCTGGAGGCGCTGGCCGCCGGCCGGGTCCCCGGGCTCACCGGCCCGCTCGTCGTCGCCGGTCACGGGGCCGGGGGACAGCTCGCGGCCGTCCTCGCGCTGCGCGCCCGCACGGGCCGGGTGCCACCGCTGGCCCACGTCCTGCTGCTGTGCCCGCTGCTGGACGACGACCTCGACCGCGACTCGCACCGCCGCTACGGCCAGGGGCTGGGGTTGTCCGTGGACGACCTCGCCTGGTTCTGGCGCATGCACGTCCCCGACCGCGCGGCCCGGCACCGCAGCGACGTCGTCCCCGTCCGGACGGGGGACCTGGCGGGGTGCGCGTCCACGACGGTCGTCGTGGCGGGCGCCGACCCGGTCCGCGACGAGGGCCTGGCCTTCGCCTCCGCCCTGGCGCGCGCGGACGTCGACGTGCGGGAGGTCCTCGTCGAGGGGGTGCCCCACGCGTTCCTGACGACGCCGGGCGTGGCGGCGGGGGAGCGGGCGGTCCTCGAGGCCGCCCGGCACCTCACCGCGACCCTGTCCGCCGACCGGGTGCTGGACCTGCGCGAGAGCGTGCCGCAACCGCGCTGACCCAGGACGGGACCGGCGGGCCCGGGGCGCTCCTTCCACCGCGCCGGGGCTCTGGACGACCCGTATGGTCCCCGGGTGACTGTTCCCAGCATCCAGCTCCACGACGGCGTCACCATCCCCCAACTGGGTTTCGGGGTCTGGCAGGTCCCCCCGGAGCAGACCGCCGAGGTGGTCCTGCAGGCCCTGCAGGCCGGTTACCGCCACATCGACACCGCCGCCGGGTACGGCAACGAGGCGGGCGTCGGTGACGCGCTGCGCGCCAGCGGGATCCCCCGCGAGGAGGTGTTCATCACGACCAAGCTCGCCAACGACGAGCACGGTCGCGACAAGACCCTCGCCGCGTTCGACGCGTCGATGGACCGGCTCGCCCTGGACTACCTCGACCTGTACCTCATCCACTGGCCGCAGCAGGCCGACGACTACGTCGAGACCTGGCAGGCGTTCGAGGAGATCAAGGCCTCCGGCCGCGTCCGGACGATCGGCGTCTCGAACTTCCAGAAGACCCACCTGCGCAAGCTCATCGACGAGACCGGGACCGTCCCGACCGTGAACCAGGTCGAGGTGCACCCCTACCTCGTCCAGGAGGACCTGCGGTCCTTCAACGCCGAGCACGGCATCGCCACGGAGTCCTGGAGCCCGCTGGCCCAGCGCCTCGGGCTGGTCGAGGACCCCGTCGTCACCGGCATCGCCGAGGAGACCGGCCGGACCCCCGCCCAGGTCGTCCTGCGCTGGCACCTGCAGCAGGGGAACGTCGTCATCCCCAAGTCCGTCACGCCCGAGCGCATCGTGTCGAACTTCGACGTCACCGGGTTCGAGCTCTCGCCCGAGCAGGTCGAGGCCCTCACCGGGCTGAACCGGGACGAGCGCACCGGCCCGGACCCCGACGTCTTCGGCTGAGCGACGTCTCCGGCCGAGTCAGCCGAGGGGCAGTTCGAACCACACGGTCTTCCCGGCCCCGTCCGGGTCCAGCCCCCACCGGTGGGCGAGGGTGTCGACGAGCGCGACACCCCGCCCGCCGGTCGCCGTGGGCGGCACGTGCCGCACCAGGGGGCGCCCCGAGCCGCCGTCGCTGACCGAGACGCGCACCGCCCCCTCCAGGTGGTGCAGCCGGACCTCGATGGGCTCACCGCCGTGGCGCACGGCGTTCGTGACCAGCTCGGTCGCCAGCAGCTCCAGCGTCTGCCGGACCTGGGTGGGGAGGGTGACGGCGGCGAGCTGCTCGCGCAACCACGACCGGGTGCGCCGAGCAGCCGACGGATCGGCCTGCAGCTCCAGACGCGTCATGCCACCTCGTTCGTCCCCGTTCCCGCGCTCGTTCCCGTCCAACTCTGGCACCCGCGGGGCCCGGGGCAACCCGGACCCGCCGGACCGGGTGACGCCGGACCGGTCGACGGGGATGATGCACCGGTGCAGACGGCGCCGACGGACCAGACCCCGGGAGGACTGGCGCAGACCACCCTGCTCCCGGCCCACCCCGACGTCGACCTGGACCGCTTCGCCCGGCTCGGGACCCTCGCCCTGGGCGTGCCGGTCGCCCTCGTCTCGATGGTCAGCCGCCACGGCCAGGTCCTCCCCGGGGCCGTCGGCCTGCCCGAGCCGTGGCAGAGCGCCCGCCGGACGCCCCTGACGCACTCGCTGTGCCAGCACGTGGTCACCTCCGGGGACGTCTTCGCCGTCGAGGACGCCCGGCGCGACCCCCTCACCGCCGACTCCCTGGCCATCCCCGACCTCGGCGTCGTCGCCTACGCGGGCGCTCCGCTGCGGCTGCCGGACCCGCGCACCGGGCTGCCGACGGCCGGGGCCCCCGTCGTCGGGGTGCTGTGCGCCATCGACGGCCGGCCCCGCCGGTGGAGCCGGGAGCAGCTCGGGGTGCTGGCGGACCTCGCCGCTGCCTGCTCCGCCGAGCTCGGGCTGCGGGTGCTGGAGGAGCGCAACCGGCTGCTGCTGCGGCTCGGGGACGCCCTCGTCGGCGCCCGGTCCGTCGAGGAGGTCAGCTCCACGGTCGCCCGCGTCACCCGCTCCGAGCTGGGTGGCGCCTGGAGCGGCCTGCTGCTGCCCGACGGGCACGGGCGGCTGCGCTTCACCACGCTGGACGCGCTGCCCCCGGGCACCCTGCCCGCCTGGACGACCATCGACCTCGACGCGCCCGTCCCGGCCGCCGCGGCCGCCCGCGAGCGCCGACCGCTCCTGTTCGCCACCGTCGAGGAGCTGCGGGAGGCGTTCCCGCTCGTGGAGACGAAGGCCCTCATGCCCGACTTCGCGGCGTCGGCGTACCTGCCGCTGCTCGTGCAGGACCGGCTCGTCGGGGTGCTGTGCCTCGTGTGGGCCTCGGAGCGCCAGACGCTGGACGCCGAGGCCGACGTGTGGAGCGCGCTGGCGCGGTTCACGGCGCAGGCCCTGGACCGGGCGACGCTGGACGCCGAGCGGCGCTCGCGCGCGCAGGTGCTGCAGCAGTCGCTACTGCCGCGGCTGCCGGAGTCGACGGGGCGGTTGCAGGTGCGCGGCCGGTACGTGCCGGCCACGCGGGAGGAGCAGATCGGCGGTGACTGGTACGACGTCGTCGTCGGCCCCGACGGCGCGGTCACGCTGGTGCTGGGCGACGTGGTCGGTCACGACATGGCGGCCGCCGCGACGATGGCGCAGGTCCGGGGGCTGCTGCGGGCGTTCGTGTGGGACCGGGCGGCGTCCCCGACCGGGCCGGTGCAGCGGCTGGACCGGGCGCTGCCGGGTCTGGGGGTGGACGCGCTCGCAACGCTGGTCGTGGCCTGCGTGGAGGAGGGCCCGGACGGGTTCGCGCTGCGGTGGACGAACGCCGGGCACCCGCCTCCGGTGCTGCTGCACCCCGACGGACGCACCGAGCTGCTGGCCGCGGCCCCGGACCTGCTGGTGGGTCTCGTCGCGGACGCCCCGCGGCACGAGCACGTGGTGCCCGTCCCGCCGGGGGCGACGCTGGTGCTGTACACCGACGGGCTCATCGAGCAACGCGGCCGCAGTCTCGTCGGGGGCATCGAGCGGGTGCGGGAGTCGTTGCGCGGCAACCGGTCGACCGATCTGGACGTGCTGCTGGACACGCTGCTGGCGGAGCTGGTCGGCGCCCGGGGCGAGGACGACTGCGCCCTGCTCGCCGTCCGGTTCCCGTGACGGTCACAGCGGGGCCGTCAGCTCCAGGTTGATGTCGTCCGGGTCCTGCAGGGACAGGATCGCGATGCCCTGGTCGAGCTCGAGGACCTGACCGTGCTCGACGCCGCGGGCGGCGAGGCGTTCGGCGGCCCGCTCGAGGTCGGCGCGGGAGCCGACCCGCAGGCTGACGTGGTCCAGCCCGACGCGGGTGGAGACGAACCGGTCGCCGGCCTCGGCGACGGGGCGCAGGCCGAGGAGCTGGTCGCCGAGGGCGAAGACGCAGCCGCCGTAGAGCCTCTCGGGGTCCTCGCGGACCCCGGGGTCGGCGGCCTCGGCGCTGAAGTCGACGGCTGGCTCGACGTCGAAGACGTCCTGGTAGAACGCCTTCGAGCGGGCGATGTCGGTCACGGTCAGCCGGACGTGGTGGATGCCGGTCGGCTGCGCGGCGGGGGTGTCGGTGGTGGTCATGCGCTCAACCTCCTCCGCCGCGGGCCGGTCCGCACGCGGGAGCGGGCTAGCGTGCGGCCGTGGCCGGATCCCGCACCGCACCCCGCACCGCCTCCCTCACCGACGTCGCCGGGCTGCAGGTCGGGCAGGTGACCCGCCGCGGGGACGGCTGGCTGACGGGGGTCACCGTCGTCCTGCCCCCGCCGGGCACGGTCGGCGGGGTCGACGTCCGCGGCGGTGGCCCCGGCACCCACGAGACCGACGCGCTCGACCCCCGCACGCTCGTCCCGACCGTCGACGCCGTCGTCCTCACCGGCGGGTCGGCGTACGGGCTCGTCGCCGCGCACGGCGTCCAGCGGTTCCTCGCCGAGCGGGGGCGCGGCTTCCCCGTCGGGCCCGGGCCCGGGCAGGTCGTGCCGATCGTCCCGGCGGCCGCGGTGTTCGACCTCGGTCGCGGTGGCGTCTTCGGGAACCACCCGACCGAGGAGATGGGGTACGCCGCGGCCGAGGCCGCGACGAGCGGCCCGGTCGAGCGCGGTGTCGTCGGCGCCGGGACGGGGGTCGTGGTCGGGGGCCGCTGGAAGGGCGGTACGGGGACCGCGTCGGCGCGGGTGCCGGCCCCGGCCGGTGAGGTCGTGGTGGCGGCGCTCGCGGTCGTCAACGCGGTGGGGGTGCCCGTCGGCGCGGGGCTCGAACCCGGTCCGGGTGCCCCGCTGAACACGACGCTGGTCGTCGTGGCCACCGACGCCGCCCTGGACCCGGCGGAGACGTCGCGGACGGCGACCGCGGCCCACGCGGGGCTGGCGCGGGCGCTGGACCCGGTGCACACGCTCGCCGACGGCGACACCGTCTTCGCGCTCGCGACGGGTGCGGTGCCGTTGGCGGCCGACCGTCCCGCGCGGGTGGGGCAGCTGGTGGAGCTGCAGCGGGTGGCGGCCGACGTCGTGCGCGCGGCGGTGCTGGACGGGGTGGCGTCCGCGGAGCCGGTGGGGGACTGGCCCCGCTTCCCGGCCTGAGCCCCCGGCGGGTCAGGCCCCGGCGGTGCGTAGGTCGATCGTGCGGGTCGAGGGCGCTGCGGCCCGCACGCGGCCCTTGCCCGACCCCTTGGCGGCGTACATGGCCTGGTCGGCCTGCTGCAGGACGCGGGTGGCATCCTGGGAGGCGTCGGCCATCGCCAGCCCCACGCTGATCCCGACCTGGAACCGCCACCCCGCGACGGGGAACGGGTCGGTCATCGCGGCGACGACCCGCTCGGCGACGTCGGCGGCGGACGCCTCGTCGGGCAGGCCGGGGCACACGACGGCGAACTCGTCCCCGCCGAGGCGCGCGACGGTGTCGCCGGGGCGGACGGCGGCGGTCAGCCGGTCGGCGACGTCGATGAGGACGTGGTCGCCGGCCGCGTGCCCGCCGGTGTCGTTGACGGGCTTGAAGTCGTCGAGGTCGCAGTACAGGAGGGCGACCCGGTCACCGCTGCGGGCGGCGGCCGACAGGGCGTGCCGCAGCCGGTCCTCCAGCAGCGTGCGGTTCGGCAGGCCGGTCAGCGGGTCGTGCAGCGCGGCCTCGCGCAGCCGGCGCTGGACGAGCCGGCGCTGGGTGACGTCGGCGACCTGCACGACGGCCCCGATCTCCCCGGGGCGGCCGCCGTCACCGGGGGCGGGCCAGGCGGCGGCGGCCAGTTCCAGCCACACCTCGCCGTCGCCGTGCTGCAGCTCGGCGTGCCAGTGCGCCTGCCGGCCCGCCCCGACCTCGAGCGCCATCTCGGTGACGGCGGTGACGAAGGTCTCGCGGTGGTCGGGGTGGACCTGCTCGGACCAGTCCGACCCGACCTCGACGTCGGCGCCGAGCATCGACTGGAGGCGTTCGTTGACGCGGGCGACGACGGCGGACCCGTCGGGCCGCAGGCGCAGGAGCGCGACGCCGAGCAGGGCGTCGTCGAACGTGCGGCGGAAGACCTCCTCGCGGCGTTCGGCGGTGACGGTGGCGCGCTCGCGGGAGCGCACGACGAGGGACATGACGAGCGTGACGGCGCCGGAGACGAACAGCAGGGCCTGCAGGGCGAGGGACCCCGTGAGGCCCTCGCCGTAGGGGGCGGGGCCGCGGGCCGTCCCCAGGGTGGCGACCACGGCCACGACGAGCTGGCAGGACAGCGCCCGGCCCACCCCGAGGCGCGCTGCGCCCCACAGGACGGGGACGATGACGAGGAAGGCCCACGAGCCGCGCGTCGTGGTCCAGGAGACGGCAGCGGACAGCAGCAGCACCGCGGCCCACTCCGACAGCGCCGCCCGCGAGCGCCGCTCGTCCGCGGGGCGGGTGTCCGCGGGGGCGAGGAGGAGCAGGGGGGCCACGAGCAGGATGCCGAGCAGCTGGGCCAGGGCGTAGGGGGCGCCGTCGGTGCGGTCGGCGGCCTGGACGAGCAGGGTCGCCGCGGCGACCCCGGCACCGGCGCCGGCGGTGAAGCGCCAGGCGTCGCGTCCCCGTCGCAGGCGCGTGGACTCCCCCCGGCCGAGCGCGGTGATCAGGGCTGCGCCGACGCCGCACTGCAGCGCCTGCGCGCTGGCGAACACGGTCACCTCGATGCCCCGGACCTGCCCCAGGTGGCAGGCGAGGACCGAGCCGACGAGCGTCCCGGCGACGCACCACCACCGCCGGGCCGGCCGGCGGACGGCCAGGCCGAGCGCCGCTCCCGCCGCGGGCCACCAGACGACCTGGGTCAGGTCCTGGGTGCGCGTCAGGGCGGGCGTCAGCGCGGTGAGGGCGGCGACGACGAGGGCCGTCGTGACCGCGAGCCGGACGCCGCCGCCGCGCACGGGGGCGTTCGGGCGAGGGGTCGGGGCGCTCTCACCCGTCCGGCCCTGCGGGAGTCTCGCGATCATGGCCACCTCCTCGGCAGGTGGGACGCCGGCCTTGAGTGCTCCGACCGAGTGAATCACTTTTCGTGTCTCAATCGTCACATGGAGTCACTGAATGTCGGTGGAGCAGCCGCCCGCCGGGACGTCAGCGGGGGGCGGTGACCACGAGGTAGCGGGTCCTCGCGCCGGGCTCAGCGCCGGGTTCAGCGGCGGGGGCGCGGAAGGTGCAGTCGGCCGCCGGGCCCAGGGTGAGGCAGTCACCGGCGGCCAGGACGTGCTCGACGGTCCCCTCGGTGAGGGACAGCGTCCCCGCCAGCACCCAGACCTGCTGGTGGACGCGCGCGTAGGCGGCGGCGGGGTAGGTCACCGCGGCACCGGCGGGCAGCTCGATCTCGGTGAGCTCGAGGTGGGCGCCCGCGGGGGACAGGGACCGGCGCCGGTACCCGCTCGCCGGGTCGGTCCACACCGGGGCCTCGGCGCCCCGGACGACGCGCTCGTCCTGGCGGCCGGGCTCCTCCACGCGGGCGAACAGCTCCGACAGCGTCAGCCCCAGGGGTCCGCAGAGCCGCCCGAGCAGCGCGGCGGACGGCTGGGACGCGCCGCTCTCGACCTTCAGGACGGCCCCGCGGGAGACGCCGGAGGCCTCCGCCAGGGCGGCGGTGCTCAGGCGCCGGTCGAGCCGGGCCGACCGCAGCTCCCGGGCGAGCCGCGCACCGAAGCCGCCCGCGCCGCCCGCGTCGCCGTCGTTCACGGGATCCACTCTAGAGAACACTCCAGTGAGCACCAGCGCCCCGTTCGTGCCTACTGTGGTGGTCGTGACCTCCTCCGCGCCGCTGCCCGACCGCGCTCCCATGCCCGTCCGCACCCCGCCGCCCGGTGCCCACGCCCTCGTCGTCGGCGCCACCGGCATCACCGGCACCGCCCTGGCCGAGCAGCTCGTCGCCGCCGGCTGGCGCACCTCCGGCCTGTCCCGGCGGGCACCCACCGTCGAGGGGGTCGAGCACGTGCGCGCCGACCTGTTCTCCCGCGACAGCCTCGAGCGCGAGCTCGCCGCGCTGGCGCCCACCCACGTCTTCGTCACCGCCTGGGCGCGGCAGGACACCGAGACCGAGAACGTCCGCGTCAACGGCGGGATGGTCCGCGACCTGCTCGCCGTCCTCGGCTCCCGGGGAACGGTCCGGCACACCGCCCTCGTCACCGGCCTCAAGCACTACCTCGGGCCCTTCGAGGCGTACGGGCAGGGCGACCTGCCCGACACGCCGTTCCTGGAGGACGCCCCGCGGCTGGACGTGGAGAACTTCTACTACGCCCAGGAGGACGAGCTGTTCGCCGCGGCCGACCGGTACGGGTTCGGCTGGTCCGTCCACCGCGCGCACACCGTCACGGGCTTCGCCGTCGGGAACGCCATGAACCTCGTCCCCACCCTCGGGGCGTACGCCGCGATCGTCCGCGCCACGGGGCGGCCCTTCACGTTCCCGGGATCGCGCACGCAGTGGGACGGCGTCGTCGACCTCACCGACGCCGGCCAGCTCGCCGACCACCAGCTGTGGGCGGCCACGACCCCGCAGGCCGCCGACACCGCCTTCAACGTCGTCAACGGCGACGTCGTCCGCTGGCGCCGGCTGTGGCCGCGGCTGGCCGAGCACCTCGGCGTCGAGCCCGCCGGGCCCGGGCAGGAACCGCTGACCCTGGCCGAGCAGATGCGGGACGCCGAGCCGGTCTGGGCGCGGCTCGTGGCCGAGCACGACCTCGCCGAACCGGACCTGTCCAACGTCGCGTCGTGGTGGCACAGCGACTCCGACCTCGGCCGCGACATCGAGGTCCTCGCCGACATGACGCGCAGCCGGCTCGCCGGGTTCGCCGGCCACGTCAGCACCGAGCGCGCGCTGCTGAACCTCCTCGACCGCTACCGCGGGGCGCGGGTCCTGCCCGCCTGAGACCGCGCGCGGCGCTCGGCCTCGAGGAACCGGTCGTGCGCCGCGTGCGCCGTCACCCGTGACGTCACGTCGACCTGGTACCCGGCCACGTGGGTCACGTCCCCGCCGCCGGCCCGGATCGGCGCCAGCAGCAGCTCGTTCCAGAAGACCGACCCGTCGGCGCGGCGGTTGAGCAGCGTCTCGCGGACGGGGTCCCCCGCCGTCAGCGCCTCCCGGATGCGGGCCCGGGAGCTCTCGCTGGTCTGCTCGGTCTGCAGGAACCGGCAGTTCACCCCGAGCACCCGCCCGGCCGGGTACCCCGTCAGCGTCGTGAACGCCGGGCTCACCCAGCAGATCGGCAGGTCCGCCGTGCCGGCGTCGGAGATGACGAGCGAGACGCCGGCGGCGTCGAGGGCCGCCTGGTCGTACCCGACGAGACCGGGCAGGACGCTCGCGTCGAGCGCGGGCGGACCGTCGGGGAACGAGGACATCGGGACCTCCCTGGGCCGCCGGGCGGGGCGGGCGCCCCCGTCTAGATGATGCCCCGCACGCGCGTGCGGCGCAGCGGAACCGTCCGGCCGGTGCAGCCGGCGGTGCCCGACACTGGGTCCGTGAGCATCCCGCACTCCTCGCACTGGGGGGCCTTCTCCGCCGTCCCGACCGACGGCGGCGTCCAGGTCCTGCCCCACCCCGACGACCCCGATCCGTCGGCGCTGCTCGCCAACGTCGCCGCCGCGGCCACCCCCACCGCCCGGGTGCTGCGCCCGCACGTGCGCCGCGGCTGGTGGGAGGACGGGCCCGGGCCGGACGAGCGTCGCGGCCGCGACGAGTTCCTGCCCGTGGAGTGGGACGAGCTGCTCGACCGGGTCGCGGGGGAGTACCGGCGGGTCCTCGACGAGCACGGCCCGCGCGGCGTCTACGCGGGGTCGTACGGCTGGGCCAGCGCCGGCCGGTTCCACCACGCCCAGAGCCAGCTGCACCGGTTCTCCCACGTCCTCGGCGGTGCCGTCCGCTCGTCGTGGACGTACAGCCACGGCGTCGGCGAGGTCCTCATGCCCCGCGTCGTCGGCAGCCAGGAGCCCCTCATCTCCCCGACGTCCTGGTCCAGCGTCGAGGAGCACACCGACCTCGTCCTCGCGTTCGGCGGGCTGCCGGCGAAGAACTCCGAGGTCGCCAGCGGCGGGATCAGCCGGCACGAGGTGGCCGGCCGGCTGCGGCGCGCCCGCGAGCGCGGGGTCGAGTTCGTCCTCGTCTCCCCGCTGCGCGACGACCTCGCCGCCGAGCTGGGGGCGCAGTGGGTCGACGTCGTCCCGGGCACGGACGCGGCCCTGCTGCTGGCGATGTGCCACGTCCTGCGCGCCGAGGGCCTGCACGACGCCGAGTTCCTGCGGCGCTGCACCACCGGGTCGGAGGAGTTCCTGGCCACCCTGGAGGAGTTCACGCCGGAGTGGGCCGAGGGCGTCACGGGGGTCCGGGCCGCGACCGTCCGCGACCTCGCCCGCCGGGCCGTCCGCGGCCGGACGATGGTGACGGTGAGCTGGTCGGTGGCCCGCGCCCGGTTCGGGGAGCAGCCGTTGTGGGCGGCCGTCGCCTTCGCCGCGATGGTGGGGCAGATCGGTCTGCCCGGCGGGGGTTTCGGCCACGGCTACGCCTCCACCGGCGGGGTCGGCAAGCGGGCGGGGTCCTACCCGTTGCCGACGTTCCCGCAGTTCGCGGACCCGCTGCGCGTGCGCATCCCGGTGGCCCGCATCGCCGACGCGCTGCTGCACCCGGGTCAGGAGTACGACGTCGACGGCCGCCGCGAGACGTACCCGCACCTGCGGCTCGTGCACTGGGCCGGGGGGAACCCGTTCCACCACCACCAGGACCTCACCCGGTTGCAGCGGGCGTTCCGCGCCGCCGAGACGGTCCTCGTCCACGAACCGTTCTGGACCGCGACCGCCCGGCACGCCGACGTCGTGTTCGCCTCGACGACCACGCTGGAGCGCAACGACGTCGGGGCCGCCCGGTACGACGACCGGCTCATCGCCATGGGGCGGGTCCACGAACCCCTCGGCGCGGCTCGCGACGACTACGACGTCCTCGCCGCGCTGTCGCAGCGCCTCGGCACGGGCGAGCGGTTCACCGAGGGCCGGACGGGTGAGGAGTGGGTCGAGCACCTGTGGGAGGAGTGGCGGACCGGCCCCGCGGCCCGCGCCGGGATCACCGCCCCGGCCTACCGCGAGTTCGTCGCGGCGGGCGAGTTCGTGCTGCCCGCCGAACCCACCGAGAAGGTGATGTTCGCGAGCTTCCGCGCCGACCCGGGGACGTACCCGCTGCGGACGCCCAGCGGCCGGGTGGAACTGCACTCGGCGACGATCGCGGGGTTCGGCTACGACGACTGCCCGGGCCACCCGGTGTGGCTGGCACCGGAGGAGGTCCCCGACGCCGAGTTCCCCCTGCACCTCGTGGCGAACAACCCCGCCACGCGGCTGCACAGCCAGCTCGACCACGGCGCCACGTCGCAGGCGGGCAAGGTCGCCGGTCGCGAACCCGTCCGGATGCACCCCGAGGACGCCGCCGCCCGCGGGTTGCGGCCGGGGCAGGTCGTCGTCCTGCGCAGCCGCCGCGGCAGCTGCCTGGGCGGGCTCGTCGTCTCCGACGCGCTGCGCCCCGGGGTCGTGCAGATGTCCACCGGCGCCTGGTTCGACCCGGTCGCCGGGGCGGCGGCCGGGGTCACCTGCGGGCACGGGAACGTCAACGTCCTCACCCGCGACGTCGGGTCGTCGCGACTGGCGCAGGCCTGCACCGGTCAGCACGCCACCGTGCAGGTGAGCGCGTTCGAGGGCGTCCCGCCGCGCGTCACGGTGTTCGACCAGCCGTCCTGACGGCGAAACCCGGTGGCGGCCGCCCGGTCACCCCGGGCAACCTCGCCCGGGTGCTCCCCGTCGACCTGCACCCGTTCGCCGCCCTGCGCCTGACCGTGCCCCACCCCGAGGGGGACGTGGAGCTGCGCGCGGGGGACCTCGAGGGCGTCGTGGAGCTCTCCCGCGTCGCCGCCGCCGGCGTCCACGCCGACGACGCGATGCCCTTCGCGTTCCCCTGGACCGACTGCGCCCCGGACGAGCGGGCGCGCCGCACCTTCCGCTGGCAGCTCGGCGGGTGGGCGTCGTGGACGCCGCAGGACTGGCGCCTCGACTTCGTCGTGCGCCGCGCCGGGGTGGTCGTCGGCACGCAGTCGCTGGAGGCGCGCGACTTCCGGGTGCTGCGCGAGGTGAGCACCGGGTCGTGGCTGGGGCGCGGGCACCAGGCCCGCGGGACGGGCACGCTCATGCGCACCGCCGTCCTGCACCTGGCCTTCGCCGGTCTCGGCGCGGCGCTCGCCCGCAGCGACGCCTTCCTCGACAACCCCGCCTCCCTCGGGGTCTCGCGCCGGCTCGGCTACCGGGACGACGGTCTGCGCACCCTCGTCCGGCAGGGCGTGCCCGCCCGGACCCAGCGGCTGCGCCTGGACGTCGCCGACTGGAGGGCCCGGGCCCGGCCGGGCGTGCGGGTCGAGGGGCTGGAGCCGGTGCTGGCGGCGCTCGCTTAGCGTGCTGGGCCCGGCACTTCAAGTCCTGACGTGCCGGATGGGCCGAACGGGTCGGCGACCGCCGCCGGTTGGGGCATCATGGGCCTCCGAACACGGCGCGCCACCCACGAGGGTGCGCAGTGCCGCCGAGGCGGGGAGGAGCCGCACGTGACGACCGAGGGATGGCCTGACGACAGGCTCACCTCCTCCGACGCCCCGTCCCTCGTGCGCCACCACGCCGGGCCGGGCGCAGACCCCGACCGCTACGAGCTGCTGGGCGAGGCCGACGGCACGGACGAGGCGTGGCACGTGCTCGACCACCGCGCGGCCGCCGGTGAGGCCCTCTTCACCCTCGCCGCGCTGCGGCCCCGCGACGTCGCCGACCTGGAGGTCCGGCACGAGCCGGAGGACGGGCACGAGCCGGCGGACGGCCCGTCCGCGGAGCAGCTGTGGCGCGAGCGCGCGGCCGGGCTGGCCCGCGTCCGGCACGCGCGCCTGGCCGGGGTCGTCGCCACCTTCTCCGGCCCCGCCCCGCACCCCCCGGGCGGCGCCGCCGACGACGGACCCGAGTGGAACTACGCCGTCCTGGAGCAGGCCGCGGGCCGGTCCGTCGCCGACTGGCTGCGCGACGACCCCGGCGCCGGGGTGGAGGAGCGGTTCACCGTCCTGGCCACCGCGGCCAGCGTGCTCTCCGAGCTGCACCGCGGCTCCGAGGACGCCCCGCCGCTCGTCCACGGCGACATCACCCCGCGCTCGGTGCGCCTCGGTGGGTTCTGGCCCGCCGACGGCGTGCGGCTGGCCGGGGCCAGCCTCGGCGGGCTGCGCCGCGGTCCGCTGCGGCACTCCCCGGACTCCCCGTACACCGCGCCCGAGGTCCGCGCCGGTGCGCTGCCGTCCGCGGCCGGCGACGTCTTCGGGTTCGGCGCCACGGCCTTTTTCCTGCTCACCGGCTCGGCGCCCGCCACGTCCCCCGACGGGGTGGTCGAGCCGGCCCTGGTCCGCCGTCAGCTCGGCGCCGCCCCGCTCACCGCCCCCCACCCGGGGCTGGCCGACCTGCTGCTGCAGGCCCTGTCGCCGGACCCGTCGCAACGACCCGACCGGCTGCCCGCGTGGGTGAACGGCATGCGCGCCTTCGTCGAGCCGCGCCCCTCCCTCGATCCCCGCGACGAGCGGTCCGCGCCCACGCCGTTCGTGCCGCTCGCCCCGGTGGGCGCGACGCGGTCCCTGCCCAAGCGGCCCGTCGTGGTCGTCGTCGGTGCCCTCCTGCTCGCGACCGCGGGCACCGCGGTGGCCATCGCCGCCGTCCAGCAGGGCAGGCTGCGCGACGTCCCCAACCCGGTGGCGATCGTCCAGCCCCCGCAGGAGTCGGCGTCCGTGCCGACCGCGGCACCGACCACGTCGGTGCCCGCACCGGGCACCAGCGCGGCCGACACCGGGCAGCGGACCGGCGGCGGGGCGCAGGGGCCGACGACGCGGCGGAGCACCTCCGCGCAGGCACCCGCGCAGACCTCGGCGCAGGAGCCGGCCCAGACCCCGTCCGGGCAGCTGCCCGGGTCCCCGCTCCCGTCCTCCGCCGCCCCGCCGGTCCTCGTGCCGCCGTTCGCCACGAGCCGGCCCCCCGCCGAGACCCCCACCGCGTCGGCCGCCCCGCCGCTCACCGGTCCCGCGGCGCCCCCGACGACCGGCCCGCCGACGAGCACCCCGCCGCCGGCGCGCCCGACGCCGAGCATCCCCTCGACGATCCGGCCGCCCACCCGGACACCACCCGTCGTGGTCCCGCCCACCCGGACGCCGGTGGCGACCCCGCCGGTGGTGACCCCGCCGGTGGTGCCCCCGCCGGTGGTCACCCCGGGCACGCCCACGACGACGCGGTCCCCGGCTCCGTCGACCCCTCCGGCCGGCCCGCCGACGACCGGTCCCACGGGCACACCCACGACCGGCCCCGCACCCACGACCGGGACCAGGCCTGCGCCCGGGACCACGCCTGCGCCCGTCGACCCGCCCACCCCGCGCAGCGGGCCCACGCCGTGACCCCCGCTCAGACGGCGACGCAGCCCCGGGCGTCGGCCGCCTGACCCGTCGGCCGCGCGGCCACGAGGCGCCGGTGGCGGGGGTGCGCGGGAGCCCGCCCAGCTCGTCCAGCACGGTCACCGGGACGCCGTGGCGAGGGCCGTAGCGAGGCTGTGGAGGTGTCGTGCGGACCCACCCGGCCACCGTCCGGCGGCCGGTGGGTCCCCCGCGCCGACGCATACTGGGACGCCAGCTGCCGATGGAACGGCTGTCACCACCCATCCCCCGGAGGACCAGAGCCCCGTGGCTTCGCGACGCCCAGCACCCGTCCCGCCGAACCGCCCCGCCGCCCGCAAGGGGGCCGGTGGCGCGCGCCCGTCCGGTCGCCGTCCGCGTCGGCGCAAGGTCCTCGGCTGGGTGCTCGGCCTCGTCGTCGCCGGTGCGGTGCTGGCCGTGGGCGGCTTCGCCGCGGCCTACGCGTTCGTCGGGGTCCCGGACCCGAACAAGCTCGCGGACGCGCAGACGAGCACCGTCTACTTCTCCGACGGCACGACCGAGCTGGGCACGTTCGCGGCGCGCAACCGCGAGAACGTCACGCTGGACCAGGTCCCCGACCACGTCCAGAAGGCCGTCCTGGCCGCCGAGGACCGCGGCTTCTACGAGAACCGCGGCGTGTCCCCCACGGGCATCGCCCGCGCCGTGTGGACCAACCTCAGCGACGGGACGACCCAGGGCGGGTCGACGTTGACCCAGCAGTACGTGAAGAACTACTACCTGAGCGACCAGCAGTCCTACACGCGCAAGGCCGAGGAGTTCTTCATCGCGCTGAAGATCGACCAGCAGCAGTCCAAGGACGAGACGCTGCAGAACTACCTCAACACCGTGTACTTCGGGCGCGGCGCGTGGGGGGTCCAGGCCGCGGCCCAGGCCTACTTCGGGGTCGACGCCGCCCAGCTCGACGTCTCCCAGGGCGCGCTGCTCGCCGCGCTGCTCAAGGGGCCCAGCAACTACGACCCGCGCAAGGGCCCCGAGCAGACCGAGGCCGCCACGGCCCGCGTCGCCTACGTCCTCGACGGCATGGTGTCCGAGGGCTGGCTGTCCCCGGCCGACCGCGCGAGCGCCGGCCTGCCGGAGACGATCGAGGCGACGCCGAACAACCAGTGGCAGGGCCCCAACGGGTACCTGCTGAAGACGGTCGAGGACGAGCTGACGGGCAAGGTCGGGCTGTCCGAGGAGGACGTCGAGGCCGGCGGTCTGAAGATCGTCACGACGTTCGACGCGAAGGCGCAGGCCGCGGCCGTCGAGGCCGTCCAGGACCAGCTGCCCTCGACGCTGCCCGAGGGCTTCCACGTGGCGCTGTCCGCGATCGACCCGGCGACCGGCGGGGTCAGGGCGATGTACGGCGGGGCGGACTACCTGGCCAACCAGTACAACGACGTGACGCGGGCCCGGGCGCAGCCGGGGTCGACGTTCAAGCCGTTCGCCCTCGTGGCGGCGCTGGAGGA
The DNA here is from genome assembly GCF_041320705.1 of Kineococcus mangrovi. Classification (NCBI taxonomy): domain Bacteria; kingdom Bacillati; phylum Actinomycetota; class Actinomycetes; order Kineosporiales; family Kineosporiaceae; genus Kineococcus; species Kineococcus mangrovi. Next base: position 60,467 of record NZ_JBGGTQ010000008.1, read on the forward strand.
CGGCGTCTCGCTGCGGACGACGTTCAACGGGTCCAGCCCGCAGACCATCGACAGCTGGCCCGCCCGGAACTACGGCAACGAGCAGTTCGGCCGCATCGACCTCGTCACCGCCACCGAGCACTCGGTGAACACCGTCTACGGCCAGCTCAACGAGGAGGTCACCCCCGCCAGGACGCGCGACGTCGCGGTCGCGGCGGGCTACCCCGAGGACACGCCGGGCATCGCCGGACCGCAGTACATCTCCAACGTGCTCGGGACGTCCTCCCCGCACCCCATCGACGTCACGCAGGCCTACGCGACGTTCGCCGCCCAGGGCACGCGCACCGACTGGCACACGATCGCCAGCATCGACGACTCCACCGGGACGCGGACCTACACCGCCTCGCCCACGACGACCCAGGCGTTCCCGGGCGACGTGGCCGCCGACGCGACCTACGCCATGGAGCAGGTCGTGAACTCCGGTACCGGCTCCTACGCCAAGCGGGTCAACCGGCCCGCCGCCGGCAAGACCGGGACGACGAACGACAACCTCGCCGCCTGGTTCGCCGGGTTCACCCCCGACCTGGCCGCCAGCGTCGCCTTGTTCCAGACCACCCCGGACGGGACGAAGAACGTCCCCCTCGAGCTCGGCGGCCGGGAGGTCACGGGCGGGTCCTACCCCGTCCGGGTCTGGACGGCGTTCATGCGCGCCGCCCTCGACGGCACGCCGAAGACCGACTTCCCGGACCGGGCGAACGTCGGCTCCTCGCGGGGTTCGTCCAGCTCCTCCTCGTCCAGCTCGTCGTCTCCCTCGTCGTCCTCGACGCAGCGGCCCACGCCGAGCGACACGCCCACGCAGACCCCGACGGACAGCCCGACGGACGACCCCACGGACGACCCGACGGACGCCCCGACGGCGACCTCGACGGGCAGCCCCACCGGGAGCCCGACCCGCTCCTCGGGGGGGTCGTCCGGGGGAGCCGCCGCGACGCCGGGCACCGGTGGCGCCTCGGCCCGGCCCACGGCCACCTCCACGGCCACCGCCGGTGCGGACGCCGCCGCCGGCGGGCAGGCGCAGTCCACGGCCCGCGCGGGAGCCACCCCGTCGCCCGCCGCGGCCACCGCCCAGGGCGCGCAGGGCACCCAGGGCACGGCGGACGGCGCCGCGAGCACCCGGTAGGGGAAGCTGCAGGGGTGAGCCCGCAGACGCCGGACCCCGCTCCCGCCGTGGAGCCGCAGGTGCACCCCACCGCCGTGGACCCGCTGGCCCGCGCGGGCAGCGAGGTCCTCGGCGGACCCGCCGGCCGCCGCCTCGGCGGCGACGGGCCCTGGTGGGTGCGGGCGCTGCCCGTCTCGCTCCTGCTCGCCACGCTCGCCGTCGCGCTGGGAGCCGTCACCAAGCACCACTGCCGCGCCCGGGGCTGGGACAGCCCCGACCAGTTCGTCCACGCCTGCTACTCCGACCTGCCGGTCGTCTACACGTCCTCCGGGCTCGCCACCGGGGCCGGGCCCTTCTCCCGCGGCGTGACGCTGGACCAGCCGCCGCTGACGGCCGCGCTGTCCTGGCTCGTGGCCCGCGTCGTCCCGCACGAGGTGAGCGCCGCGGCGCAGCGGGCCTACTTCGACGCCGCCGCGCTCGTCCTGCTCCTCGCCGCGCTCGTCGTCGTCGTCGCCGTGCACGCGCTGGCGGGCCGCCGCCGCGGCTGGGACGCCGTGCTGCTCGCCGCGAGCCCCGTGCTCGTGCTGACGTCCCTGCTCTCGTTCGACCTGGCGGCGCTCGCGCTGGCGACGGCCGGGCTGGCCTGCTGGGCGCGGCGCCGCCCGGTCGCGGCCGGCGTCCTGCTGGGCCTGGCCCTCGCGGCCCGCGCCTACCCGGTGCTGCTGCTCGTGGCGCTGGTGCTCCTGGCGGTGCGCACGGGACGGCGCCGCGCGGCCGGGACGACCGTGGGGACCGCCGTCGCGGTGTGGCTGCTCGCGAACCTGCCGGTGGTGCTGACGGCGCCGGACGCGTGGACCGCCCCGGTGCGGTCGTTCCTGGACCAGCGGGCGGGCTACGGCTCGCTGTGGCTGCTGCCCCAGCTCGTCCAGCAGGCCGTCGGCGCGCAGGGGGCCTCGGGGCTGCCCGGGGGTGCGGTCGTGGCCCTGACGCTGGGGGCCTGGGTGGTCTGGGTGCTGCTGGTGGCCGTGTTCGTCCTGTGGGCGCCGCGCCGGCCGCGGCTGGCGCAGGTCGCGTTCCTGCTGGTGGCCGGGTGCTGCGTCCTGGGCCCGTCCTTCCCGCCGCAGGCGTCGCTGTGGCTGCTGCCGCTGGCCGTGCTCGCGGTGCCCCGCTGGCGCGACCACGTGCTCTGGTGGGCGGCCGAGGCGGCCTACTTCGGGGCCGTCTGGCTCTACATCGCGGGCCAGACGAACACCGAGCGCGCACTGCCGCCGGAGCTGTACGCGGCGCTGCTGCTGGCCCGGGCCGCCGCGGTGGCCTGGCTGGTGGTGTGCGTGGTCCGGCAGGCGCGGCACCCGGCCGACGACCCCGTGCGCGCCACGCGCGGTCTCGACGACCCTGCGGGCGGTGACGTCGACCGGGCTCACGACGCGCTCGTCGTCCGCGTCGCGTGACGTCCGCGGCTCCACAGGCGCCGGCCGCGCGCCGGCTGTGAACGGGGGAGCGGGGCGCGGCCGCCGTGGCGGCACGGTGGACTCCGTGGGGCCGGTAGACTCGTCGGGTTCCCCTCCTCGTCGTGGCTCGTCCACGGTCGCGGGCGGGGGCAGACACGCACCGAGACCCTCCTGCCACGGAGAGACCGTGGCCGCCTGAGACCGAAGGAGGTGGGGAATGAGCGCGCGTCAGTACGAGCTCATGGTGATCCTCGACGCGGAGCTGGAAGAGCGGACCGTCGGTCCCTCGCTCGACCGCTTCCTCAACGTGGTTCGCCAGGGTGGTGGCGAGGTCGGCAAGGTCGACATCTGGGGCCGCCGCCGGCTCTCCTACGACATCAAGAAGAAGTCCGAGGGCATCTACGCCGTCGTCGAGCTCACCACCGAGCCCGCCGTCGCGCAGGAGCTCGACCGTCAGCTGAACCTCAACGAGAGCGTTCTGCGGACCAAGCTGCTGCGAGCCGAGGCTGCCTGATGGCGGGTGAAACCGTCATCACGCTGATCGGGAACCTCACCAACGACCCCGAGCTGCGCTTCACCCCGTCCGGCGCTGCGGTGGCCAACTTCACGGTCGCCTCCACGCCCCGCACCTTCGACCGCCAGTCGAACGAGTGGAAGGACGGCGAGACGCTGTTCATGCGCTGCGCGATCTGGCGGGAGGCGGCCGAGAACGTCGCCGAGTCGCTGACGCGGGGCACCCGGGTCGTGGTGACCGGCCGGTTGCAGTCGCGCACCTTCGACACGAAGGAGGGCGAGAAGCGCACCGTCATCGAGATGCAGGTCGACGAGGTCGGCCCCTCGCTCCGCTACGCCACCGCGAAGGTCAACAAGACCTCCCGCGGCGGCTCCGGCGGCGGCGGTGGTTTCGGTGGCGGCGGCGGGTTCTCCGGCGGCGGCAACGGCGGCGGTGGCAACAGCGGTGGCGGCGGCTGGGGTGGGAACTCCGGCGGCGGTGCCCCGCAGCAGCAGGACGACCCGTGGGCCACCGGCCCGTCCGGCGGCAGCCAGGGCGGCGGCGGTGGCTGGGGTGGCGCGTCGAACGACGACCCGCCCTTCTGACAGCTCTGAACACCATTCCATCCCAGGTGTGACGCCTGGGCTCTCACGAGAGGGGAGCACCACGATGGCCAAGCCGCCCGTGCGCAAGCCCAAGAAGAAGCAGAACCCGTTGAAGGCCGCCAAGATCGAGGCGGTCGACTACAAGGACACCGCGCTGCTGCGCAAGTTCATCTCCGACCGCGGCAAGATCCGGGCGCGTCGGGTGACGGGCGTGTCCGTCCAGGAGCAGCGTCAGATCGCCAAGGCGATCAAGAACGCTCGCGAGATGGCGCTGCTGCCCTACAGCAGCTCCGCGCGCTGAGAAGGGGTAGCGAGATGAAGCTCATCCTCACCCACGAGGTCACCGGCCTCGGGACCCCCGGCGACGTCGTCGAGGTCAAGGACGGCTACGGCCGCAACTTCCTCCTCCCGCGCAACCTGGCCACCCCGTGGACCAAGGGCGCGGAGAAGCAGATCGACGCGATCCGCAAGGCCCGCAAGGCCCGCGAGATCGCCTCGCTCGACGACGCCAAGGCCGTCAAGCAGTCGCTCGAAGCCCGCACGGTGGCCTTCGCCGCCCGGGCCGGCCAGGGTGGTCGCCTCTTCGGCGCCATCACCCCGGCCGACGTGGCCCAGGCGGTCTCGGCCGCCGGTGGTCCCTCGATCGACAAGCGCAAGGTCGAGATCCCGCAGCCGATCAAGACGACCGGCACGCACAAGGCTCTCGTCCGCCTGCACGCGGACGTCTCCGCGACGGTGACCATCGACGTCGTCGAGGCCACCGCCTGAGCCGGTCCTGCTGAACGACCGGAGGCCGGTCGCACCCCCGCGGGTGCGGCCGGCCTCCGTCGTCCCCGGCGCCGCGGTCCCCGGGTCAGGGGCGGGTGCCGACGCCGGTGACCATCCAGACGTCCCCGCGCTCGCGCCGCACGAGCGTCACCAGGCGCGCGAGGGTGTAGAGCCCGGCGAACGCGATCCACAGCCAGACCAGCCCCCACCGCCCCTGCGGCGCGAGCCACAGCACCGCGAGCGCGGCCGGGACGTAGCAGGCGAGGGTGACGACGCCCGCCCGGGCCAGGTAGCGGCCGTCGCCGGCGCCGATGAGGACGCCGTCGAGGACGAACACCCAGCCGGCGGCCGGCAGGCACACCGCGAGGACGACGAGGGCCGCCACGAGGAAGTCCCGCACCTCGCCCTCGGGGGCGAAGAACCCGGCCAGCAGCGGGCTGGTGAACCCCACGAGCAGCCCGAGGCCGACGCCGACGGCGACCCCCCACTGCACCATCCGCCGGATCGTGGCCCGCACGCCGTCGACGTCACCGGCCCCCAGCGACCGGCCGACGAGCGCCTGCGCGGCGATGGCGAGGGCGTCCAGGGCGAGCGCCGTCGTCGTCCACACGGTGTTCGCGACCTGGTGCGCGGCGATGCCGGCGTCGCCCTGGGCGGCGGCGACGAACGTCGTCAGCAGGGCCGCGACGCGCAGGGTCACCGTCCGCACGAGGAGGGGCACGCCGTCGCGGGCGTTGCGCAGGACGCCGACCGGGTGCGGCCGGACCCGGGCCCCGGTGCGCAGGACGCCGCGGGCGACGACGAGGGCCAGGGCGAGCGCCATGAGCAGCTGGGTGGCCGCCGTGCCGACGGCCGACCCCGCGATGCCCCACCCCACCCCGTGCACGAGCAGCAGGTTCAGGCCCGCGTTGAGCACGGCGCCGGCGGAGGCGACGACGAGGGGCGTGCGGGTGTCCTGCAGCCCGCGCAGCACCCCGGTGGCGGCCAGCACGACGAGCATCCCCGGCAGGCCGGGCAGGCTCCAGTGCAGGTAGGTCAGGGCGTACGGCCGGGCCTGCTCGCTGACGCCGAGCAGGTCCACGACCGGCCCGGAGCCCAGCCGCAGCACCACCGCGGCGACGACGCCGAGCCCCAGCGCCAGCCACAGCCCGTCCACGCCCTGGGCCAGGGCACCGCGCAGGTCGCCCGCGCCGAGGCGGCGGGCGACGGCGGCCGTCGTGCCGTAGGCGAGGAAGACGAAGACGCTGACGGCCGTCGCCAGGACGGCCCCGGCGATGCCCAGCCCGGCCAGCGGGAGGGTGCCGAGGCGGGCGACGATCGCCGAGTCGGCCAGCAGGAACAGCGGTTCGGCGACGAGCGCGCCGAGCGCGGGGACGGCCAACCGGAGGATCTCGGCATCACGGTCGGTCACCTTGAGCCCTCTTGACACAGCGTTACCCAACCGCAACAGAACCGACTTCCCCTCGTCCGGACGAACGTTCTCGTCTCCACAGCTGGTGGACAACCTGTGGGCGACATCGTCGCAGGTCAGAGGACCCCTAGGTCTGGCCGACCACGGGTCGGACCGCGCTGTCCCCCGGTTGTCCCCAGCCTTGTCCACCCCCTGTGCACAACGGTCCCCAGTCAGTCCACAGCCTGTCCACCGCCCTGTGCACAGGGACATTTGACCGGCGGACGACTCGTCGGTCACTGTGCCCGGGGACGTGTCGGAGCCGTCCGCTAGACCTGTGCCGAGGGATCGTCGCGGGGCGTCTCCGAGGGAAGAGGGTCTGCTGCTGTGACCACGTACGACGAGCCGCCGGTCGACGTCGGACCTCCCGACGACGGGGGGCGCGGGGGGCGCGGGCGGGAGCCCCGGGGCGAGTCGTTCGACCGGATGCCGCCGCAGGACATCGCCGCCGAGCAGGGCGTGCTCGGCGGGATGATGCTGTCCAAGGACGCCATCGCCGACGTCGTCGAGGTCATCAAGAGCCAGGACTTCTACCGCCCGGCCCACGAGCTGATCTACGACGCGATCCTCGACCTGTACTCCCGGGGTGAGCCGGCCGACCCCGTCACCGTCTCGGCGGAGCTGACGAACAAGGGCGAGCTGACCCGCGTCGGCGGGACGCCCTACCTGCACGACCTCATCTCCACCGTCCCCACCGCGGCCAACGCCGCCTTCTACGCGCGGATCGTCGCCGAGCGAGCGGTCCTGCGCCGCCTCGTCGAGGCCGGCACCCGCATCGTGCAGATGGGCTACGGCTCCGACGGCATGGACGTCGAGGCCGTCGTCAACAGCGCGCAGGCCGAGGTGTACGCCGTCACCGAGAAGCGGACCAAGGAGGACTACGCCGTCCTCGGGGACGTCATCGAGGGCACCATCGACGAGATCGAGGCCAGCTCCCACCGCGGGGAGGGCATGGTCGGCGTGCCGACGGGCTTCGCCGACCTCGACGGCCTCACCAACGGCCTGCACCCGGGGCAGATGATCGTCATCGCGGCGCGGCCGGCGGTCGGCAAGGCCCTGGCTCTCGACACGCCCCTGCCGACGCCGACGGGCTGGACGACGATGGGCGAGGTCGCCGTCGGTGACGAGCTCGTCGGCGCCGACGGACGCCCGACGACGGTCGTGGCCGCGACGGAGGTGATGTTCGACCGCCCCTGCTACGAGGTTCACTTCTCCGACGGGAGCGCGATCGTCGCCGACGAGCAGCACCAGTGGCCCCTCGACCGTGATGGTCGTCCCGTGGTCCGCACGACGGGTCAGCTCCGCGCCGACCTCTCCGCGGGCACCCCTGCCAGGATCGCGCCCGCCACGGTGCCGCAGCTCGTCGGTGCCGGGGGCGGTGGACCTGTGGAGGGCGCAGGGCACGAGGTCGTCGCGGTCGTCCCCGTGGCCTCCGTCCCCGTCCGCTGCGTGGAGGTGTCGGCTGCGGACCACTTGTACCTCGCGGGCCGGTCGATGGTCCCGACCCACAACTCGACGCTGGGGCTGGACATCGCCCGCGCCGCGTCGATCAAGCACGGTCTCGCCTCGGTCATCTTCTCCCTGGAGATGGGGCGCAACGAGATCGCCATGCGCCTGCTGTCCGCCGAGGCCCGCGTCCCGCTGCAGAAGATGCGCAAGGGGAGCATGGACGACGCGGACTGGACGCGGTTCGCCCGCACGATGGGGTCCATCAACGAGGCGCCCCTCTACATCGACGACTCCCCGAACATGTCGCTCATGGAGATCCGGTCGAAGTGCCGGCGCCTCAAGCAGCGGGCGGACCTGAAACTGGTCATCGTCGACTACCTGCAGCTCATGACGTCCGGCAAGCGCGTCGAGTCGCGCCAGCAGGAGGTCTCGGAGTTCTCCCGCGCCCTGAAGCTCCTGGCCAAGGAGATCGAGGTCCCCGTCATCGCGTTGTCGCAGCTGAACCGTGGTCCGGAGCAGCGCACGGACAAGCGGCCGATGGTGTCGGACCTGCGCGAATCGGGCTGCCTGACGGCGGACACCCGTGTCCTGCGCGCCGACACCGGCGCGGAGACGACCATGGAGGAGTTGTTCGCCCTCCAGGCGCGCGACGTCCCGGTGTGGGCGCTCGACGAATCGCTGCGGTACGTGCGACGACACCTCACCCACGTCTTCCCGACGGGTGTGAAACCCGTGTTCCGGCTGCGGACGGCGTCGGGCAAGGAGGTGCGGGCGACGGCGAACCACCCGTTCCTCACCTACGACGGGTGGAAGCCGCTGGGGGAACTCGCCGTGGCGGAGCGGCTCGCCGTGCCCCGGCACGTCCCAGGCCCGGAAAAGGTGGCTGCCTGGGCGGATGACCTCGTGGTCCTGCTGGCCCACCTCATCGGAGACGGATCGTTCGTCCGACGTCAGCCGTTGCGCTACGCGAGCGTCGACGAGGACAACCTCGCTGCTGTCGCGGCCGCCGCTGCGAGTGCTTTCTCCATCACGGCCGTGCGCGACGAGTACGCCGCAGCGCGCTGCACTTCCTTGCGACTGCCTGCGCCCTACCGCTTGACGCACGGCCGACGGAACCCGGTAGCCGAGTGGCTCGACGAGCTCGGGCTCTTCGGTCGCCGCAGCTACGAGAAGTTCGTCCCCGAGGAGGTGTTCCACCTCCCCAAGCGGCAGATCGCGCTCTTCCTCCGTCATCTGTGGGCCACCGACGGCAGCGTGACCGTGAACAAGGGCGGACGGGGAGGTCGCGTCTACTACGCCTCGACGAGTCGCCGCCTCGTTGATGACGTGTCGCGCCTGCTGCTCCGGTTCGGCATCTCCGCGCGTGTCCGGGAGACGACCAAGAAGCAGGCCTACCGTCTTGGGTACACCCTCGACGTGTCGGGTGTGGACGATCAGCGGCGCTTCTTGCAGGAGGTCGGAGTTCACGGGGCTCGGGGTGTCTCGGCGCAGCAGCTCCTCGACATCGTCCGTGATGTCCCGGCCAACACGAACGTCGACACCGTCCCTCGTCAGGTGTGGGACGACGTCCGGCGACTCCTGACCGAGAAGGGGATGACCCATCGCGAGTTCGCGGCAGCGATGGGGTCGTCGTTCTGCGGGAGCACCCTGTGGAAGCACGCTCCGTCACGCGCCCGCATCGGGCGGGTCGCGCAGATCCTCGAAAGCGCAGAGCTGGACGTCATGGCGGTCAACGACGTGCTGTGGGACGAGGTCGTCGCCATCGAGCCCGACGGTGAGGAACAGGTCTTCGACGCCACCGTCGTCGGCGGCCACAACTTCGTCGCCAACGGCATCGCCGTCCACAACTCGATCGAGCAGGACGCCGACATGGTCATCCTGCTGCACCGCGAGGACATGTACGAGAAGGAGTCCCCGCGCGCGGGGGAGGCGGACTTCATCGTCGCCAAGCACCGCAACGGCCCCACGGACACGATCACCGTCGCGTTCCAGGGGCACTACTCGCGGTTCGTCGACATGGCGACCTGAGGTGCCCCCACCCGCGCAGTGACGACGCGGCTGCCGTCCTCCTCGTCCCCGTCCCCCGGCGGGGCGGGGAGGACCTCCGCGACCAGCCCGTGCTGCCGCGCGCACGCCACGGCGGGGCCGGTCTGCTCCTCGTCGAGCTCGGAGAACAACCGCCCCCGCCCGGTCAACCGCTCCCCGGCCCCGGCCAGGACGCGCCGCACCAGGTCGAGACCGTCCGCGCCGCCGTCGAGGGTCCGCCGGTCCTCGTGCTCGCGCATCTCCGCCGGCAGGTGGGCGATCTCGGTGCTCGGGACGTACGGGACGTTGGCCAGCACGACGTCGAAGCGCAGCCCGGCCGGCACCGCGTCGAACAGGTCGCCGGTGTGCACGTGGGCGCCGGGCAGGTTCACGCGGGCGCAGGCCGTCGCCGCCGGCAGCAGGTCGGCGGCGTGGACGACGAGCCCGGGGACGCGGTCGGTGAGCGCACCGGCGAGGGCCCCGGTGCCGCAGCACAGGTCCAGCACGGTGTCCCCGGGACGGGCGTGCGCGGCCGCGGCGTCGACGAGGGCGGTGCTGCGGTGGCGGGGCACGAACACCCCCGGCGTGACGACGTACCGGCGGCCGTGGAACCCGGCCCACCCCAGGACGTCCTCCAGGCGCTCGCCCGCCACCCGGCGCGTGAGCAGCGGCTCGACGTCACCGCCGGCGGCGAGCAGGAGCTCCGCCTCGCGCTCGGCGAAGACGCAGCCCGCCGCCCGCAGGCGGCGCACCACCTCGTCCGTGTCCACCCGCGGAGTCTGGCAGGGGCGCCAGCGGGGGAGTGGGCCGTGGTCCGGAATCGACGGGGGGCTGCGGCGGTTGGCACCTGCGGAAAGCACCACCCGTCGAAAGGTCGCCGTCATGTCGCTCGCGCTCTCCGTCCTCGACCTGGCTCCCATCGCCCCGGGGCAGTCGGCGGGCGACAGCATCGCGGCGAGCGTCGCGCTCGCGCAGACCGCGGAGGAGCACGGCTACCGCCGCGTCTGGTACGCCGAGCACCACAACATGCCGCACATCGCCTCCTCGGCGCCGGCGGTCCTCATCGCCCACGTGGGGTCGAAGACGTCGACCATCCGGCTCGGCGCGGGTGGCGTGATGCTGCCCAACCACTCCCCGCTGAGCATCGCCGAGCAGTTCGGCACCCTCGAGGCGATGTACCCGGGGCGGATCGACCTCGGGCTGGGCCGTGCACCCGGTTCGGACGAGGCCACCACCTACGCGCTGCGCCGCGACCCGTCGCAGTCGGCGCAGTTCCCCGAGGACGTCCTGGAGCTGCAGGCCTACCTCGCGGGCCGCTCCCGGGTCCCGGGGGTCCAGGCCACGCCCGGTGGGGGGTCCGGCGTCCCCCTGTACGTGCTGGGCTCCTCGACGTTCGGCGCGCACCTGGCCGCCCGCTTCGGCCTGCCGTACGCGTTCGCCTCGCACTTCGCGCCGCAGCAGCTGCGCGCTGCGGTCGTCTCCTACCGCAACGAGTTCCAGCCCTCGGACCAGCTCGCCGAACCCCACGTCATCGCGGGGGTGAACGTCGTCGCGGCCGACACGACGGCGCAGGCGCGGGAGGCCTTCGGGCAGGTGCAGCGGCGGTTCGCGACCTCGCTGTTCGGTCGTGGACGCACGTTCACCGAGGCCGAGGTCGACGTCCTCATGGAGACCGCCGCGGGCCAGCACGTGCAGCAGATGCAGCACTACTCCGCGGTCGGCACCCCGTCGGAGGTCCGCACCTACCTGCAGGACTTCGCCCGCGAGGCCGGTGCGGACGAGCTCATCGTCGCCCACCAGGCGCTGTCCACGCCGGCCCGGCTGCGGTCGGTGCAGTTGACCGCGGAGGCGTTCGAGGGCGCGACCGTCTGAGCGGTCCCGGTCAGCGGACCGGGCCGAGCCGGGCCTGCACCCGCGCCACCGCGGCGCGCAGGAACGGCTCGCGCTCGGCCCGCGCGCGCCGTTCGGCGTCCGCGTCGTCGCGGTGGCGGGCATGCAGGTCGCGCAGCCGGTCGGCGAACGGGACCCGCACACCGCCGGGGGTCGTCGTCATGTCGCAGTACAGCACCGCGTCGGCGACCGGGCCGCCCTCGTCGGGGTAGACGTCGAGCAGGTCCTCCAGGCCCCGGGCGCGGGCGAGGAACCGCGCACCGCTGTGGTGGGCGACGAGACCCACGAGGCGCAGCGGCCAGCCCAGACCCTTGAGGTGGTCGGCCCCGTCGAGGGGGTGGAAGCCGGTCCGCTGCACGCCCGGTGCGTAGCCGACGTCGTGCAGGGTCACCGCCGCCACGAGCAGGTCCCGGTCCTGCTCGGGCACGGTGCGGGCGACCTCGGCCGCGGTGCGGGCGGCCGTGGCCGCGTGTTCCCACCGGTGGTCCACGTCCGCGAGCAGCTCACGGGCCAGTGCCAGCGCCTCCTCGGCGCTCGTGCCGTCCATCATCCGACTCCCCGCTGCTGGAGACCGCGTCGTCACCTGCGGCCGAGCCGTCACGACGACGCGCTCGCAGGTGACCTGCCAACAGTCGGTGGAACGTCCCAGGTCGCTGTGGGTTCCCGAGCCCGGGGGGCGGGATCACCAGGCGTAGGCCTCCGGGGCGGGCTTGCTGCCGTTCGGGAACGGGGCCGGGAAGAGCTCGTCGAGGCGGTCGAGCGCGGCCTGGTCCAGCTCCAGCTCCAGGGCCCGCAGCGAGCCCGTCAGCTGCTGCACGGTGCGCGGCCCGATGATCGGGGCGGTCACCGCCGGGCGGGTCAGCAGCCACGCGATGCCGACGTCCGCGGGGTCAGCACCCAGTTCCCGGCAGAACTCCTCGTACGCCTCGATGGCCGCGCGGTTCGCCGCGAGGCCGTCGGTGTTCGACGTGCCGCGACCCTCGTCCCCGCTGGCCTGCTTGGCCAGGACCCCGCCGAGCAGCCCGCCGGCGAGCGGGGACCACGGGATGACGCCGAGGCCGAGGTGCTCGGCCGCCGGCAGGACCTCCAGCTCCACCCAGCGGGACAGGAGGTTGTAGAGCGACTGCTCGCTGACGAGCCCGACGACGCCGCGTTCGGCGGCGCTGGCCTGGGCGGCGGCGAGGTGCCAGCCGGCGAAGTTCGAGGACCCCGCGTAGAGGATCTTGCCCTGCTGGCGCAGGACGGACATGCCCTCCCAGATCTCCTCCCACGGCGTGGCCCGGTCGACGTGGTGCATCTGGTAGAGGTCGATGTGGTCGGTCTGCAGGCGTCGCAGCGACGCGTCGCACGCCTGCCGGATGTTGTAGGCGGACAGCTTGCCGTCGTTGGGCCAGTCGGTCATGTCGCCGTAGAGCTTGGTCGCCAGCACCGTCTTCTCCCGGCGACCACCGCCCTGGGCGAACCAGCGGCCGACGATCTCCTCCGTCTCGCCCTTGTGGCTGCCGTAGCCGTTGGCGGTTGGGGGCACCTCCCGGCGCGCTAGCGCCGGGGGACGAAGAAGTTGACGCCGTGCTCGTGGGCGGCGTCCATCACGGTGCGGCTGTCGGCCTCGCTGGTGCGGGGGCCGAAGTTCATGGTTCCGAGGCACAGCGGCGAGACGCGTAGACCTGTGCGGCCGAGGTGGCGGTACTCCATCCCGAAACCGTACGCGCGGGGCGCGGCTCCGGCGCGGCCGAACCGTCCCACCTGCTGCCGGGCGCGGAGGGGGCCGTCGACGTCCTCGTCCTGGACGTCGCCCTGCCCGGTCTCGACGGTGCCAGGGCACGAGTTCCGCGAGGGGGCGGGGGTTTCGAGGGGGCGACGGGCGCAGCACCTCGCGTCGACGGAGGAGTGATCGGTGCGTGCTCGTGCTGGCGCGGCGCCGGTCCTGCGGCCCGACCACCGAGGCGTTCAGCAGGACCGTGACGGTGGTGTCGAGGGTGCTGCCCGGGTGGCACCCGGCCGGGAAGTTCAGCACCGGCCTCTCCGCAGCCGACGTCGCCGCCCTCGACGAGCCCGTCCGCGAGGCCGGTCTGCCCTCTCGCTCCGCAGCTGTGCAGCGAGCCGTCCGGGCCCTGGCCCCCGGTCGTGGTCGGCGACGACCGGGCCGACGCGGTCGCTGAGCGCCTGGGGCGGGGTGTGGTGCCGGCGACCAGCGACGTCACCGGGGTCTTCCCCTCCCGGGTGCTGCTCGCCGCCCAGGACACCTCCGAGGTCGGCGACCTGCCGGTCAGCGCCGTGCGCGGTGCACCGGCCGACCTCTACCGGCGGGAGAGCCGCAGCGTCACCGTGGCGGTCCCGTCGGCACGTGCGGGGTCGGGAGGGGCCGACCTGGCACGTACCGTGCCGGTCCACTCGACCGGCGCCGAGAACGTCAGCTCGTCCTCCGCGGCGCGTTCGACGTAGACCGACCACCCGTCCCAGGGCATCCACATGCCCCACCCGTCGTGCAGCGGGGGACGCGCACCGGGGTCGACGAGGTCCCCCTCGGTCCGGTCGACCAGGAGCGAGGCGGCGTTCCCGGTGACGCGGCGAGAGGGGGACAGGACCCGGCACGCGACGCGGTGCCCACCGTCGGGGAACGAGCCCGCGCTGATCGCGTCGAGGTGGACCGCGAAGACCCCTGCGCGGATGCGGTCCAGGTGGGCGGTGGTCCGGGGCCGACCGTCGCCGCCGACCCCGAAGCGGGCCACCACCAGCGCCGGTTCGCGGCCCCGGCGCACCTCGGTCGTGACGGACAGGTCGACGGTGAAGGCGTCGGCGGGGTGGGGTTCCGGCGGGGCGGGCTCCCACGGGTTCTCCCGGTCCCGGCGTCGGTGCGCCAGGTAGGCGACGTGGCTGTCGAACCACCCCGGCCGGCCCCGTTCCCGGCGGTCGTCCTCGGCGTCCAGGCCCCGTTGCAGCCTGCGGCGGGTCAGACCGTCCAGCGGGGTGACGGTGACGTCCGGTCGCCGCCCGCGCAGCAGGTCTGCTTCGGCCGCGGTGAGGGCGGCGGTGATGACGGTTCCGCCGTCGTCGACCTCGGCGAGGGTGTTCTCGGCGGCGTCCAGGACGCGGACGCCGAGGCTGGCGGTGGCGTAGGTGCGGGCCGTGACCCACAGGGCGTCGTCACCGGCGTCGATCCACACCGCGCCGGGCCAGCGGCCGGTGCGGGTGGGGGCGGGCAGTTCGCGCAGGTCGTGCTCGGCCCACCGCTGCTGGGGGTGCAGGTCGACGGGCAGCAGGGAGGAGTCGTCCTCGACCCAGCGGTCGGCGGCCAGGTCGACGACCAGGCTCGTCGTGACCGGCCGCAGGACGTCCAGGGTCGCCACGACCGCCCGGGCCCGGTCGGTGGGGTCGGGCCAGCTCGCGTCCACCCGTCGGGGGGCGACGACGTGGACGAGGCGACCGGGCAGGTCCGAGCGGGACAGCACACGGTGATCCTGCCCCGGCGGCGGCTGCCCGCGCAGCCCGGTTCCAGCGCCCTGCGGGACGCCGGGCCACCGCTCGCGGGCGCTTCTCAGGAGACCGGTTCGGTGGAGACGCTGCTCCCGACGTTGAAGACGATCACCTCCGAGCCCACGTCGACGCCGCACTCGCGCAGCGCGTCGGCCGCGTCCGGGCCGCAGAGCGAGTCGACCGAGGACGTCGTCATGCTGCCCCCGCCGCCGGAGACGTCGTCGCCCAACCCGACCGGAGTGCTGTCCGGGAGCACCAGGGACTCCGCGTCCTCGTCCCAGCTGACGCCGTCGGGCCACACCACCATCGACTCGCCCAGCCCGATGCAGGGACCGACCCGGGCGAGCTGACCGCCCAGTGCCGCCGCCATGCCGCTGTCCCACCGCCCGTCCGAGACCAGGAGGGGCCCGTGCAGCCTCGCCGAGGCCGAGGAACCGGAGCAGGCCGTCAGCAGGGAGACGCACACCAGGGCACCGGCGGCGGCCAGGGGTCGAACCATCGCGTCACGCTCCTCCACCACCACCACCACCACGGGGTCCGGCCTCGCTGGTGACCCGCGCTTCGACGCGCCGGCGGGCGTCGGCGTTCCCGGTCCTCCCGCGGGTAGGTCCCGGTGGAGCGGGGCTCGTCGCTCGGGTACGCGGTTCACCACCCGGATCGGGCGGTCCACGCCGGCCGGCGCCTGCACGGACTGCGCGGCGACGACGCACGCCGGCGCGAGGACGGCCGCGGTGTCCGCCCGGGTCCCGCCGTGCCCGGCCTCATCGTCTCCTCGCCCGGGGTCGCACCGGTGCGGCTGCTGACCGTCGTCGATCCCGCTGGCCGCCGGTCCCGGCGGTGCTGCCCGCGCGTGCCGGGCACCGGTGGCCGGTGTTGGGCCGACCGGGTCACCGGCGGTGCAGCGCCGGACCGCGGCTGCCGAGGACCAGAGCGTGGGGGGAGACGAGACGGGGTCGGCGCTGCGCGCCAGCCAGGTCTTCATCGTGCTGTGCGCCCCGGCCCTGCTCCTGCTCGCGCTGGTGGTGGTGCTGCTGGTGCCGGACGTCCTGCGTCCCGGCACCGCGCCCGGTGTCCTCGCGGCGGGGTTCGCGGCGCCGCCGGTGGCGCTGCTCGCGGTCGTGCGGCACCGCCGGACCGGGCGTCCGCAGGGGTGGTGGTCGGTGTGGGCGACGGCTCTCCTCGCCGTGCTGGCGCTGTGCGTCGCCGACCCGGTGTTCCGGCAGGCCACCGTCTCGGGCCTCGTCGTCGGTCCCCTCTACGTCGCGATGTTCTGCGGGAAGCGGTCGACGGTCCTGCACCTGGCCCTCACCGCGGTCGTCGCGGGAGTGCTGGTGGCGGTCCTGCCCGGTGAGCCGCTGGTGCGGGCGGTGCGCGTGATCGGGGTCGAGGTGGTCCTCGTCCTCACGGTCGCCGGGCTGGCGGTGCTGCGGGCCCGGCTCGACGCCGCGGTGACCCGCGCGGTGGCCGCCCGGGACCGGGCCGACCTGAACGCGGCGCGCGACCCGTTGACGGGTCTGCTGAACCGCCGGGGGTTGCGCTGCGAGCTGTCCGGGGTCGAGGACCGCCCCGTGGGTGCGGTGCTGCTCGACATCGACCACTTCAAGCGCGTCAACGACGCCTTCGGGCACGGCGCCGGGGACGACGTCCTCGTCCGGGTCGCGGCGGTGCTGGCCGCGACCGTCCGCCCCGGTGACCTGGTCTGCCGCATCGGTGGGGAGGAGTTCTTCGTCCTGGCCCCCGCCGGCGGGATCGAGGAGGTGGCGGCGCTGGCCGAACGGTTGCGCGCCGCCGTGGCCGCCGACGTCGGGGTGCCCCCGGTCACCGTCAGCGCCGGGGCGGCGGTGCGGTTCCCGGACGGCACGGCCGGGGACGTCGTCGACGAGCTGTACGCCCGCACCGACCGGTTGCTCTACCGGGCCAAGCACGAGGGGCGCGACCGCGTGTGCGCGGAGCCGGGGGCGGGGGCCGGAGCGGCGGTGCCCTCGGCGGGCTGACCGGTCGGGTCAGGAGGTGCCGCAGCACCACCTCACCGGCGCCTCCCGGGGGCGGCACCCGCCGCGACCACAGCGTCACCGCCCGCACGCCCGGGCACCCACCGCGCCCACGGCGGGAGCGGTGGGGGTCGGCACCGGGGCGGGGTGCCCGGGGCCGCGGCGCTCGTCACCGGACCGCCGGAACGCTCAGGACCCTGACTGTTGCGTCGATAAAACGACGGGTCCTCGGGCGTCGAGGCGATCAAGGAGGTCGAGGTAGTCCGTGTCGGTTCGTCTGCGCGATCTGCGCGTGTCCACGAAGCTCGTCGCCGGTTTCGGCGTCGTGGTGCTGCTGCTGGTGGTGATCACCGGTTTCGCGGTGCTGCGGCTGCGGGCCGCGCAGGACAACCTCGAGCACCTCTCCACCTCCGGCGTCGCCTCCGTCGCCGCGGCCGGTCACCTCGAGACCTCGTTCGGCACCGTCCGCGAGGACCTCCTGCGCGCCTCGCTGCCCGGGGCCGACATCGGGGCCGCGTTGTCGACCCTCTCGGACGACGAGGCCGCGCTGGACCAGACGTGGGCCGACTACCGGGCCGCGGGGCCCGCGGCCACCGCCGACCAGCAGTCCGCCTACACGGCCGCGCTGACGACGTACCGCGCTGCGGTGCAGGAGTTCATCACGGTCGGCACCTCCTCCGGCCCGGAGGCCGCGACCGCTCTCGCTGCGCAGGAGATCGCGCCGGCCGCCCAGCAGGTCAAGGCCGCGCTCGAGGACCTGACGAGCGCGGAGTCCGCCTCCGCCGCCGAGATCGCCGCCCGCGGCGGCGCCGACCACCGGCGCGACCTCGTCGCGCTCCTCGTCGTCGCGGCGTCGGCCGTGGCGCTGGCCGTGGCGCTCTCGCTGTCCACCGCCCGGTCGATCTCGCGTCCGCTGGCCCAGACGCTGCGCGTCGTCGAGGGGCTCGCGCAGGGCAGGCTGGACCGCCGCGTCCCGAACCCGGGTCGCGACGAGGTCGGGCGCCTGGCGGCGGCCACGAACGACTCGATGGACACCCTGACGACGTTGCTGCGCGACGTCACGTCCACCGCGGGTGCGCTCACCTCCTCCTCCCAGCGGCTCACGGGGGTCGCCTCGCAGTTGTCCGCCGGTG
This sequence comes from Kineococcus mangrovi, assembly GCF_041320705.1. Classification (NCBI taxonomy): domain Bacteria; kingdom Bacillati; phylum Actinomycetota; class Actinomycetes; order Kineosporiales; family Kineosporiaceae; genus Kineococcus; species Kineococcus mangrovi. The sequence goes on from NZ_JBGGTQ010000008.1 coordinate 78,337, forward strand.
CGGCGCAGTCCGCCTCGCAGTCGCAGGTGGTCTCGGCCGCGACCGGGGAGATCAGCGCAAACATCGGGACCGTCGCGGCGGCCGGGGAGGAGATGACCTCGGCGATCCGGGAGATCGCGTCCTCGACCGCGGCGGCCTCGCAGACGGCGGCCACGGCGGTGGCCGCGGCGGCCGACGCCGAGGCGACCATCTCCCGGTTGGGGGCTTCGAGCCGGGAGATCGGTGAGGTGGTCAAGCTGATCACCTCGATCGCGGAGCAGACGAACCTGCTGGCGTTGAACGCCACGATCGAGGCGGCGCGGGCCGGGGATGCGGGCAAGGGGTTCGCGGTGGTGGCCGGTGAGGTGAAGGAGCTGGCGCAGCAGACGGCGCGGGCGACGGAGGAGATCGTGGCGAGGGTGAACGCCACGCAGGCCGATGCGGGGGCTGCGACGGGGGTGATCGGGCAGATCGCGGAGGTGATCGGGCAGATCGACGGGTTGCAGGCCACGATCGCGGCGGCGGTGGAGGAGCAGTCGGCGACGACGAGTGAGATGGTGCGCAACGTGACGGAGGTCTCGGGCGGGTCGCAGGAGATCGCGGCGAGCATCACCGGTATCGCGCAGGCGGCGGGTCAGACGACCGAGAGCGCGTCGGTGACCGCGGCCACGGCTGAGGAGGTCTCCCGCGCGGCGCACCGGCTGGAGGAACTGGTGGCGGGCTTCCGCCTCTGATCCGGGCGGGCGCCGGGGGACGGGACGGGCATGATGGCTGCCATGAGCAGCTTGCCGACCACGCCCGACCGGAACCTGGCCCTCGAACTCGTCCGGGCGACGGAGGCGGCGGCGATCCGCGCCACCCCGTACATCGGCCGCGGCGACAAGAACGGTGCGGACGGGGCCGCCGTCGACGCGATGCGCGAGTTCCTCGGCACCGTCGACTTCGCCGGTGTCGTCGTCATCGGCGAGGGCGAGAAGGACGAGGCGCCCATGCTGTTCAACGGCGAGGAGGTCGGCACGGGGAACGGCCCGGCCTGCGACATCGCCGTCGACCCCATCGACGGGACCTCCCTGACCGCGCTGGGCCGCCGCAACGCGATCTCCATGATCGCGGCCGCCGACCGGGGGGCGATGCTCGACGCCCACTCGGTCTTCTACATGGAGAAGATCGTCACCGGCCCCGAGGGGCACGGGGTCGTCGACCTGCGCCAGCCGGTCGGGGAGAACGTGCGCGCGCTGGCGCGGGCCAAGGGCAAGGACGTCTCGGAGATCTCCGTCGGCGTCCTGGACCGTCCCCGCCACGAGCAGCTCATCGCCGACATCCGCGCGGCCGGGGCCGGGACCCGCCTCCTGCTGGACGGCGACGTCGCCGGCGGCATCGACGCCGCGTCCTACGAGGGCCGGCTCGACATGTGCGTCGGCGTCGGCGGCAGCCCCGAGGGCGTCGCGACGGCGTGCGCGATCAAGGCGCTCGGGGGTCTCATCCAGGCCCGGCTCGCCCCCAAGACCGACGACGAGCGCCAGCACGGCCTCGACGCGGGGCTGAAGTTCGACCACGTCTACACCGCTGACGAACTCGTCAGGGGTGACAACACGTTCTTCGTCGCGACCGGGGTGACGGACGGGAACCTCGTCGGCGGCGTGCGGCGGCTGGGGCCGGTCATCCGCACCGAGTCCATCGCGCTGCGGGCCCGTTCCGGCACCATCCGGCACATCCGGGCCGACCACCTCGCCGAGAAGTGGCTCTGAGGTCCGCTCAGGACCGTTCCGTGCGCGCGGGTCGGTCGTGTCCGCCCAGCCACCCCGACGGCAACGTCCGCGCGCGCCGTCCCAGGGCCGCGCGGCGGGCCGCGGAGAACTCCACGAACTCCTCGACGGCCGGGTGGTCCCCGGCGCGGGTCCACGCGCCCACGACCCGGCCACCCGCGACGACCGTGCCGCGGAAGACCCCGTTCCCACCGGGGGTGAGGCGGCCGGCGAACTCGGGGTCCAGGACGGCGGACCGGTCGGCGTAGCCCAGCAGGAACTCGTCGAAACCCGGGAGCAGGTGCACCCGCCGGGCGGCGGTGCGGTGGTTCGCGACGAGGTCGGGCAGCGCGGGGTCGACGAGGTGTTCCGCGCCGTCGAACCCCTCGACCTGGACGGCGTCGAACTCGGCGCGGACGGCCTCGAACCCGCGCCGCGCGGTGCCCAGGGGCAGACCGGTCCAGAACGCGGCGTCGGCGGGCGTCGCCGGGCCGTGCCCGCGCAGGTAGCGGCGCGTCCACTCCGCGAGCGGATCCGGTGGAGCCTGCGCCGCCTGGACCCACGAGGCCGAGGGGACGAACAGCTGTTCCCGCCCGGCGAGGGGGCCCAGGCACACGTCGCCCGTGAGCGCGAGGTGGTGCAGCAGGTGGTAGCCGCGCCCGCCGCCCGTGGCCTGCCCCACCGCCTCGAGCGCGGCGAGCACCGCCGCCCGGGTCGTTCCCCCCGGCGGGCAGTGCGCGAGGACGGTCTCGCGGGCCACGGCGAGGTCGGCGTCGGAGATGGACAGCTGCTCGCGCCGTCGGCGGGTGGCCGCGATCGTGCGGGGGCCGCACAGGGCCAGCACCCAGGGCAGGTCGACCGCCCGCAGCAGGTGCAGGGTGCCGCGCATCGGCCAGGACCTGACCACCGTCCCGGCGTCCAGGGCGGCGGCCAGGCCGGTCGGTGTGCCGGTGCCGGTCGGGGTGGCCGTCCGCAGCGCCACGGCCGTCGCCGCGGCCCGCAGGTCCTGGGCCTGCACGGCCCCGAGGTGCGCCACGGCCGCCGCGGCGTCCTCGGACGGGGTGACGACCCGCTGGGCGACGAGTCGCCAGGTCCCCACGTCCTGGCGCCGGATCCGGAACACCGGCCCAGCCTGCCGGACGCCGGCCGGTCAGCGCAGCAGGTTCAACCCCGAGACGACGGACAACCCGAGCACCCACTTCTCGAACGTCCTGATGTCCATCCGCTTCGCGACCCACCACCCGATGAGCGCCCCCGCGACGACGGCCGGCGCCAGCCGCAGGTCCAGCCACAGCGAGTCGACGCTGATGAGGCCGAGGCCGACGCTGAACGGCACCTTGAAGCAGTTGACGATGAAGAAGAACCAGGCGCCCGTGCCGAGGAACGACATGACGCCCAGCCCCATGGTGAACAGGTAGATGGACATCGGGGCCCCGCCGGCGTTGGCGACCATCGTCGTGAACCCGGCGAGGAAACCGAGACCGATGGAGGCCCAGCGGCGCCTGGTCGCCGACATCGGCACGACGTCGGTGTTCTGACGCAACTTCCGCTGCCGCCAGACGTGGATCGCCACCAGCAGGACGAGCAGCGCGCCGATGGAGCGGCGCATGACCGTGTCGTCGACGAGACCGACGAAACCCGCCCCGGCCACGACCCCGACCGCCACGTACGGGAAGAGCCGCACCAGCAGGCCCCAGTCGGCGTGCCGGCGGTAGATGGAGATGGCGAAGAGGTCACCGAGGATGAGCAGGGGCAGGATGATCCCCGTGGACTCCTTGGCGGGCAGCACCGCGGCGAACACCGCGACGGCGATCGTGCCCGCCCCGCCGATGGAGGTCTTGGAGAACCCGATGACGAGGGCCGCCAGGTACAGGGGGATCAGGTCGGTCGTCGACAGGTCCAGCACCGGGGGAGCGTAACCGTGACTCGGTGCCGGTCGTGACGGACCCGTCCGTGCCCGGAGTCATGCACCTCGACCTCGACGCGTTCTTCGCGGCGGTGGAGCAGCGGGACAAGCCCTCGCTGCGCGGCAAACCCGTCGTCGTGGGCGGGACCGGTGGCCGCGGCGTGGTGTCCACCGCGAGCTACGAGGCGCGGGTGTTCGGCATCGGGTCGGCCATGCCGACGGCCCGCGCCCGCCGCCTGTGCCCCAACGCGGCCTACCTCGCGGGCCGGTTCGACGCCTACCGGGAGGTCTCCCGCCACGTCATGGACCTCGCCCACGAGTTGTCCCCGCTGGTGGAGCCGCTGTCGCTGGACGAGGCGTTCGTCGACCTCGCGGCCGTCCACCCCGGTCTCGACGTCGCGGCCGCGACCGCCGTCGCCACCGACTTCCGGGCGGCCGTGCGCGCGCGGACGGGGCTGACGGTGTCGGTGGGGGTGGGGGCGAGCAAGCTGGTCGCGAAGATCGCCTCGGACCTGCGCAAACCCGACGCCCTCGTCGTCGTGCCCCCGGCCGAGCAGGAGGCGCTGCTGTCCCCGATGAGCGTCCGCACCATCCCCGGGGTCGGCGCGGTCACGGGCGACCGGCTCGTCCGGGCGGGGCTGAAGACCATCGGGGCGCTCGCGGCGGCCGACGAGGCCGAACTGGTGCGGATGCTCGGCAAGGCGCACGGCACCGCCCTGCTCGCCTTCGCCCGCGGCGTCGACCCCCGGCCGGTCGTGGCCGAGCGCGAGGCGAAGTCCGTGTCGGCCGAGGAGACGTTCGCCGTCGACCTCACCGACCGCCGCGACCTCGCGGAGCGGTTGCGGCGCATGGCGGACCGGGTGGCGGCGCGGCTGGCGAAGGCGGGGTTGTCGGGGCGCACGGTGACGGTCAAGGTGCGGCGCTACGACTTCTCGACGTTGAACCGCTCGCGCACGCTGGCGCACGCGACGAGCTCGGCGCGGGAGATCGCGCACAACGCCGGTGAACTGCTCGCCGGTGTCGACGTCGCCGACGGGGTCCGGTTGCTGGGGGTCGGGGTGTCGGGGTTGAGCGAGTTCAGCCAGATCGACCTGCTCGCCGAGCTGGAACCCGACCCCGTGCAGGACGAGGAGACGGGCACCGCCGAGGAGGAACCCCTGGAGTCCCCGCAGCCCTACGGCCCGCCCGCGGCGCCGGGCTGGCGCCCGGGCCAGGACGTCGAGCACGCCGAGTTCGGGGCCGGTTGGGTGCAGGGGTCGGGCGCGGGACGGGTCACCGTACGGTTCGAGGGTCCGCACACCCCCGTCGGCCGGATCCGCACGTTCCGCGACGACGACCCCGCCCTGGCACCCGCCGACCCGCCCGTCTTCGACCCGGAGCACCTGTGAAACTGCCCGTCCCCGGCGGTCTGGCCGCCGAACCGTTGCGGCGCTGGCTGCTCGCGCACGCCCTGCCCGGGGCCGAGACGCACTCCGGCGGCGTGCACCGCAGGGTGTTCTGGACCAGCCGCGGCCCGGTGGAGGCCTCCGTCGACCTCGGGACGGGGGAACGCTGCGACGGCGTCCTCCTCGACGGTCCGCACCTGGACGAGATCGCGCCCGCCGTGCGCCGCTGGCTCGACCTCGACGGGCACCAGGCGCAGGCCGAGCGCCACCTGGCCGGGGACCCGCTGCTCGCCCCGCTCGTCGCGGCCCGCCCCGGGCTGCGGGTCCCGCGCGCGGTGTCGGGGGCCGAGACGGCGCTGCTCACGGTGCTGGGTCAGCAGGTCTCGCTCGCGGCGGCGCGCACGTTCGCCGGCCGCCTCGTCGCCGCGTACGGCACCCCCGTCGCCTCCCTGACCGCGTTCCCCACCCCCGACGCCCTCGCCGGTGCGGGCCCGGACGCGATCCGCGCCGTCACGGGGGTGACGGGGGCGCGGGCCAGGACGCTGCACGTCCTCGCCCAGACGCTCGCCGACGGCCTCGACCTGGACGCCGCGGCCACCACCGACCCCGCCGCGGCGCGCGCCGAGCTCCTCGCGCTGCCGGGCATCGGGCCGTGGACCGCGGACTACGTGGCCCTGCGCGTCCTGGGTGACTCCGACGCCTTCCTGCCCTCCGACCTCGTGCTGCGCCGCGCGCTGGGCGGGATCACGGCGCGGGAGGCGACGGCGCGCGCCGAGGCGTGGCGGCCCTGGCGCGGCCACGCCCTGCTGCACCTGTGGACCGCGGAGGTCTTCGTCGACTGACGTTTCGCTACGGTGCGTCGGTGCGAGGAACCGTCGTCGTGACCGGTGGCAGCCGCGGGATCGGGGCGGCGGTGGTCCTGGCGCTCGCCGCGCGCGGGGTGCGGACCTGCTTCGGCTACGCCACCCACCGGGAGGCCGCGGACGAGGTGGCCGCGACCGCGGCCGACCTCGGGACGCCCTCCATCGCCGTGCGGGCCGACGTGTCGGTCGAGTCCGACGTCACGCGCCTGTTCCAGGCCGCCCGCGAGCTCGGCCCCGTGACGGGTCTGGTCAACAACGCCGGCATCACCGCGCCGCGGTCGAAGGTCGTCGACCTGGACGCCGACCGGATCCGGCGGCTCCTCGACGTCAACGTCGTCGGGGCGTTCCTGTGCGCGCGCGAGGCCGTGAAGCACCTGACGGCCGCCGGCGGCGGGACGATCGTCAACGTCTCCAGCCGGGCCGCCGTCCTCGGCAGCCCGGGGGAGTACGTCGACTACGCCGCCTCCAAGGCCGCCGTCGACACCCTCACGGTCGGTCTCGCGCACGAGGTCGCCGCCGACGGGATCCGCGTCGTCGGCGTCCGGCCGGGACTCATCCGCACCGACATCCACGCCGCCTCGGGGGAACCCGGCCGCGTGGAACGGCTGCGGGGGACGGTGCCGCTGGGGCGGGGCGGGGAGGCCGACGAGGTGGCCGAGGCCGTGGTGTGGTTGCTGTCGGACGCCGCCTCCTACGTCACGGGCACGACGCTGGACGTGTCCGGGGGCCGCTGAGCCGCTCGACCCGCGCGCATCCTGACCGCCCTGGCCGGGCAGGTGGAGCACATCGGCTCGACGTCGGTGCCCGGCCTGGCCGCGAAACCCGTCGTCGACGTGGTCGTGGTCGTGGTCGTGGAGGACATCACCGTCGAGGAGGACCACCTCGACCCGCTGCTGGCCGCCGGGTACGTGCTGCGCGTGCGGGAACCGGGGCACCGGCTCGTCCGCACACCCGGGCGCGACGTCCACGTGCATGTCCACGTGCACGTCCACGGCCGCGGTGACCGGGCCGTCGAGGACCACCTGCTGCTGCGCGACCGCCTGCGCGTCGACGCCGCCGACCGCGAGCTCCACGAGGCGACCGAGCGCGAGCTGGTGGCGAGGACGTGGGACGACACGAACGACTGCGCCGAGGCCAAGACCGAGGTCATCACCGCCATCAGGGCGCGGGCGCGCCGGGCCCGGCGGGGAGGCTCCCGCCGGTGACCCCCGGGCCGGGTCCGGCCCGGCGCCGTCCGACCACTCGCGCTCGGGCCCGGACGTCCGCCACACTGGGGGTGCGCCGCCGGGCGGGACGTCGTGGGGAAGCTTCGTCCGGCCCGGCGGCGTCCGCACGTCCCGCCGGTCTCAGGGCAGCAGCAGGTCCCGGCGCGCCAGCACCACCTCGCGGAACGCGGCCGCCACCCGGGGCAGCTCCCCGTCGCGCCGGACCAGCCCCAGGACGCGCCTGGACCCCGGCCCGGTGAGCGGCCGTTCCACGACCCCGGCGAACGCCTCCGACGTGCCGCGCTGCGCGGCCGGCAGGACGGCCACGCCCAGACCGGCCGCCACGAGGCCCCGCAGCGTGTGGCTGTCCTGGCCCTCGAACGCGACGCGGGGCACGACGCCGTGCTGGGCGAACAGCACCTCGGCGGCCTCGCGCAGCCCGTAGCCCGGCTCGAACAGCACGAACTCCTCGTCGGCGACGGCCGACAGCGCGACGGGACCCTCCACGGCCATCGGGTGCTCGGCGGGGAACCCCACGACGAGCTGCTGCTCGACGAGCGGGTCGGTCCGCAGGCCGGGGCGGTCGGGGACGGGGGAGGTGAGGACGAGGTCCACCTCGCCGGCGGTGAGCTGGTCCAGCACGGCCCCCGCCGCCCCCTGGTGGAGCTGGAAGCGGACCCCGGGGTGCTCCTGCCGGAACGCGCGCACGAGCCCGGGGACGGCCGCGGCCCCGAGCGTGTGGAGGAACCCCAGCGCCACGCGGCCCGTGTCGACGGCGTCGTCGTCGCGCACGGTCCGCACCCCGCGGTCCAGGTCGGCCACGGCCCGCGCGGCGACGTCGGCGAGCGCCCGGCCCGCGGCCGTCAGCCGGACACCCCGCCCCTCGGGCACGACGAGCGGCACCCCCACGGCCCGCTGCACCCGGGCCAGCGCCCGGCTCACCGTCGGCTGCTGCAGGTCCAGCGCCTCCGCCGCCCGGGTCACGTGCCGGGTCTCGCCGACCGTCGCGAGCACCCGCCACGGCCCCGCCAGCGCCTCCGCCTCGTCCACTCCCGCAGTGTGCACCACGCCAGACGCATGATTCCGGCCCGGTCGGGGCATTGGACGCATGACTCACCCGTTCCTACCGTCGACGGGTGACCCTCGACGCCCGCACCGGCACCCCGCCCTGGCTGGGGCACGAGCGCGGCACCCCCGGCTACCGGCGCCTCGTCGTCGCCCTCTTCGCCGCGGGCGTCGCCACCTTCGCCCAGCTGTACTCGGTGCAGTCCGTGCTGCCCGCGCTCGCGACCGGCCTGCACCTGCGGGCCTCGCAGGCCGCGCTCGGGGTGTCCGTCGCGACCGGGGCGCTCGCGGTGTCCGTCGTCGGCTGGAGCGCCCTGGCCGACCGGCTCGGCCGCGTCCCGGCGATGGTCGTCTCCGTGGTGGTGGCCAGCCTGCTGGGCCTCGCCGTCCCGCTGGCCCCCTCGCTGGGGCCGCTGCTGGTCCTGCGCGCCCTGCAGGGCGCGGCGCTCGGGGGGTTGCCCGCCGTGGCGATGGCCCACCTCGCCGAGGAGGTGCACGCGCGCGAGGTCGCGCTCGCCGCCGGCGCCTACGTCTCGGGGAACTCCGTCGGTGGGCTCACCGGCCGCATCGTGTCCTCCGGGGTCGCCGACCTGTTCGGCTGGCGGTGGGGGGTCGCGGCCGTCGCCCTCGTCGGGATCGCCGCGACGGCCGTGTTCTGCGTCCTGGTCCCCCGCTCGCGGGGTTTCGTCCGGCACCGCCGCGCCGGCGGCCCGCCGCTGCGGGAACGGTTGCGGCGCGCGCTGTCCGACCCCGCCCTCCTCGTCCTCTACGCGCAGGCGCTGCTGCTCATGGGTGGTTTCGTCACGGTCTACAACTACCTCGGGTTCCGACTCCTGCAGGCCCCGTTCTCGCTGTCCCAGACCGTGGTCGGGTTGCTGTTCGTCGTCTACCTCGCCGGCACGCTGAGTTCCTCGGTCGCCGGGCGCCTCACCGCCCACGGCCGGTTGCGGGTCCTGCTGGGGGCGTGCGCCGTCTTCGCGGCCGGTTGCGCGCTGACGCTGTCGGGGCAGGTCGTGGTGGTCGTCGCCGGGCTGGTGCTGCTGACGGCGGGGTTCTTCGCCGCGCACGCCGTCGCCAGCGGCTGGGTCGGGGCGCGGGCTCAGCCGGGGGTGCGGGCGCAGGCCTCGGCGCTCTACACGTTCGCCTACTACGCCGGGTCCAGCCTCGTCGGCTGGCTCGCGGGCTTCGCCTTCGCCGGCGGTGGCTGGGTCGTCGTGGTGGGGGTCGTCACCGGGCTCGCCGCGCTCGCGGCCGTCCTGGCGACCCTGGGTCTGCGGAGCCGGACGCCGGCGGGCAGCATGGGGACGTGATCGAGGAACTCGCCGGTCTGGTCGGCGCGGGTGGGGTCTGCGTGCTCGAGGGCGCCGGGATGTCGACCGGCTCCGGGATCCCCGACTACCGCGGGCCGAACGGGTCCCTGCAGCGGCACACACCCATGACCTACCGCGAGTTCACGGGGTCGGCGGAGAACCGGCGACGGTACTGGGGGCGCAGCCACGTCGGGTGGGAGCACTTCCGCAGGGCGCAGCCGAACGACGCCCACCGGGCCGTCGCCGCCCTGGAACGTGCGGGGTTGCTGACGGGCGTCATCACGCAGAACGTCGACGGGCTCGACCTCGCCGCGGGCACGCGGGAGGTCGTCGAACTGCACGGGAACCTCGACCGCGTCGTCTGCCTGCGGTGCGGGGAGTCCACCGACCGCGCCGAACTCGCCGAACGGCTCACGGCCGCGAACCCGGGGTTCACCGGCCGCGTCCAGGAGTTCCGGGCGCTGAACCCCGACGGGGACGCCGACCTCACCGACGCCCAGCTCGAGGGGTTCACCACCGTCCCGTGCCGGCGGTGCGGGCAGGACGCGCTCAAGGCCGACGTCGTGTTCTTCGGTGAGACGGTGCCGAAGGACCGCGTCGCGCGGTGCTTCGAACTGCTCGACGGGTCCCGTTCCCTGCTGGTGCTCGGGTCCTCGCTGGCCGTCATGTCGGGCTACCGGTTCGTGCTGCACGCGGCCAAGCACGCCCGGCCCGTGGCGATCGTCACCGCCGGTCCGACCCGGGGTGACGCGAAGGCGACCGTCCGCCTCGACGCCCCCCTGCAGGACGTCCTGCCCGACCTGCTGCGCCGTCTCGGCTGAGCCCCCGATCGTCGAGACGCGGCCGGGCGGGCACCCCGGTTCCACCTGCACCCCACCCCGACCTGCTCAGCGCAGCGACCACCGCGGCGTCCGGGCCCTGGAGGAGGACGCTAGACGCCGGTGGGGTCGTGGACCGTCCCGGACGGGGGCTGGGACGCAGCCGTGGGCGAGGACACGGTGGTGGTGGTGGACGTGGTGCGCGCGTCCAGGGGGGCCGGGCGGCCGTACAGGTAACCCTGCACGAGCCGCACACCCAGTTCGTGCACCGCGGCGGCCTCCTCGGCCCGTTCGACCCCTTCGGCGACCAGGTAGGCGCCGCTCTCCTGGGCGAAGGTGACCAGGGCGCGGGTCAGGGCCTTCTTCACGGGGTCGGCGTCGATGTCGCGGATGAGGCTGATGTCGATCTTGATGACGTCGGGTCGCAGCTGCAGGATGTGGTTGAAGCTGGCGAAGCCGGCGCCGGCGTCGTCGACGACGATCAGCGCTCCGGCCGCCTTCAGCCGTTGCGTCGCCGCGGCCAGGGCGGGGTAGTCGCCGACCCGCGTGTGCTCGGTCACCTCGACCCCGACCATGCGCCCGGTCTGCCGCGCGCGGGCGCAGGCGCGCAGGAGGACGTCCTGGGTGGGCTCGTCGACGATGGCCTCGGCGGACAGGTTCACGCACATCAAGGTCCCGATCTCGAGGCGGTCCAGCTGCTGCAGCGCGGTGTGCGCGGCCAGCCGTTCCAGCTCGACGCCCAGACCCACCCGGGCGGCGGCCGCGAAGGCGACGTCGGGTCGGGTGAAGACGGTGTCGGGGAAGCGGGCCAGCGCCTCGTACGCCACCGCCTGCAGCCGGCCGCCGGGGGTGGCCGGAGAGGGGTCGGCGCGGTGAGCGTCGACGTCGTGGCCGGTGCCGGCCGCGGTCGGCGGGTCGGGCAGACGCCACACCGGCTGGAAGACCATGCGCACCGATCGCTGCTCGAGCAGGGCCCGCACCTGCTGCACCAGTCGCTCCTGCTCCGGCTCGACGGGGTCCGCGCTCAGCTCCCCGGGCGCGCTGTCGGTGTCGGCGTCGGCGTGGACGTCGCTGACGAGGTCGGCGACGAAGGCCAGGAAGGTGCCGGCGGTGTCGTCCAGCGCGGGGTTGGCGCTGCGGCTGAGGCAGCACACCATGCCGACCACGCGGCCGTCGCGGTCACGCACGGGGGCGCCGACGTAGGAACCGATCCCCAGGTCGGCCGTGACCGGCAGGTCGCGGGTGACGGGATGGCGGCGGGCGTCGGTGACGGTGGCCGGCAGCCCACCGGCGAGGACCCGCACGCAGAAGGAGCCGGACCGCTCCAACCGCGCACCGGGGTGCACGCCCATGGCCTCGGCGTCGCCGTCGACGACGTCCAGCACCTGCGCGTCCGGCACGTCCCGGTCGCTGCGCGTGGGGTCGACGTCGAAGTGGGAGGTCCAGGCCAGGTCCATGCCCAGGTGGGTGCGGGCGCGCTCCAGGATGCGCTGGACGCGCCGGTCAGTCGCACCGGCCCGCGCGGGGCGCAGCGGCTCCGTCGCCGTCCCGCCGGACCTGCCCGGGGCCTCGAACCCGGTGCCGGGGTGCGCCGCGGGGCCGGAGCGGGAAGGGGCGGACGTGGGCGACGACCGCGGTGCGCGGTGGTCGGAGTCACGGGTGCTCATCGTTGCCCCCTCTCGAGCTGGACGTTCGCGTCTGCGGTGACTGCTGAGCGCACCGGTGGTCATCTGTCGATCGGCAGGTCTCCGCCGGACTTGAGCCCTGCGCGGGGTCCGGCGCGTGGACGGTGACAGCTCGTGCGGTCCCGGTCGGGCAGGCGTCGTCAACGGGGCGGGTGCAGGACGGTGCGGTCGCGTCCGCTGCTCTTGCCCCGGTACAGCGCGGCGTCGGCCTGCGCGAGGGCCTCGGTGGCGGTGGTGCCCCGGACCCACTGGACGACCCCGATGGTGGCGCTCTGCCCGGCCGGGACGCAGCCGCGGATGCGGTCGGCGATGGCCACGGCGTCGGCACCCGCGCAGCGGGGCAGGACGGCGACGAACTCCTCCCCTCCCCACCGGGCCAGGACGTCGACCTCGCGCAGGCAGCCCCGGGCGGCGGCGGCGAAGTCGCGCAGCAGTTCGTCCCCGGCCAGGTGGCCCCGGGTGTCGTTGTAGGTCTTGAAGTGGTCCAGGTCGACCAGCAGGAACGACAGCGGCTCGCCGTCGCGGGTGGCGCGGGCGATCTCCCGGGCCGCGTGCCGGTCCCAGCTGCGGCGGTTGGCCAACCCCGTCAACGGGTCGTGGTCGGCGGCCCGGGCCAGTCGCTGCAGCAGCGCGTCGCGTTCGATGGCGGCCGCGGCCTCCCCGGCCAGGGTGCTGAGCATGGCCCGCGTGGTCGCCGGGACGTCGTCGACGGGGCGGTTCCAGACCACCGCGAGGACCCCCACGGACTGACCGGCGGTCCTCCCGGCCCCGCGCTCGAGCCCGCCGAGGTGCTGGGTGCCGGCATCGCCGGGGTCGTGGTCGGCACCGACCCCGGCGCGCACGGTGATCGGCTGCCACGCACCCGAGACCGTGTCGCAGACCGCACGCAGGCTCTCGTCGCGCCGCGGGTCGGCGGCGACGTCGGCGACGAAGAGGAACTCCCCGGAGGTGAACGACGTCGCGGCCAGGCTCTGCGGGAGGCCGTCGGTGGTCGCGCCCGTCACCCCGGCGGTCCCGGTCAGGGGCACGGGCAGTGCTGCGGCGAGGTGCGTGCCGGCGGGCAGCCCGGACGTCGCGGTCGCTTCCAGCCGCCCGCCGCGGGGCTGGAGCAGGAAGGCGGCATCGGCGTCCATGAGCTCCCGGACGGCGTCGCAGATGGCCTGGCGGGGGTTCTCGGCGGTGGTGACCGAGTGCGCGGCGCGGGCCAGGGTCGCCGCCTGGTCGGCGTGGCGGGTGAGCTGGTCGTGAGCGTCCTGCAGGGCGCTCTCGCGGGCGCGCAGGACCGACACGTCGTGCAGCGCGGCGACGGCGCCGGTCAGGACGCCGTCGTCGTCGTGCAGCGGGCGGGCCGAGCAGACCACCGCCCGTCGGGTGCCGTCGGGGGCGACGATGACCATCTCGACCTGGTCGACGGGTCCCTCGTTCAGGGCCCGGTGCAGCGGCAGGTCACCGGTGGGCAAGGTGGTGGTGCCGTCGGCGCTGCGCAGGTCGTAGGCGCCGGCGTGCTCGTCCAGGGACAACCGGGGGTCGATGGGCCGGCCCAGCCACTGCGTCGCGGTGCTGTTCATCGTCATCAGGTGCCCGTCGACGTCGGAGACGACGATGCCGACGCCCGCGCTGTCGAAGACGGCCTCGAGGAGCCGGTGGCGGTGGTCCGCCTCGGCGATGAGCAGCTCGGCCAGGGCGCGCTGCTCGTCGGCTTCGGCGACGAGGCGGGCGCTGAGGTGGGCCTGGCGTCGTCGTTCGAACAGGGAGACCACGACGCGGGACAGGTCGCTCAACGCGCCGAGCTGGTCCGCGGTCAGGGTGCGGGGGGCGGTGTCGGCGACGCACAGGGTGCCCAACGGGTGGCCGTCGTCGGTGACCAGGGGGACCGAGGCGTAGGCGCGCATCGAGCCCAGCCGGCCGTCGACGTGGGCGTTGCCCGCCAGGCGCGGGTCCAGGCTGGCGTCGGGGGTGTGGACCAGCTCCCCGTCGAGGAAGTGGGTGGCGCAGGGGGACTCGGCGCGCGGGCTGGTGGAGGCGGGGAACCCGACGGTGCTCAACTGCACCTGGCGGGTGGCGTCGAACAGGTTCAACGCCGCCAGGGGCAGCCCCGTCACGACGACCGCCAGCCGGGTCAAGGCCGCGACGTCCTCGCGGATGTCGGCGGCGGACTCGCCGGGGTGGCGGTCCGCGGCGGGCGTCACCCCCTCGAGCGGTGCGGCCTGCCCGAGCAGGCGGTACCGGGCGAGCGCCTGCAGGCGCCGGTCCTCCGACGACTGCTCCGCGGGCTGGGCCACCGCTGGATCCACCACCTTCCTGGTTCCTGTCCGCCCGTCCATCGGCTGCGGTCACGGGAACCTTCGCGGCCACCCGCCTCCGGACCCGGCCGGCTCCGCCGCCGGGCGCGCGCCCGGGGCCGGTGCCGGTGAGCTCACGGGGTCGTCGAGGTCGACTCCGACCGTTCGCCCGTGGACCGCCCGGACGCGCCGCGGCGCCCGGCGAGGACCATGACCGTCACGCCGAGGACGGCGGCGGCGATGGAGCCGGTGAAGATGCCGACCTTGGCGGTGGCCACGAGGGCGGGGTCGGTGTAGGCCAGCTCGGCGATGAACAGGGAGACGGTGAACCCGATGCCGGCCACCGCGGACACCCCGGCCACGTGCAGGGGCCGCACCCCCTCGGGCAGCCGGCCCAGGCCGGTGCGCACGCACAACCAGACGGCCGCGCAGATCCCGACGATCTTTCCCACGACCAGGCCGAGGGCGATGGCCCAGGTCAGGGAACTGCCCATCGCCTCGCCGAACAACCCCCCGCGGAAGTCGACACCGGCGTTGGCCAGGGCGAACAGCGGGACGATGAGGAACGACGAGAAGGGGTGCAGCCGGTGTTCGAGGGTGTCCAGCACGTCGCGGCCACCGACGGAGCCGGTGGGGGTGAGCAGGCCGAGCGCGACCCCGGCGATGGTGGCGTGCACCCCGGACTCCAGGGTGCACACCCACGCCGCGAGCCCCACGAGCACGTAGGGCCAGATGGCGTGCACGCCCAGCCGGCGCAGCAGGACCACGACGGCCAGCGAGGCGACCGCCCCGGCCAGCCAGAGGGCCGAGACGGTGTCGGTGTAGAAGACGGCGATGACCCCGATGGCGATGATGTCGTCGACGATCGCGGCGGTCAGCAGCAGCAGCTTGGCCCCGACCGGGACCCGCTTGCCCAGCAGCGCCAGGACTCCCACGGCGAAGGCGATGTCGGTCGCCATCGGGATGCCCCACCCGGCGGAGGCCGGGCCCGACGTCAGCGCGAGGAAGATGGCTGCCGGCAGCAGGACCCCGCCGACGGCGGCGACGGCCGGCAGGGCCGCGGCGCGGGGGTCGCGCAGTTCCCCGGTGACGAGCTCACGCTTGATCTCCAGGCCCACGACGAAGAAGAAGACCGCCATGAGCCCGTCGTTGACCCAGTGCTGCAGGTCCTCGGTGATCGCCGCCGGACCCCAGCCCAGGGTGAGGTAGTGACCCCAGAAGGAGGTGTAGGCCCCGGAGGCCGGGCTGTTGGCCCACACGACCGCTGCCACCGCGGCCACGACGAGGACCACCCCGCCGGCCGCCTCGTCGTGCAGGAAGTGCCGCAAGCGGTCGGTGAACCCCGACGGGGTGGGCGTGGAGGTGGGGGGTGAGGACGACATGTCGTGTGCTCCCGGAGCGGTGGTGGACAGGGTTCACCTCAGCGAACGCCGACCAGACTTCCCGGCACACCGAGGTCGAGGTTATCGCCGTCCCGGTCGGTGCGCGAACACCGGGCCCGGGACGGCGGGGTCAGGTCCCCGCCTCCTCCGTGCGGGCCAGCAGCACGGCGGAGGAGATGAGACCGATGTGGCTGAACGCCTGCGGGAAGTTCCCGAGGAACTCCCCGGACGTCGGGTCGACCTCCTCGGCCAGCAACCCCACGTGGTTCACCCGGGCCACCAGGCTCTCGAACAGTTCACGCCCCTCCCGCAGCCGGCCGCTCTGCACGAGGTTGTCCACCCACCAGAACGAGCACAGCAGGAAGGCGCCCTCGTCGCCCTGCAGGCCGTCGGGGGAGTCGGCGTGCAGGTAGCGGAACAGGAGCCCGCCACCGGCGGACAGCTCGCGGGCCACGGCGTCCACCGTCGCGACCATCCGCGGGTCGGCGGCGTCGACCACGCGCCGCAGGGGCAGGGCGAGCAGGCTCGCGTCGAGCGTCCCCGGCTGGTCGAGGTGCTCGGTGAAGCAGCCGTCCTCCTCGCTCCAGGCGCGGTCCAGCAGCTCGGTGCGGACCTCGTCAGCCAGGGTCCGCCAGTGCTCGGCGCGCCCGGGCCGTCCCGTGACCTCGGCCAGCCGCGCGAGGCGGTCGAACGCGACCTGGCACATCGCCACCGAGTAGGTGAACGGCCGGCCCGTGTCGCGGATCTCCCAGATCCCCTGGTCGGGCGTCAGGTGGTGCCGCTCGGCGAGCCCACCCAGCCGTTCGAGGTGTTCCCACTGCCCGTCGTCGAGGGTCCCGCCGTGCCGGACGTACTGGTAGGCGCAGTCGAGGATCTCCCCGTAGACGTCGTGCTGCAGCTGCCCGCTCGCGCCGTTGCCCCAGCGGACGGGAGCCGAACCCCGGTACCCCTCGAAACCCTCGTCCTCCACCTCGGCCGCCGGGAACGTCCCGTCCAGCGTGTAGAGGACGTCCGGGCGCCCGTCCTCCCGGGTGCAGGCCTGCAGGACCCAGTCCAGGAACGCGTCGGACTCCTCGACCATCCCGATGCGCCGCAACGCGTACACCGTGTACGCGGCGTCGCGGACCCACGTGAAGCGGTAGTCCCAGTTCCGTTCCCCGCCGATCGCCTCCGGCAGCGACGACGTCGGGGCGGCGACGACGGCACCGCTGGTGTGGTGGTCGCACAGCTTGAGCGTGATCGCGCTGCGCAGCACCAGGTCGGCGTACCGGCCCCGGTAGCTCACCCCCGCGCTCCACCGCCGCCACGCCTCGTCCGTGCGGGCCAGGGCGTCGGCGAGGGCGTCGGCTCCCAGGTCGAGCGGTTCCCCCCGCCACGACAGCGTCAACGCCCAGCGCTCCCCGACGCCGAGGTCGTGCTCGGCCCCGGTGTCGCGGGAGGACGACAGGTGCAGGCGGCGCTCGCCGCCGCCGGGCAGCGGGACGACCGCCCCCTCGACCGGCGCACCGTCTCGCCCGCGCAGGAGGCTGCGGACCGACACCGTCCCGCTGGTCACCTCCAGGAGCCGGCCGAAGGCGTGCGTCGCGACCGAGCGGCGGGGTTCCAGCGCCCCGTCCAGGAGCAGGGCGTCGGTGACGCGCAGCGTCCCGGTGCCCGTCGTCAGCTCGGTGACGAGCACCGCCGAGGACGGCAGGTAGTGCTGGTGGCTGCTGCGCAGGTCCTGCACCGGCAGGTCCCACCGGCCACCGCGGTCGGCGTCGAGCAGCGAGGCGAACACGGCGGGGGAGTCGAAGCGCGGCAGGCACGCCCAGGCCACGCGCGCGTCCAAACCCACGAGGGCGGCGGTCTCCCCGTCCCCGACCAGGGCGTGGTCGGCGATGGGCGGGTAGCGGTCGGCGAGGTCCCGGCGGACGTCGTCGGTCTGCACGGGGCGGTTCATCGTCGTCACGGGCGTCTCCCGGCTCGTGGCTGGCGGTGGGGGACACGTTAGGGCGGACCGCGGTGCGCCGCCCGCCGACGGTCGCGGGACGACCGGCCCGCGAACCACCCGTCCGGGCGCTCCGCACCGCCCCCGACGGTGCCGATGCCCACGTCGACCGCGCCGACCGTGAGGAAACCGTGCACCCGTCCACCGACACCGCTGCGGCCTCCCCCCGAGCGGGGGACGGCCCCGTGCGGGGCTGCGACCTGCCGCACCCGGTCACCGGCGTCCCCGACGCCTCCGCCGTGCTGGCCCGGCACTGCGTGAACGTCACCGGCGACCCCGACGGACCGGTGCTGCTGCTGGTGCACGGCTTCGGGGCCGGGCAGCAGGCGTGGCAGCGACTGCTGCCGCACTTCACCGACCACCGGGTCGTCCTGTTCGACGGCGCGGGGTCCGGTGCGACGCGGCTGGCGGACTTCGACCCGGTGCGCCACGGCACGCTGACCGGGTACGCCCAGGACCTCCTGGAGGTCTGCGCCGCGCTCGACCTGCGCGAGGTCCACGTGGTGGCCCACTCCGTCAGCGCAGTCGTCGCCCTGCTGGCCGCCGCGGCCCAGCCCGACCGGTTCTCGACGCTGTCCCTGGTGGCTCCCTCCCCCCGTTACGTGGACGACCCCGAGACCGGGTGGACGGGTGGTTTCTCCCTGCAGGACGTCGTGGAACTGCTCGAGTCCCTGGACAGCAACTACTACGCCTGGTCCGCGGCCGTGGCGCCGGTCGTCATGGGGACGCCGGAGGCTCCGGAGCTGGGCCGGGAGCTGACGAACAGCTTCCTGGGCACCCACCCCGACGCGGCCGCCACCTTCGCGCGGGCGATCTTCCTCAGCGACGCACGCTCGGTGCTGCCCCGGGTGGACGTCCCCACGGTCGTCCTGCAGTGCCGGCACGACGCGCTGGCGCCGCAGGAGGTGGGCGCCGCCGTGGCGGCCACCTTGCCGCACGGGCACCTCGTCCCCCTGCGGGCCACGGGGCACTGCCCGCACATCAGCGCCCCCGAGGAGGTGGCCGCGGCCGTGCGCGCCCACCTGCTCCGTCACGCGGGCGGTGCGGTGTGCCGGACCTGACACCGCCGGCGGCCGTCCCGGACGAGTGGTGGCAGGCGTCCCCGTGCGCCCACCTCGTCCTCGACGGGGACGCCGGGCTCGTGCTGGACGCCAACGGGACGTTCGCGGTCTGGACCGGTCTGAGCCGCGACCAGGTCGTGGGGACGCCCTTCGCGCGGTTGCTGCCGGTGGGGGACCGCATCGTGTGGACCACCCACGGACTGCCGAAGCTCGCGACGTCCGGTGCCGTGCAGGAGGTCTCGGTCGAGGTGCTGGGAGCCGGGGGGACGCGGCACGCGGCCTTCCTCAGCGCCGTCACCCTGCCCGACCCCACCGGCGGGGACGGCGGGGGCGGGTCGGGCGACCGCGTCCTCGTCGCCCTCTACGGGGCCCGGGAACGCCGGCGCTACGAGCAGGAGCTGCTGGCCTCGACCCGGGCCGCCGAGGCCTCCGAGGCGCGGCGGGCTCGTGCGGAGGCGCACCTGCAGCACCTGGCCCACCACGACCCGGTCACCGGGGCGCTGAACCGCGCCGGGCTGCACGCCGCCCTCACCGGCGCCCTGAGCACCGCCCCGGCCGAGGGGGTGGGCCTGGCCGTGTTCTTCCTGGACCTCGACGGCTTCAAGGCGGTCAACGACAGCGTGGGGCACGCCGGGGGGGACGAACTGCTGCGCATCCTCGCCGGGCGCCTGCGGGCCGCGTTGCGGCCCGAGGCCGTCCTGGCCCGGTTCGCCGGGGACGAGTTCGTCGTCCTGGAGTTCCTGGCCGGTGAGGCCGAGGCGGTCGCCCTGTGCCGTCGGCTCCTGGCGGCGCTGGCCGTCCCCGTCGTCGTGAGCGGGATCGAGGTCGTCCCCTCGGCCAGCGCCGGGATCGCCCTGGCGCAGGGGCTGGAGGACCTGACGGCCCCGTGCCGCGTGGACGAGGCGGTGGACGAGGCGGTGGACGCGGCGGCGGTCGGCGGTGCGCGGGCGTGCGGGGAGGCGGCCGACGCGTTGCTCCGCCGGGCCGACACCGCGATGTACCAGGTCAAGAGCAGCGGACGCGGCGGGCTGGCGGTGCACGACCTCCGGGGCGCCGACGGCGCCGCCGACCGGTTGCGGCTGCTGCAGGAACTGCGCACGGCGCTCGCCGAGGACCAGTTCCGCCTGCACTTCCAGCCCCGGGTCCGGTTGTCCGACGGGTCGACCACGGGGGTGGAGGCGCTGGTCCGCTGGCAGCACCCCGAACGCGGTCTCCTCAGACCCGAGGCGTTCATCGAGGTCGCGGAGGCGTCCGGCCTCATTCGCGAGATCGGCGCGTGGGTGCTGGACGGGGCGGTGGCGCAGGCGGCGGTCTGGAACGCGGCGGGTGCCGGTGCGCAGGTCAGCGTGAACATCTCGACGCGGCAGCTGAACGACCCCGACCTCGTGCTGCTGGTGACCAGCGCGCTGGCCCGGCACGGGGTTCCCGCGGCCCAGGTGGTGCTGGAGATCACCGAGACCGCGTTGATGGTGGACCCGGACGCCGCGCTGGTCACCCTGCGGGCCCTGGCGGAGCTGGGGATGCAGGTCGCCGTGGACGACTTCGGCACGGGGTACGCGAGCCTGACGTACCTGCAGCGGTTCCCCGTGCACGAGCTGAAGATCGACCGGTCCTTCGTCGCACGCGTCGTGGACAGCGCGTCGGACCGGGCCATCGTCGGCGCCTGCGTCCACCTGGCGCGTTCGCTCGGACTGGTCAGCGTGGCGGAGGGGGTGGAGACCCGGGAGCAGCGCGACGCGCTGGTGTCCCTCGGCTGCGACCTGGCGCAGGGGTACCTGTTCAGCCCGCCCCGGCCGCCCGGACCCCACCCCTGACCCGCGGTGCGGTAGAACGGCGGGGACCGATCGGGCGACCTGGGGGACGGGCGTGGGGAAACTGGTGCGCGACCACATCCCGGACGTGATCCGGGCGAACGGGGAGGAACCCGAGGTCCGGGTCCTGACCGAGGACGAGTTCGCCGGTGCGCTGCTCGACGAGGTGGTCGAGGAGGCGCTGGAACTGCGCGCCGCGACGAGCGTGGACGACCGGCTGACCGAGGCGGCCGACGTCTACGAGGTGCTGCTGGCCGTCGCCCGCCTGTGCGGCACCACGATCGAGGAGGTCACCCGCCGGGCGGACGCCAAGCGCGCGGCGCGCGGGGGGTTCGAGGACCGCGTCTGGCTCGACTGACGGGTCCCGCGCGGCGCCCGGGGCCCCGGGGGCTCTGAGATGATGGGGGCCTCATGCAGTGCTCGTACTTCGACGCCCACGCCTGCCGCTCCTGCACCCTGATCGAGCTGCCCTACGCCGACCAGGTGCGCGGCAAGGAGGAGCGCTGCGCCGAGCTGCTGGGCGAACACCCGGGCCTGCAGTGGCTGCCCACGGTGCGCAGCCGCGAGGACGGGTACCGCAACAAGGCCAAGATGGTCGTCGGCGGGACGGTGGAGCGGCCGACCCTGGGCATCCTGGACGCGGGCGGCCGGGGCGTCGACCTGCGGGAGTGCCCCGTCGTGGCCGACGGGATCCGCGCCGTGCTGCCCCAGGTCGCGCGCTTCGTGACGCGCGCCGGGCTCACCCCGTACGACGTGCCCCGCCGCCGCGGCGAGCTCAAGCACGTGCTCGTCACGCAGTCGCCGACGGGTGAGCTCATGGTGCGGTTCGTCCTGCGCTCCGACCGCGCCCTGGCGCGGCTGCGCGAGCACCTGCCGCGCCTGCTCCGGGAGGCGCCGGGCGTCGCGGTCGTCACGGCGAACCTCCTGCCCGAGCACAAGGCGGTGCTGGAGGGCGACGTGGAGGTCGCGCTCACCGGGCGGACGACGCTGCCCATGCCGCTGGGGGCCGTCGAACTGGACCTGCGCCCGCGCAGCTTCTTCCAGACCAACACGGACGTCGCGACGGCCCTCTACGGGCAGGTCCGGCAGTGGGTCGACGAGGTGGCCCCCTCCTCGGTCTGGGACCTGTACTGCGGTGTCGGTGGCTTCGCGCTGCACTGCGCGGCGCCCGGCCGCCGCGTCGTGGGCATCGAGGTGAGCGAGGAGGCCGTCGAGAGCGCGCGCCTGGCCGCGCGGGACCTGCCGGACGTCGAGTTCACCGCCGGTGACGCGACGTCCTTCGCCCTCGCGGCCACGGACGTCCCCGACCTCGTCGTGGTCAACCCGCCCCGCCGGGGCACCGGCCCCGAGCTGGCGGGCTGGCTCGAACGCTCCGGCGTCCGCCACGTCGTCTACTCCAGCTGCAACCCCGAGACGCTCGCCGCGGACCTGCGGGAGATGCCCTCGTTGCGGCCCGTGCGGGCGAGGGTCATGGACATGTTCCCGCACACCGCGCACGTCGAGGTCGCCGTCCTGCTCTCGCGCCGACCGGCGGCCTGAACACCGCGCGCCGGTCCTGCGGGAACTCCCCCCCCCGTGGAACGGTGGGTGGGGTTCTGCTCACCGCGCGGCGGTTTCCATCGTTGCAGAGGTGCTGGAGTTCTAGACAACGGGGTTCGGTGGCCCCTGTTCGACCGCTCAGGCGCAGGAGCCGTCGAGCCAGCTCTGCAGGACCCGGCACAGCGGACGGAGTTCCTCGTCCAGCTCGGAGAGCTGCGCGCGTCCGGGGTTCTCGATCTGCAGCCAGCGGCGCAGCATCGCCACGTACCCGCCGTGGACGGCGCCGGCGATGCTCTGGGGCGCCACGCCCCGTGCCTCGAACCCGTGCCGCCGGGCCACGAACGAGGCGACTCGGTCGCGCCACGCGGCCCACTGCTCGGACTCGCCCGAGCGCAACTCGGTGGACTCCTCCAGGACCCTGACGCGTTGCATCCAGAGCCCCTCCTCGTCGATGACCCGTTCCACCGCAGTGACGATGCTCGACCGGACGAGGTCCATCGTCGCGTCCGGGGAGGTCGCGACGGCGTCGAGCGCCTCCGCGAAACCCGCCGTGAACTCGTCGAAGCGCCACCAGATGATGGATCCCTTGGACGGGAAGTAGCGGAAGAAGCTCGTCTTGCTGACCCCGGCCGCCGCGGTGATCTCCGCCAGCGTCGTCTCCTCGAACCCCCGCCGCAGGAAGAGTTCGATGGCGACGGTCTCGATCTCCTCGCGGGAGGAGGCGGGCGGGCGTCCACGGCGCGGGGCGGCGGTTGCTTCCACCGACTGCTCAGTCACGGGTGACAGCGTGCCACAGCCCCGACTCCCGGGAGGGGGTTGTCGTGCCCGTCGTCACCCGGACGAAGGGGTCGGCGAGAGCGTGCAGGTCGACGCACGCGAGCAACGGGCCGGTGGCCGAACTCGTCCGCACGAGCGGGGCGCGTTCCTCGGCCGCGGCCTCGTCCAGGTCCTCCCGCCAGACGGGCCGCTCGATGTCGGACAGTCCCTCGACGACCAGCCCGACCCGCCGCGGGGGACCGTCCGGGTCCCCGGCCGGGGGCCGGACCAGCAGGACGACGCCCGCGGTGGGGTCGGCGAGCCGGCCGCGCCCCAGGAGCTCGGCCAGGTCGACGAGCGGCACGACGTCGTGGGCGGTGACGAGGGCGCCGAGGTCGGAGCGCCCGCCGATCCACGGCACGGGGTCGGCCGGGAACGGCACCACCCCGTCGACCTGGTGCAGGGGAGCGGTGACGGTCCCGCGGGCCCGGAACAGGACGACGGGCTCCAGGAGCGGGTCCCCGGTGCCGGCCCGGTCGGTGGGCGCCGTGGCCGACCCCGAACCGGTGTTGAGCGACGTGAGGGCGCTGACCTCGGGGTCGGCGAGCAGCGCGGGGACGTCCAGGACGAACGCCGGCCCCTGCGGCAACCGGGCGACCCCCCGCACGACGGTGGCCGCCAGCCCGTGCGAGACCGGGGCGAGCGAGTGCGCCGACGGCGCCACGCGCACGATGTCGAGCGCCTCGGCGAAGACGAGGGCGAGCAGACCCCGGTCGGAACGGACGAGCAGGGCCTGCCAGGCGGCGGTGCGGTCCGCGGGCGGCAACCCCAGCAGGGCCAGCGGGTCGAGCACCGGCAGGCGGACGTCGCCGTGGTCGGTGACGCCCAGGCAGGACGCCGAGGACAGCTGCGACGGCCGGGGGGTCAGCGAGGGCAGGGTGGTCTGGACGTCGGCGACGTCGAGCGCCAGCAGGACGTCCGCGGTGCCGTCGGCCGAGGTGCAGCGCACGACGAGGTGGGCCGGGTCGAGCTCACCGCCACCGGTCCCCGCCGGCGGCGCCCCACCCCCGTCCCGGCTCGTCGTCATGGCCAGGACGCCGGGGACGCCGAAGACGGCCGCCGGGTCCAGCAGGCTGCCCACCTCGCCCGTGCCCGGTCGCACGAACGCGGCCGTGAACAGGCGCTGGTCCCCGGCGGCGAGGGGCTGCAGCGCGGCGGTGTCCAGGGTGACGACGTCGTGCACGCTGTCGACGAGCAGCCCGAGGGCGCGGCCGTCGTGGACGAGGACGACGACCCCCATCGCCGCCTGCGTCGCCGGACCCGTGCCCGTCGTGCCGCTGAGCGCGGCGAGGTCGAGGACCGGCAGCACCGACTCCCGCAGGAGCACCGCCCCCACGAGCCCCGGCGCGGCCGTCGGGAGGGCGTCGAAGCGTTCGGGCAGGGGGACGACCTCGCGCAGCACGTCGACGGGCAGGGCGACCAGGGCGCCCTGCACGCGCAGCAGCCCGACCTTCACGACTCGGCGCCGGTCCTGGCCGCCAGGTCGGCGATGAGGGCGCGCACGACGGCGGAGGTGTCCTGCTGCAGCTGGGTGGCACCGGCGATCGTCGAGATCGACTCCGACGTCTGCGCGACGCTGCTCACGATGTTCTCGAACGCCTCCTGGGCGGCGCGGGAGACCTCGGCGCCCTCGGCGACGCGGGTCTCGGACTCGGCGATGAGCTCGGCGATCTGCCCGGCCGCGGTGGACGAGCGTTCCGCCAGCTTGCGGACCTCCCCGGCCACGACGGAGAACCCCACCCCGTGCTCACCGGCCCGCGCGGCCTCGATCGAGGCGTTGAAGGCCAGCAGGTTCGTCTGCGCCGCGATCTCGGTGATGACGCGGACGATCTCGGCGATCGACCCGGACGAGCGCCGGATGAGCTCGATCGCCGCCATCGAGCTCTTCAGCGCCTCGAACCCCGTCTGGGCGTCGCCGTGGGTCCGGGCGGCGAGGTCGCTGGCCTGCACGGCGTTGGTGGCGATGGAGTCGATGGAGTGCGACAGCTCGGCGACGGTCTCGGTCATCTCCCCGCTCTTGGCGGTGATGAGCTGTTCGAGCTGGGCCTGCGCCGTGACGTCGTCGGCGTACTTGATGACCTTGAACGGCCGGCCGCGCAGGTCGAACACGGGGTTGTACGTGGCCTGGATCCACACGTCCCGGTCGAACTTGCCGACCCGGTGGAACCGGCCCGCGATGAAGTCGCCCTTGCGCAACCGCAGCCAGAAGTCGCGGTACTCCGGCGAGACCCGGTACTCGGGCGAGCAGAACAGGCTGTGGTGCTGACCCTGCAGCTCCTTGAGCGAGTAGCCCATCGTCCGCAGGAAGTTCTCGTTGGCCGTGAGCACGTTGCCCTCGAGGTCGAACTCGATGACGGCCTGGGCACGGTCGACCGCCTGGACGCGACTGGCGAACTCCGCGTTCTCCACGGTGTTCTGCGTGACGTCCACGGCGTACTTGACGACCTTCAACGGTCGGCCCTCTGGGTCGAGGATCGGGTTGTACGTCGCCTGGATGAAGACGTCCGCCCCGGACTTGGTGATCCGGCGGTAGGTGCCCTCGTCGTAGTGCCCGCGCGCGAGCTTCTCCCAGAACCTCTGGTACTCCACCGACGCCGCGTCCTCGGGGTCGACGAACATCCGGTGGTGCTGGCCCACGACCTCGGCCTCGGAGTAGCCCAGCAGGGTGAGGAAGTTCTCGTTCACCGCGGTCACGGTGCCGTCGAGGGCGAACTCGATGACCGCCTGGGACCGGTCGATCGCCGCCACCCGCCCCTCCAGCTCCACGGCGCGCCGGGCGGCGCCGGTGACGTCGTAGGCGTACTTGATGACCTTGACGACCTTGCCGTCGGCGCCGAAGACGGGGTTGTAGGTGGCGCGGATGCGGATCTCCTGACCGCTGGCGCCGTAGCGGGTGAACTCCCCCGCCTCGGTGCTGCCGGCGCGCAGGCGGCGCCAGAACGCCGTGTAGTCCGGGCTCGCGGCGTAGGCCGGGTCGCAGAACGCGCGGTGGTGCTGCCCGACGATGTCGTCGGCCTCGTAGCCGAGGAGGTCCAGGGCGGTGTCGTTGGCCCGGAGCACGACGCCCTCGGGGGACAGCTCCACGACGACCTGGGAGCGTTCGACGGCGCGCGCCTTGCTGCGCAGGTCCCACAGCTCGGCGCGGGCGGTGCTCACGTCCGCCAGCAGCACGAGGGTCGCCCCGGTCCCGTCGATGCGCCGGGAGGTGCAGCGCGCCCAGCGCTCGCCCGCTGCGCCGTTGACGAGGGCCTCCAGGGCCTGGCTGCGGTCGCCGAGCAGTTCGGCCACGTCGCCGCCGGGCGGGGTGGTGAACAGGTCGGTCAGGCTCCGGCCCGTGAGCTCCTCGAAGGAGGAACCGAGCAGTTCGGTGGCCCGCGGGCACGCGTGCAGGACGGCGCCGCTGGTGGCGTCCACGACGAGGAAGGCCTCGCGCTCGGCCAGGAGCGCCGTGAGCGTCTGCTGCAGGGGGGCCGCCGACAGGTCGACGGGACGGACGGCGGTGGGGCGGGCGGTCACCCCCGCAGGATCGGCGCCTCGGGCGGTCGGCTTGAGCCCGGTGCGATGGCCTAACCTCGACGTGTGGTGACTGACGGGCAGCGGACGACCTACGTCGTCGTCGACGGCGAGAACATCGACGCGACGCTGGGGGCCTCGATCCTCGAGGGCCGCCCCGGGCCCGAGCAGCGTCCCCGGTGGGAACGCCTGCTGAACTTCGCCCGCACCACCTTCGACCAGCCCGCCAAGGGGCTGTTCTTCCTCAACGCCTCCAGCGGGCACCTGCCGATGTCCTTCGTGCAGGCGTTGCTGGCCCTGGGCTACCAGCCGATCCCGCTCGCCGGGGGCCCGGGGGAGAAGGTCGTCGACATCGGCATCCAGCGCACGCTGGACGCGCTCGTCGAGCGCGAGGGCGACGTGCTCCTCGGCTCGCACGACGTGGACTTCCTGCCGCAGGTCGACCGCCTGCTGACCGGTGACCGGCTCGTCGGCATGGTCGGTTTCCGCGAGTTCATGAACTCCCAGTACGCCGGGCTGGCCGAACGCGGCCTGAAGGTGTTCGACCTCGAGGACGACGTCCGCGCGTTCAACGTCGTGCTGCCGCGCGTCCGGATCATCCCGCTGGCCGACTTCGACCCGACGCGGTACCTCTGACGGTCTCGAGGGTGTCGGCGTCCGCGGCGGTCTTGTCGTCGCGGTAGCGCACGACGCGCGCGAACCGCAGGGCCACCCCGCCGGGGTAGCGGGTCGAGCGCTGCAGCCCGTCGAACGCGACCTCCACGACCTGTTCGGGGCGGACGCGGACCACGTGCCCGTCCTCACCCACCTGCAGCTCGCGGAAGCGCTGCGTCTGCCACGCCAGCACCTCGTCCGTCATGCCCTTGAACGTCTTGCCCAGCATGACGAAACCGCCCGTCCCCGGGTCCCGGGCGCCGAGGTGGACGGTGGACAGCCACCCCGACCGGCGTCCCGAGCCGCGTTCGACGGCCAGCACGACGAGGTCGAGCGTGTGGACGGGTTTCACCTTGACCCACGCCCCGCCGCGCCGGCCGGCCGCGTACGGCGAGGCCAGGTCCTTGACGACGACGCCCTCGTGCCCGGCGGCCACCGCCTCCCGCGAGAACGCGGTGGCGGCACCGGAGTCGGCCGTGACGAGGCGCGCGACGCGGTGCCGCTGCGGCACCAGGTCGTCCAGGACGTCCAGCCGCTCGCGCAGCGGCACGTCGAGCAGGTCGCGGCCACCGGCGTGCAGCACGTCGAAGAAGAACGGGGTGAGGACCGTCCCGACCCCCGCCGCCGTCGTCCGGGCCGTGCGGGAGGCCGTGTCCTGGAACGCCGCCGGTCGGCCGTCCTCGTCCAGCACGAGCACCTCGCCGTCGAGGACGACGTCGCCGCCGGGCAGCGCCTCGACGACCTCGACGACCTCGGGCAGCCGCGCGGTGACGTCCTCCAGCGTGCGGGTCGCGACGAGCACCCGACCGTCGCGGCGGTGCACCTGCACGCGGATCCCGTCGAGCTTGGTGTCGACGGCCACCGGACCCCCGCCCAGGCCGGTCAGGGCGTCGGCGACCGCCGTCGCGCTCGAGGCCAGCATCGGCAGCAGCGGACGACCGACCTCCAGCCCGAACCCCGCGAGCTCCGCCGCCCCTCCGTGCAGGGCCGCGACGACCGCCGCCACCGTCGAGCCGGCCAGCATCGCCGCGCGCCGCACGTCCGCGGCGGGTACGCCCGCGACGGCGGCCGCCGCGTCCTGCACGAGCGCGTCGAGCGCACCCTGCCGCAGCTCACCGGTGACGACGCCGCGCAGCCACCGCTGCTCCTGCGCTGTGGCGCGGCCGAGCAGGTCGGTGACCGCGGCCTCCCGGCGCCCCTTCGACCCGGTCCCGGTGAGCGCCGCGATCGCCTCGAACCGGGCGTGGACGTCGCGCACCTGCAGGGAGGGCACCGCGGCCGCCGGCGGCGCGGACGCCATCGACCGCCAGCCCAGCCCCGTCCGGCGCTGCGGCAGGCTCCCGGCGAGGTAGCTGGCCACGACTCCCGTCAGCTCCAGCCCCGCGGGGTCGCCCGGCTGCAGGCGGCGCAGCAGCGCGGCGAGCTCGGCGACCTTGCGCGTGCGCGCCCGGGTCGCGGCCACGG
The DNA here is from genome assembly GCF_041320705.1 of Kineococcus mangrovi. NCBI lineage: Bacteria > Bacillati > Actinomycetota > Actinomycetes > Kineosporiales > Kineosporiaceae > Kineococcus > Kineococcus mangrovi. Next base: position 106,807 of record NZ_JBGGTQ010000008.1, read on the forward strand.
CGGCGGAGGTGGTGACGACGTCGGCGAGGAGCACCCGGCCATCCTGCCCATCCCCACCCGCGAGCGCCGTCCGTGTGCCAGGGTGGCCGGGTGCGGTGGCGCCGGGACGAGAGAGCTCATCCGAGCGGCTCCGGGGTTCCCCCGGGGACAGCACGTCACCTCCGGCACGACACCGCAGGATCCTGTGTGCGCTGCGCGCACGGTGGATCCCGCACCGCAGGACAGGTCGTCCCGGCCCACCGCACCCGTGCCTGACCGCCGGGGCGAGCCCGCCGACCCCGTCGCCGCGGCGCTCGCGGCGGCGTTCCTCGACGGCCCCTGGACGGTGGCCGACCTCGACCGGCGCGGTCGGTGGGCCGTGGGACGGCCCCGGGCGCGCTGGGTCCGGCAGCTCGCCGGGACCGTCCTGGAACGGTTCCCGCGTCCTCCGCTCGACGAACCCCGCGCGCTGCGGGCGTTCGTGGCGGGGTCCACCCCGTACGCGCGGGCCCGTGCCGCCGCGTCCGGAGCGGGCGAGCCCCTGCGGGTCGCGCACCTGGCCGCGACGACGACCGCGATGGGCCGCGACCGGTGGGGGGTGCCGGGTCTGGACACCGTCGCCGACCTCGCCGCGTTCCTCGACCTCGACGACGCCCACCTGGACTGGTTCGCCGACCTGCACCGCTTCCAGGTCCGCGCCCCCGCCGGGCCGCTGCACCACTACCGGTCGCGGTGGGCCGGGAAACGGGGTGCCCCGCGGCTGCTCGAGGCGCCGCTGCCGCGGCTGAAGGTGGTGCAGCGCACGCTGCTGCACCGGGTGCTGGCCCGGTTCCCGGTGCACGACGCCGCGCACGGTTTCGTCCCGGGCCGGTCGGCGTTGACGGGGGCCTCGCAGCACGTGCGGGCCCGGACCGTCGTCCGCTTCGACCTGGAGGGGTTCTTCGCCGCCGTCCCGGCCGGGCGGGTCTTCGGGTTGTTCCGCCAGGGCGGGTACCCCGAACCCGTCGCGCACGCGCTGACGGGTCTGGTCACCCACGTCACCCCGCTGACGGTGCTGCGGGCCATGCCCGACGGTGGCTCGGGGGACGAGCGGCACCGGTTGCGCCGCAACCTGTCCCGGGCGCACCTGCCGCAGGGGGCGCCGACGTCACCGGCGCTGGCGAACCTGGTCGTGCTCGGGCTGGACCGTCGCCTGGCCGGCTGGGCGCGGGCCGGGGGCCTGACGTACACGCGCTACGCGGACGACCTGACGTTCTCCGCGGCCGACGGCCTCGACCCGCACCGGCTGCGACGGGCGGTGGTGGCGATCGCCGCCGACGAGGGGTTCCGGCTCAACGCGGCCAAGACGCGGGTGCGGGGGGCCGGGGCGCGCCAGCTCGTCACGGGCCTGGTCGTCAACGAGCGGCTCAACGTGCCGCGCGAGGAGTTCGACCGGCTCAAGGCCGTGCTGCACCACTGCGCGCAGCACGGCCCGGACGGTCAGGACCGGGAGGGCCACCCGGACTTCCGCGCCCACCTGCTCGGCCGCATCGCCCGGGTGGAGGCCGTCAACCCCGCGAAGGGGCGGCGGCTGCGGGCGCGCTTCGACGCGATCGCCTGGTGAGCAGGCCCTGGCGCAGCAGCCAGCGCTCGAAGACGATGGTGCCGAACGGGGGGACCCCCGCCGCGAGACCGACCACGAGGGTCTTGACCGTCCAGCGCATCGTGCGGGCGGCCCACAACGTCGAGAGCAGGTAGACGACGAACCCGATCCCGTGGACCATCCCCACGACCGGGACCCCGCCCTCGTGGGGGGCGTGGACGACCCACTTGAGGAACATCGCGATGAGCAGCGCGGTCCACGAGATCGCCTCGAACGTGGCGATGAGGCGGAACCAGCGGGCGGCGAGCGGCCCGGACGTCATGGGGTCCTCCTTCGACGGGGTGGTCCCCCGAGTCTGACGGGCTGTCGTAGACGCGGGGACCAGCGGAGCTGTGGGATCGCTCACCCGAGGACGACGCGGTCCCGTCCCGTCGCCTTGGCCGCGTACAGGGCCGCGTCGGCGCGCGAGAGCAGGGCCGAGAGGTCGAAGGGGCCAGGGCCGGTCGCGGCGACGCCGGCGCTCACGGTCACGGGTGCGCCGGCGGCCGTCGAGGCCTCGGCCACCCGGTCGCGGAACCGGTTGGCGGAACCGACCGCGGCGTGGACGTCGGGCCAACGCCCGATCCAGGCGAGTTCCTCGCCGCCGAGGCGCACCAGCACGTCGTCGGGCCGGGAACACTCTCGCAGGGCCTGGGCCACGACGACGAGGACGGCGTCGCCGACGTCGTGCCCGTGGCGGTCGTTGATGCTCTTGAAGTGGTCGATGTCGGCGACGACGGCGGTGACACCCTCCCCGCCCAGCCCGGTGCAGGCGTCCCGCAGACCGCGCCGGTTCAGCAGCCCCGTGAGGGCGTCGGTGCCGGCCGCCCGCGTGGTCGCTCGCAGGGCGCGCCGACGGCCGTGCTCGAGCCAGGCGATCACCCCCGTCGTCGCCACGCCCGCGGCGACGACGGTGCAGACGTCGGCGAGGAGTCGCGGTGTCGAGGTACCGCCGTCCACGGCGTGCAGGAGGACGGCCTGTCCGACGGCGGCCGGCAGGACGACGAACGGCAGGTGCCGGGTACGGGTCAGGAGAGCGGCCGCGGCGCACAGCGCCAGCAGTCCGACCGAGGCCGTCGTGACGTTGCCCGGCCTCGGTGGGGACAGACCGCTCAGGGTGAGGACCACGACGTCGAGCGCGAGGGCGACGGTGACGATCGGACGGGCGGCGCGACGGTCCCGGCGGGCGGCCCGCAGCGCGACGACGGCGAGCACGGACCACAGCACCGCGCTCGCGGCGACCGGCGCGAGAGCGTCGAGGCTCCGCGTCAGCACGGCGACCGCGAGACCGGGCAGGTGCAGCGCCGCGAAGACGCCGAAGGCGACGGCCTCGACGCGGCCGTCGCGCAGGTCGAGGTCAGGCACGAGGAGAACATCGACAGGCACCGGTCTCACCTTGATCGTTCCGACCCGTCAGCCCGCCAGCACCTCCTCGCCCGCGCGACCGGTGCGTCGCACGAACCCCGGCACGTCCGCCGCGGGCATCGCCGTCCCGAACAGGTGCCCCTGCGCCCGGCGCACGCCGAGGGCCCGCAGCGGGGCGACCTGGTCGGCGTGCTCGACGCCCTCGGCGAGGATCTGCACGTCCAGCGCCCGGCACAGCGCGGCGATGCCCTCCAGCAGCGCGGTGTCCCCGCCGGTCGCCAGCGTCGTCAGCGAGCGGTCCAGCTTCACCGTCGAGACGGGGAACCGGCGCATGTACGACAGCGACGTGTAGCCGATGCCGAAGTCGTCGAGGTCGAGCCGGAAACCCGCGGCGACGACCTCGCGCAGCGACGCCGCGATGCGGGGGTCGTCCGGCAGTTCCTCGTGCTCGGTGATCTCCAGGTGCACCCGGCCGGGGTCGATCCCGTGGCGGGCGGTCAGCTCCGAGATCCAGCGGGCCGTGCCCCGGCGGTGCAGGCTGCCGATGCCGAGGTTCACGGCCAGGTGGAGCCCGCCCGCGCCGGCCGCGTCCCAGCGGGCGAGGTCGCGCAGCGCCCGGCCGGTGACGTGCTCGTCCAGGCGCGCCCCCAACCCCGCGTCCTCGGCGTGCTGGAGGAACCGGTCGGGCAGCAGGAGCCCGCGGCGGGGGTGGTCCCAGCGCACGAGCGCCTCGACGCCGACGACGCGCGGGCCGCCCTCGCCCGCCAGGTCCACGACCGGCTGGTGCACGACGAGGAGCTCCCCGACGTCCTCCGGGCGGCCGCCCTGCAGCAGGAGGGACCTCAGCTCCTGCTGCACGACCAGAGCGCCGAGGACCTTCTCGCGCAGCTGCGGCCGGTAGACCAGGGCGCGTCCCTTGCCGGCCTGCTTCGCGGCGTACATCGCGACGTCGGCGTCGACGAGCGCCTCCTCGAAGGCCACGCCCGCGCGCAGCGGGGCGATCCCGATGCTCGCGCTCACCCGGTAGGGCAACCGGTCGGGCTCGAAGGGCGCGTCGAGCGCCTCCAGCACGAGGTCGGCCGGGCCGCCGTGGTGGTCCTCGGCGGTCCACACGACGACGATGAACTCGTCCCCGCCGGTGCGGGACACGACCCCGTGGCGCCCCACCGCCCGGCGCAACCGGTTCGAGACCTCGACGAGCAGCGCGTCGCCGACGGCGTGCCCGCGCGTGTCGTTGATCTGCTTGAAGTCGTCGAGGTCCACGAGGCACAGGTGCAGGTCCCGGCCGTGCAGCCGTCGTCGCAGGTCCTCCGCCGCCCCGGGCAGCCCGCGGCGGTTCACCAGGTCGGTGAGCGGGTCGCGCTCGGCGCTGCGCTCGGCCCGCCGCACCGCGAGCGCGGCCCAACCGACGCCCGCGCAGGCCAGGACGTACCCGCTGGGTGCGACCACCTCGACGGCCACGTCCGGCAGCACGTGCACGCTGCCGAGCAGCCACAGCGCCGGCACGGTGCAGAACACCGGCAGCACGCTCAGCAGCCGCTGCCCGTCACCGCGCAGCGCACCACCCGCGCAGGGGGTGCCGACGTGGCGCATGCTCGGGTGCAGGGCGGCCGCGGCCAGCAGCACCACCGCCAGGCTCTGGGTGGCGTGCAGCACGTGCCCGCCACCGCCGAGCAGGTCGGGGCGGGCGGTGACGAGCGCCGCCACGGCCAGCAGCAGCCCCGCCGCCAGCAGCACGAGGACCGTGGCGGGGGCCGTGCCCGTGCGGGTCGTGAGGATCCGCAGCAGGACGATGGCCAGCACGATGTCGGCGGCCGTCCCGACGAGCACGGCCGGGTCGCGGCCCAGGCCGGTCTCGTGCAGCATCCCGAGCACCTGCGCGACGACGAGCGCCCCCGCGCACGCGGTGAGGACGACGTCGGGCCACGTGCGGCGGCCGGGCACCCGGGCCTGGCGCAGCGTGCGGACCACGAAGGGCACGAGGGCGAGGGCGACCACCTGCACGGCGACGACGCCCCACCGGGCCCACGACGTGCCCGGACCGGTGAGCAGGCACCCCGCCGTCGCCGCCGTCGCGGCGAGGACGAGGGCCAGGACGGCCCCCCACGCCTGCGGCAGCACCGGGCGGTGCCGGCGGATCCCGAGGACCGTCAGCGCGAGGGCGCCCACGTCGACGACGAGCGCGACGACGGTCCCCGCGCCACCGGTGGCGACGGGCAGCGCCACGAGGAGGCCGAGGACGGCCAGCGCCGCCAGCGCCGCCACGTCGCGCCTGGTCATGGCCCTCCCCGTGCTCCGTGGTCCGTGGGGAGATCCCCGCCGTCGGTGCTTCGGCGCGAACGGGTGTGGACTTGTTCGCCCGATCAGGGGGCGGTGCGGCTGGAACAGCGGTGCCCCGGGCACGGTTGGCGACCCCATGAGCGTGATCAGTCTGTGGGGCGGCGGCCCGTGGCAGGACCCGTCGAGGGCCGAGGAGGCGAGGGAGGTCGCGGCCGAGGTCGAGGAGCTGGGCTACCACCGCCTGTGGTTCTCCGGCGGTTTCGAGCCCGGTGTCCTGCCCGCCTTCGGGGAACTGCTCGACGCGACCCGCACCCTCGGGGTCGCCAGCGGCATCGTCAGCATCTGGACGGCCACCCCCGACCAGTCCGCGGAGGCGTTCGCGCGCCTGGAGGCCGAGCACCCGGGGCGGTTCCTGCTGGGGCTGGGCAACTCCCACGCCCCGGCGGTCGAGGGGCAGGGGCAGCGGTACGACAAGCCGTACACGCGCACGGTCGAGTACCTCGACGCGCTCGGCGACCGGGTCCCGTCCGAGCGGGTGGTCCTGGCCGCGCTCGGGCCGAGGATGCTGGAGCTGGCCCGCGACCGGACCGCGGGGGCGCACCCCTACTTCGTGACGGTCGAGCACACCGTCGCCGCCCGCGCGGCGCTGGGCGCGGGGTCGTGGCTGGCCCCCGAGGCGGCCGTCGTCCTGGACGAGGACCCCGCCACCGCGCGGGCCACGGCCCGCGAGCACCTGGCGACGTACCTCGCGCTGCCGAACTACACGAACAACCTCCGCCGCTACGGCTGGGGCGACGACGACCTGCTGCACGGCGGCAGCGACCGCCTCGTCGACGAGCTCGTCGCCTGGGGGTCGCTGGACCAGGTGGTCGCCGGGGTGCGCCGGCACGTCGACGCGGGGGCCGACGAGGTGGCGCTGCAGGTGCTGGGCGGGCGCGGCGGGTTCCCGCGCGCGGCGTTCCGGGAGCTGGCGGGGGCGTTGTCGGGCTGAGCGCCCACCTCCCGGTGCGGTGCCAGGTCGTGGTGGGCAGGAGGACACGCTCTCCTGCACCTCCACGACCCGGCGGCGCGGCGCCGGTCGACGGTTCACGGCACCTCCTGCACCGCTGACGTGCGCCCGGGGACCGTCCAGAGGAGCCGCGGAGCGCTTCCCGGCTCCGGCTCTGCTCAGCGGTCGTCACGGCTCTCGTCCTGATCCGGCTGGACGACCGACACCGGTGGAGCCCCGGCAGCAGTACCGACGGGGAGCGCGCGAGCTCCGCGTCCGGGCGAGGGGGACGAGCCTCCCCCTCCGCGTCGCTGCTCGGGCTGTCCGGGCGAAACCCGTGTTCCTCGATCTGCCGGCTGGTGGGCGCGCTTCCCGTCCGGAGGAGGTGATCGCGAGAGTTCGACCGGGGTGCGCACCACCGGTCCGGGATCGTTACCCCATCGAGACCCCGAATCCGTTCCGGTGGTCAATGAACTCCGATAGCCCTGCAGGGCAAAACGATCGCTGTCGAACCGAGCTGTGGACGAGACCTGTCGATCTGGACGGCCACCTCCTCGCGAGGGTGAGCTCGCAGCACCGGTGCGGTGCCGGCTCGAGATCTCGGTTACGGTCGACGCGACCTGATGGACGGAGAAGCGCGCCGCTCAGCGGTGCATGAAGAGGTTCACACCGAGAGCCCTTCTCGTCGTCTTCTTGTGCCCTGGACCGAGTGGTCCAGCGGTGTGCGGTGGGGTCGGCCGGGACTCGCGGCCGAGCATCGTGTTCGCAGCGCCGAGACACCGGCGTGCGACCGGGGGTCGAGGTCGTTCCGCCGCGCGTCGTCGTGGGTTCGAGGAGGATGAGGAGGTCGCCTGTGCCGGACGTGCACGCGCGAGGACTGTTCAAGGTGTTCGGCAGGAAGCCCGAGGAGGCCGTCCAGCGGTTGCGGGACGGGGCCACGGCCGCCGAGCTGCGGGCCGAGGGGATCTCGGCCGCGGTCGTCGACGTCGATCTCGACGTCGCTCCGGGCGAGATCTTCGTCGTCATGGGGTTGTCCGGATCGGGCAAGTCCACGCTCATCCGCATGCTCAACGGGCTGCTCAGGCCCAGCGCCGGCACCGTGGAGATCGACGGCCAGGACATCACGGCCCTCGACGAGACCGGTCTGCGGCGAGTGCGGCAGGACACCATGAGCATGGTCTTCCAGCACTTCGCGCTCCTGCCGCACCGCACCGCCCTCGACAACGCCGCGTACGCCCTCGAGCTGCGGGGTGTCCCGACGCAGGAACGCCGCGCCACCGCCGCCCGGGCACTGCGGCGCGTCGGCCTGGGCGGCTGGGAGGACCGCTACCCCGGTGACCTGTCCGGCGGGATGCAGCAGCGCGTCGGTCTGGCCCGTGCGCTGGCCGCCGGTACGGACCTGCTGCTGATGGACGAGGCGTTCAGCGCCCTCGACCCGCTGATCCGTCGCGAGATGCAGGACGAGCTGCTCACCCTGCAGGAGGAACTCGGGCAGACCATCGTCTTCATCACCCACGACCTCAACGAGGCCATGCGCCTGGGCGACAGGGTGATGGTCATGCGCGACGGGCGCAGCGTCCAGGTGGGCACGCCGCAGGAGATCCTCCTCGATCCCGTCGATTCGTACGTCGCCCAGTTCCTGGCCGACGTCGACCGGGCCCGCGTCCTCACGGCTGCTGACGTCAGCAGGAGAACCGGTCGCGGCGACGGTGCGGACGCCGTCCCGTCCAGCGCCCCCGTGGGCCGGGTCAGCGCCGACACCCCGCTGGCCGACCTGCTCGAACCCATGGCCGCCACCGGTGCCCCCATCACCGTCGTCGACGAGGCCGGCAACCCGCAGGGGTTCGTGGAGACCGCGGACGTCCTCGGTGCCCTGAGCGCCGCGACCGCCCCCCCGACCGGGGAGAGCCCCCGGGCCGCAGCGGAGAAGGAGGATGCCCGTGCGTGACCTGTTCCCCGTCCCCCGACTGCTCGTCGGGGACACCTTCGACGTCGCCTTCGACTGGATCACGACCCACCTGGCGTGGTTGTTCGACGCGATCGCCTGGGTGACCGGGGGGGCCACGGAGCTGTTGACCGACGCGCTGGCCTGGCCGCCGCCGGTCGTCCTGGCGCTGGCGCTGGCGATCCTGGGGGTGCTGCTGCGTTCGGTGACCTTCGGTGTCGTCTCCTTCGCCGGTCTGCTCCTGGTCATCAGCATGGAGCTGTGGACCGAGGCGATGGAAACCCTCGCCCTGGTGCTGACCGCCACCATCGCCGCGACGGTGATCGCTGTTCCCGTGGGGATCCTCGCCGCCCGGTACGACCGGTTCAGCACCGTTCTCCGGCCCGTCCTGGACTTCATGCAGACGATGCCCGCGTTCGTCTACCTCGTCCCGGCCGTCACCCTCTTCAGCATCGGCACCGTCCCGGGCGTGGTGGTCACCATCATCTTCGCGATGCCTCCCGGGGTCCGCCTCAACGAACTCGGCATCCGCCAGGTCGACGCGGAGGTCGTCGAGGCCGGCAACGCGTTCGGCGGGTCCCCGCGGCAGATCCTGCGCGGCATCCAGTTGCCCCTGGCCCTGCCGACGATCATGGCCGGCGTCAACCAGGTGATCATGCTGGCCCTGTCCATGGCCGTCATCGCCGGCCTCATCGGCGCCAACGGGCTCGGGTCCACCGTGACCACCGCCATCTCCCGCCTGAACGTCGGCCTGGGGGTCGAGGCCGGTCTCTCGGTCGTCGTCATCGCCATCTACCTGGACCGGATCACCGGCGCCCTCGGCACCGACGGCGGTCTGCTGCGCGCCCTGCGCCGGCGGGGAGCGGCCGGGACCTCCAGGGTCACGCGGTCGGCGGCGAAAGAACCCGCCGGCGTCTGAACCGCTCGTCCAGCACCAGAACCCGTATCGACAGGAAGAGATCTCGTGACCCAGAAGACAGTGTCCCGCGCCACCTTCGGCCGTCTGAGCGTCGGTCTCGCAGCAGCCGGGGTGGTGGCGGCGTGCTCCGGTGAGTCGGCCACCAACTCGGCCGGGAGCAGCCAGGCCAGCACCAGCGACGACGTCCGCACCGTCAACCTGGGGTTCCTCCCCGGGTGGACCGACGGTCTGAGCACCGCCTACCTCTGGAAGAACCTCCTCGAGGGTGAGGGGTACGCCGTGGAGTTCACGGAACTCTCCGACGCCGCCCCGTTGTACACGGCGCTCGCTCAGGGCGACGTGGACGTCTACCCCTCGGGCTGGCCGCAGGTGACCCACCAGGACTACATGAACCAGTACGGCGACCAGATCGAGGACCTCGGTGCCTGGTACGAGGGGGCCGTCCTGACCCTGGTCGTCCCGGAGTACACCGACGTCGACTCGATCGACCAGCTCGCCGGGCAGGGAGCTCGTTTCGGTGGCCGGATCGTCGGGATCGAACCCGGCGCGGGTTTGACCCGCATCACCCGCGAACAGGCCATGCCCGAGACCTACGAGGACGCCGACGGCGACGAGCAGCAGGGGTACGGCCTGGAGGGTGAGTACGAGCTCGTCACCTCCTCGACCGCCGCCATGCTCGCGGAACTGCAGTCGGCCACCGATGCCCAGCAGGACATCGTCGTGACCCTGTGGCGCCCGTTCTGGGCCAACACCTCCTTCCCGGTGAAGGACCTCGCCGACCCCCGGGGCGCGATGGGGCAGGCCGAGACGCTGAACTCCCTGGCCCGACAGGGGTTCGCCGAGGACATGCCCGACGTGGCGGACATGATGTCGAACTTCACCTTGACCGACGAGCAGTACGGCACGCTCGAGGACACGGTCGTGAACGAGTACGGCGAGGGCCGCTACGACGAGGGCGTGCAGGCCTGGCTCGACCAGAACCCGGACTTCCGGGAGAGCCTGAGGAGCTGATCGGCGGGAACTGCGCCTCGGGCTCCCACCGGGGCGTCGTCCGGTGCTGATGCCGCTGGTCCCGCGGGCCGTGACCCCGGTGCGCTCCAGGGCCGTGGCGCACCGCTCACCCCGACCTCGTGAGGGACCGAGGTCAGTCGTGCGCGCCGCTCTCGTGCCCGGAGTGCCCGACGGGTTCGAGCTGGAACGTCGCGTGCTGCACGGCGACGGGGAAGTGCTCGGCCACGCACGCCTGCAGCCGGTCCAGGATCTCGGGTGCGTGACCGTCCCGGAAGCACGTGTCGTCCAGGACGACGTGCGCCGACAGGACGGGCAACCCGGAGGTGATCTGGCTGGCGTGCAGGTCGTGCACGGCGTGCACGTGCGGCAGCTCCAGCAGGTGGCGGCGGACGTCCTCCAGGTCCAGCCCGGGCGGGGTGGACTCCAGGAGGACCGACGTCGTCTCCCGCAGCAGCTTCACCGTCCTCGGCACGATGAGGACGCCGATGAGCAGCGAGACGACGGCGTCGGCGCGGGTCCAGCCGGTGAGCGCGATGACGGCGGCCGCGACGAGGACGGCGATCGAGCCCAGACCGTCGTTGACGACCTCCAGCACGGCGGCCCGCACGTTGACGTTCGCCTCCCCGGTCCCGCGCAGGAGCAGCCACAGGGCGACGACGTTGCCGACCAGACCGACGGCGCCGAAGACGACCATGGCCCCGGAGCTCACCTCCGGGGGTGTCAGCAGGCGCCGCACCCCCTCGACGAGGACGAGGACGCCGACGGCGAGCAGGGCGGCCGCCTGCAGCGTGGCGGCGAGCACCTCGGCCCGCCGGTAGCCCCACGTGCGCTGCGCCGACGCCGGGCGCGCGGCGAGGGTCGCCGCGATGAGCGCGATCGTCAGCCCGGCGACGTCGGTGAGCATGTGACCGGCGTCGGCCAGCAGGGCCAGGGAACCGGACACGAGGGCGCCGACGGCCTCGGCGACGAGGACGGTCGCGGTGACGGCGAGGGCGGCTGTCAGCCGGCGACGGTTCCGGGCGAGGTCGGCGCCCCCGTGGCCGTGCCCGTGGCCGTGTCCGTGGCTCACCCGGCCACCGCCTCGGCCGCGCAGTGGTCCTCGCCGACCGCCAGCACGACGCCGAGGAGGTCCCCCAGGGCGTGGCTGAGCCGGGCGTCGGCGATCTCGTAGCGCACCCTGCGGCCCTGCGGCACCGAGACGACGAGGCCGCAGCCGCGCAGGCACGCGAGGTGGTTCGACAGCGACTGGCGCGAGACGCCGAGGAGGTCGGCCAGCTCCGCGGGGTACCCCGGAGCCTCCCGCAGCGCGAGCAGCAGCCGGGTCCGCGTCGGGTCGGACAGGGCGTGCCCGAAGCGGGCGAGGACCTCTGCGTGGCCGATTGCCTGCGGTGCGATCACGCGACGACAGTACATCGAGAACTGGACGATGGGGGACTTGACCCTGACGCGACGTCAGGCGTGAGCGTGCTCCTCGTGCGCTACGTCGTGGACACCTCCCACAGCACCGTCCCCCTCCCGGCCCTGGACGCCGAGCCCCCGCCCGTCGAGGACCGCGTCTACGGGATGCCGATGTTCCCCACGCTCCCGACCGCCGACCTGGCCGCGTCGGTCGGGTTCTGGACGCGTGGGCTGGGGTTCGTCGAGCTGTTCTCGATCCCCGGCCACCTGGTCCACCTGCGCCGGTGGCGCTTCCAGGACGTCCTGCTCGTCCTGGGCGAACCCCCGGCCGCACCGCCACCGGGCACCCTGAGCGTGGCGTGCGTACCGCGCCAGCTCGAGGAGGTCGCGGCGGCGTGCGAGGCGTTGCGGCCGGGCAGCACGAGCGGCCCGGAACGCCGGCCGTGGAACAGCGTCGACCTGCACGTCGTGACGCCGGAGCGGGCGCGGGTGGTGTGCACGGCGGTGCTGCCCCTGGACTCCGGCGCGGCGCGCGACCTGCGGGCGGTGGGCGTCGATGCGCCCCCGGTGACACCCTCGACGTCGTGGCGGAGACCGGACCGGGGCGGGGTGGGGTGCTGACCGTGGGCCGGGTGGCGGAACTGCTCGGCGTCAGCGTCCGCACGCTGCACCACTGGGAGTCGCTGGGACTCCTCTCCGCCTCCCGGACGGCCGGCGGGTACCGCACCTACGGCCCCGACGAGGTGGCGCGCCTGCAGCGGGTCGTGCGCTACCGCGAACTCGGGGTTCCGTTGGCGGTGGTCGCCGAACTCCTCGACGACGGTTCGCCCTCCGGCGGCCTGGACGCCCTGCGCCGGCAGCGGGCGGAACTCCTCGACCGGCTGGACCGGACCCGCGACGCCCTCGAAGCGGTGGACCAGCTCATCGACGCCACCGAACGTGGCACGACGCTCAGCTCGCAGGAGCAGGCCGCCCTGTTCGGCGCCGACTGGGACCCGTCCTGGCCCGGGCAGGCGCGCGAGCGGTGGGGGGGCTCGCCCCAGTGGCGACAGCACGCCGAACGGGCGGCCGACCGGGCATTCGCGGACTGGGCCGCGCTCGCCGCGCGGGTCGAGGCCCTGGAGGCCGATCTCGCGGCGGCGTTCCGCGCCGGGACCGCACCGGGTTCGGAGCGGGCCGCGGAACTGGCCGAACGGCACCGCGCGTCGGTGGCCGAGCACGTCGACTGCACGTACGCCGTGCACGTCTGCCTGGCCCGCGGCTACGTCGACGACCCCCGGTTCCGCGAGCACTACGACCGCCGCGAACCCGGTCTGGCCACGTGGCTGCGGGCCGTCGTGGCGGAGAACGCGCGGGCCCACGGCGTCGACCCCGCCACCGCCGTGTGGGAGTAGCGTTCCGCGGGTGAGGATCCACGAGGGCATCCACGACGACAGTGCGGACGGCGTGCCGGTCCGGGTCTACCGTCCTGACACCGAACTCCACCCCGAACCCCGGGCCGCCCTCGTCTGGGCGCACGGCGGGGGTTTCGTGGTCGGCGACCTCGACATGCCCGAGTCCGACGCGGTCGCGCGGCGCTTGCAGGAGAACGGGATCCTCGTCGTCGCGGTGGACTACCGCCTCGCCGGCCCCGGTACCACCTACCCCGCCCCGTCCGACGACGTGCTGACGGCGTGGCGGTGGGGCCGGGAGTTCTGCCGTTCCTCGGGTGTTCCGGTGCAACGCATCCAGCTCGGTGGCGCCAGTGCCGGCGGGAACCTCGCCGCGGGAGCGGTGCTGCGCCTGCTCGCGGGTGGGGGCGACGTCCCGGCCGCGGTGTTCCTCGCCTACCCGACGCTGCACGCCGTCCCGCCGGCCGCCTCGTCCGTGGCGCAGGCCGCCGTCGGGACGCTGCCGCAGGACGAGCGGTGGTCACCGGCCCAGGTCGCGGCGATGTACGAGGCGTACCTCGGGGGTCCGCTCGACGAGGCTCCCGCACCCGCCGTCCCCGGCACCGCCGACCTGGAGGGTTTCCCGCCGACGTTCGTCCTCACGAGCGAGACCGACGGGTTGCGCGGCTCGGCCGACGAGTTCGCCCGCCGGCTCGTGCTGGCGGGTTCGCCCGTGGTGTCGGTGTGCGAACCGGGCACGGTGCACGGCCACCTCAACACCCCCGGTCCGCTGTTCGACGCGAGCCTGCGGCGGGTCGTGCGCTGGCTGCTGTCGGCGGGTGAGCTCGCAGGCTGAACCTCCGACGGTCCACGGCGGCGGCCGTCGGCGGCACCGCGCGAGCGGCCGCGGTGCTCACCCGGACCCCGCTCGGTTCCCGGTCAGTCCTCGACGTCGAAGATCGTCACCAGCTTGGTGACCTGGAGCAGGTACAGCACCTGCGGCGCGGGTTTCACGAGGGTGACCCGGTGCGGTGCGGCCGCCCGGGTCAGGCGCACGAGGAACGAGGCGCCGGTGGACTCCAGGAACGTCACGGCGGACAGGTCCACGCGCACGGGCAGGCCGGCGGCGTCCGCGCGCGCGTGCAGGTCGTCGAGGACCGACCCGAGGGCCGCGTCCACCTCACCGTGCAGGGTGATGACGGTGAGCCCGGCCTCGTGGTCGACCTCGAGGTGACCGCCGTCGGTCGCCTCGTCGGGGCCCTGGTCGCGCTCGGAATCGCTCACACTGGTCCTTCGCTTCGTCGTCCACCCCGGTCCGGGGCGGTCTCACGGGGAGAGTAGGTCACGTCGGCTCGCCCCCACAGGGGCCGGCGTGGCGCGCTGGTCCCTCGTCCGCCCGCCGTCGTCGTGCCGCGGTCCGGGCCCGGGGGCGTCCTGCCGGCTGAGCCGGCACCACACGGTCTTGGCGAGGGCGGCGTCGTGGGGGTGGCCGTCCGCCCCGCCGCGGTCGGGGTGGTGGTCGACCCCCCAGGCCCGGCTGAGCAGGTCCACGAGGTGCACCCCGCGACCACCGAGGTCCGAGGGGTCGGCGAGCGTCGTCACGGGTGGTGCCGGGTCGCCGTCGCTGACGGACAGGACGACACCGTCGGCCTCCACGCACTCCACGCGCAGCAGGATCGGCGGGCCGGCGTGCCGGACGGCGTTGGTCACCAGCTCGGTGAGCAGCAGCTTCGCCTGGTCCAGGGGGGCGCTGGAGTGCTGGTGGCACCAGTGCTCCTCCAGGAAGTGCCGCGCCACCCTTCCCGACGACAGGGCGCCGGCGACGACCAGGGTCGAGGCCGGGGTGGGGGAACACACGTGTTCATCGTGGACGGCCGGGACGTTCCGCGCGCGCCGGCGCGTCACCGCACCCGGGGTGCGGGCTCCTCCGCGTCGTCGCGCGGCCGCCGGTCCGCGGGGGTGGGAGTGCGCGCGGAGACGATCGTCACGGCCCTCCTGGCCGGTTCCCCCGACCCGGGATCGTCCGACTCGCGGCAGGAGGGGTCACGTGGTGCGCTTCACCCGGACCGGGGGCACCGCCGTCCGGGAGACCCCGTGGAGAAGACCCCGTGGAGAAGACCCCGTGGATGCAGGACGCGCTGAGGTCGCCGACGACGTGCTCGCCCGGCGGGCGGCTCTGGGGGACCGCGACGCCTTCGCGCTCATCGTGGACCGGCACGGCCCGGCGCTCCTGCGGTACACCGGCAACCTGCTCCGCCGCGGTGACCAGGCGGAGGACTGCGTCCAGGACACCTTCCTCGCCGCCTGGCGGGGTCTTCCGTCCTTCCGCGGGGACTCCTCGCTGCGCACCTGGCTGTTCACGCTCGCCCGGCACGCGGCCTTCGCCCGGCTGCGGCGGTTCCCGGCCGGGGGCAGCCGCCCCTTCGTCCCCGTGGAGGAGGTGCAGGACCGGCTGCGTGACCTGCGGGAGGACCCCGAGCGGTCCAGCGTGGAGAACGCCCTGCGGGAGGCCCTGGAACTGGCGCTGCAGCTCCTGCCGCCGCGGCAGCGGACCGCCTGGCTGATGCGCGAGGTGGAGGGCATGAGCTACGAGGAGGTCGCCTCCGTCCTCGGCACCACCACGACCGCGGTGCGCGGACTCCTCGAACGCTCCCGGACCACCCTGGCCACGACCCTGGAGGAGTGGCGGTGACCACCACCCCGCAGCACTCCCACGGGGAGCAGGTGCTGGCCCGGGCGACCGGCTCGCTGCGCCTGCACACCCCCGCGGGCTGGCGGGTCTCCCGCGCCGACCTCCTCGAGACCGTCCGCCGAGCCCACCGGCCCGCCGCACCGGTCCGCGGGCGGCACGCGCTGGGGGAGTTCGTCGTCTCCTGCGACGTGCTGACCACCGGTGTGCGGGGGGCCGTGGACCGGCTGCCCCGGGCGGACGTCACCACCGTCCGCTGCGTCACCGACGCCGAGGACCACCTCGACCTGCTCACCGTCGAGACCGGTGTCCGCTACGGCGCCCACGTCCCCACCACGGCCGAGGAGGTCCGCACCGCCGTCGTCGCCGCGGTCCGCGACCTGCTCGGCGAGGTCGACGGCCTCCGGGTCCACGTCCACGTGGGCGACGTCTTCGAGTGACCACGCCCTCGTCCCTCCCTGCGGGGAGGGCCGAGGGCGAGGTGGTCAGCTCCGCCCGCCGGGCAGCAGGCCCTTCACGACCTGGGACGCCTTCTGCTGCTCGCCCTGCTGGGCCGTCAGCACGAGGAGGACGCCCGTCAGCGCGGGGACGGTCCACTGCAGCACCTTGAGCCGCTTCATCGACGTGGCGACGTCCGGCGGGGTGTCGGCGTTGGGGTCGACACCGGAGTTCGCCGGGGCCTTGGAGTCCTTGCCGAGCCGAGCCCCCTCGATCCCCGACCAGGCGGTGGCGCCCATCGCGGCCAGGGTGATGACGGTCTTGACGGCGGTGTTGCCGCGCGTGCCGGACTGGGCGACGACCCGGCCGCGGTTCGCGCGGAGCAGGCCGATCGCCCCCACCGAGTGGGCGGCCAGCGCCGCGGCGTTGACGGGCGCCCAGCGGGCCCAGCCGGCGGCGGCGACGTGCGTGCGGTCGGAGGGGTCGCCCACGGCGGCGGAGGCACCGTTGAGGCCGACCGCCCCGAAGAGCGAGCCGCCGAACCAGGCGGCGAGCCCGATGTCGTGCAGCGAACGGATGACGGTCTGACGTTCTCCCACGGTGTCCTGCTCCTCCTCGGTCGTCCCCGCCCGCGGTGACCCGCGGGCGGCGCCGGTGCGGTGACCGGCAGCCTCCCCCTACCCCGTGCGGTCCCCGGCAACCCCCCGCGGTCGGAAGTGCCCCGCCGCGGGCAGGGGGAGTGCGCAGGTCGGTGCGACCACGAAGCGCCGCGGCCAACGGACGAGGGGGAAGGCGTTGCCCCGCAACAGCTCCACCCCCGAAGACCCGCGCGAGGCCACCGTCGCCGGTGATGACGACCGCGCGATCGTCGAGGTCGAGGGCGTCTGCCTCGACGACGGCACCGGCCAGCCGGGGCGGGTCCTGCGTCACGGCCGGCCCGGCTGGCGAGCTCGCCGTGGTGACCCTGACCGGGGAGGACGTCGCCGGGGCGGCGCTGCGCCCCGAGCGGTCCGAGGTGCTCGGGCAGCCGTCCCCGGACGCCCGAGCACCGGGAACCGACCGGCCGGGGAGGCGTTCAGCAGGAGTGGAGGCACTGGGGGTGCTCGCGCGGACGCTGCGCGACAGGGACGGGGGCAGGGTCGACCGGCCCCTCGCCGGTGGCGGCTCGTTCCCCCTCAGCTGGGTGCGGTCCGGGCCCGCGGACGATGTGCCCGTCCTCTTCGTCCCCGGCGGGCCGGGCATGGCGACCGTCCTGCCCTACGAGCGGTTGCGGGCGACGGCGGCCGCCCACGGCGTCGGCAGCGTCATGGTCGAGCACCGCGGGACCGGGCTGTCGCGCGAGGACTCCCGCGGCCGGGACCTGAGCCTGGGCGACGTCACCGTGGAGGCGGCGGCCGACGACCTCGCGGCCGTGCTGGACCACCTGCGCGTCGAGCGGGCGGTCGTCCACGGCAGCTCCTACGGCACCTACCTGGCTCAGGTCTTCGGCGTCCGGCACCCGGGGCGCGTCGCCGCGATGGTGCTCGACTCACCGCTGCTGTCCGTCGCGGGCGACCTCGCCGACGTCCGGGCGCACCGGCGCCGCCTGCTGTGGGACGCCGACACGGACCTGGCCGCGGCCGTGCGCTCGGCGCCGGCACCGGCCGACGAGGTCGCCGCGGTCGTCCCGACCGTCTACGAGTTCGCCGGCCCCGACGCGCTGCTGCGCCTGCTGGCGGCCCGGCGCGAGGGGCGGCTGGGGACGGTGTGGCGGCAGCTGGCGCACCTGGTCGACGGCGAGTTCGAGGGCCGCGGAGTGCGGCACGTCACCGAACCTGACCTGGTCGCGGGCATCGCCTTCGGCCAGCTCGGGTTCGGCCTGCCCCCCGACGGCGGGCCGCTGGACCCGCAGGTGGCCTTCGCGCGCGTCGCCGCCGACCGCCCGCCCTACCGGGGGGAACCGTACGACCTGCCCTCGCTGCTGCCCGGTTTCCCGTGGCCGACGGTCGTCGTCTCCGGCGAGCGCGACCTGACGACACCCCGGTCCACCGCCGAGCGGGTGGCCGGTCTGCTGCCCGCGGGGGTCCTGCTCGACCTGCCCGGCCTGGGGCACAGCGCGATGGACACCCACCAGCGGGCGGCCGTCCTCGTCGCCGCCGCGGTCCGGGCCGGCAACGCCCGCCGGTTGCCGGCGCTGGCCGAGCGCATCGCGGCCCTGCCCCGGCGGGGGGCCTCGCGCTGGCTCGGCACGGCCGTGCGGGCGGCGGTCCGCCTCGGCGGGTAGGCCCGGTCCTCACTCACCGTCGGCGAGCACGAACGGCGACACCGAGTCCGCCCCGGCCCGCCGGAGCTGGCGCGCGGCGACCGTGAGCGTCCAGCCGCTGCGGGCCCGGTCGTCGACGAGCAGGAGGTTCCGGCCGCGGACGAGGTCCGGGTCGGGCAGCTCGAACCGGCGCACGACCTGGGCGAGCCGGTGCGCGGAGTTCACGTCCGTGCGCGTGGGGGAGTCCTCCAGCAGCCGGAACGTCGTGACGAGCGGCAGACCCGTGTACCGCGCCAGCCCCTCCGCGAGGTGGGACACGAGCTGCGGGCGCGAGGCCGAGCACATCGCCACGATCCCGTCCAGACCCGACCCGCGGGCCCAGTCGTCGAGCACCGCGGCCGCGGCGTGCCGCAGGGGGACCGGGGTCTGCTGGTCGGGCGACCCGGGGGCGAAGAGCGCGCGCACCGCGCCGCCCCAGCCGAGGTCGGTCGTCCGGGCCACGGCGCGGCCGGTGCGCGGTTGCTCGGCCGGGGCGATCCGTCCCGACAGCGCGACGTCGAGCCCCTTCATGCCCGTCGGCCACACCTTCTTGGGTTCCAGCGGGACCCCGGGGCGGTCGAGGTCGGCGCCGGCCCGCGCCACGGCGGCCTCGTCCACGTCGACCGGCACGGCGAAACCGCCGCAGTTGTCGCAGCGTCCGCAGGGCGCCGCGTCGGGGTCGTCGAGGGCCCGGCGCAGGAACTCCAGCCGGCACCCGTCGGTCGTGACGTAGTCGACCATCGCCTGCTGCTCGACCTCGCGGGTCGCGCCCACCCGCGCGTACCGCTCGGCGTCGTAGACCCACTCCTGCCCGGTGGCCTGCCAGCCGCCGCGGACCCGGCGCACCGCGCCGTCGACGTCGAGGACCTTCAGCATCAGCTCCAGACGGTTGCGCCGCAACGCCACCCGGGTCTCCAGGGCCTGCGTCGACAGGGGTTCCCCGGCGTCGGCCAGGACGCTCAGCGCGAGCCGCACGTCGTCCTCGGCGGGGAACCCGATCGAGGCGAAGTACCGCCAGACGTCCCGGTCCTCGGCGCCGGGCAGCAGGACGACCTCGGCGTTCTCGATGCCGCGCCCGGCGCGCCCGACCTGCTGGTAGTAGGCGATCGGGGAACCGGGTGCTCCCAGGTGCACGACGAACCCCAGGTCGGGCTTGTCGAACCCCATGCCCAGCGCGCTCGTCGCCACGAGCACCTTCACGCGGTCGTGGACGAGGTCGTCCTCGGCCTGCAACCGCTCGGCCGCCTCCGTCTGACCGGTGTAGGGGACGGCCTCGATCCCGTGGGACCGCAGGTGCTGGGCCACGTCGGCCGCCGCGGACACCGTCAGCACGTAGACGATCCCCGACCCGGGAAGCTCCGGCAGGTGCTGCACCAGCCACGCGAGCCGGTGGGCGTGCGAGGGCACCCGGACCACGGCCAGCCGCAGCGACTCCCGGTCCAGGGAACCGCGCAGGACGAGCACGTCCTCGAGGGTGCGCGTGCCCGTCACCGACAGCTGCTCGGCCACGTCGGCCGTCACGCGCTCGTTCGCCGTCGCCGTCGTGGCCAGGACGGGGATGCCGTCGGGCAGGTCGGCCAGCAGGGTGCGGATGCGGCGGTAGTCGGGGCGGAAGTCGTGGCCCCAGTCCGAGACGCAGTGCGCCTCGTCGACGACGAGCAACCCCGTCGTCGCGGCCAGCGGGGGCAGCACCTCGTCGCGGAAACCCGGGTTGTTGAGCCGCTCGGGGGAGACGAGGAGGACGTCGACCGCGCCGGCCCGCACCTCCTCGTAGACCCGCCCCCAGTCGTCGCCGTTCGTCGAGTTCACCGTCACCGCCCGCACACCCGCCCGCTCGGCGGCGGCGATCTGGTTGCGCATCAACGCCAGCAGCGGGGAGACGATGACCGTCGGCCCGGACCCCCGCGCCCGCAGGAGCGCCGTCGCGACGAAGTACACCGCCGACTTGCCCCACCCCGTCCGCTGGACGACCAGGGCCCGGCGCCGGTCCGCCACGAGCGCCTCGATCGCCGTCCACTGGTCCTCGCGCAGGGCGGCGGAGGGGTCCCCGACGAGGCGGCGCAGGACCTCCTCGGCCTCGGCGCGCAGGTCGGCGCGGGCGTCGAGGCCGGTGTCGAGGCCGGTGTCGGGGCCGGGAGCGGTGACGGGTGCGTCGGCGGGCATGCCCCGGATGCTGCCACCGTCCTCCGACACGGGGCGGCGGCGGACCGGGGGGCTGTGGACGACACGGCCACCCGCCGCCCGAGGGCGGGCACCGCCCGCCGACGCCGCCGTCCCACCGGGTCGCCCCGGCGGGCAGGTGCTTGACTGCGTCGGTGCGCTACGTCGTCATCGGAGCAGGAGCCATCGGCGGGACCCTCGGGGGCCGCCTGGGCCAGCACGGTCACGAGGTCGTCCTCGTCGCCCGTGGGGCGCACGCCGACCGCCTGCGCGCCAAGGGGTTGCGACTCCTGACGCCGACCGGTCCCGTCGAGCTGCACGCCCCCGTCGCCAACTCCCCGGCCGACGTCGAGCTCACCGCCGACGACGTGCTGGTCCTGGCCGTGAAGGTGCAGGACGCGGCGGGCCCGCTCGCCGACTGGGCCGCCGCCCCCGTCGGCGGCTCCACGGCCGGGCAGACGCTGCCGGTGGTCTGCGCGCAGAACGGCGTCGAGGGCGAACGGCTGGCGCTGCGCTGGTTCCGGCGGGTCGTCGGGGCCTGCGTGTTCCTGCCGGCCAGCCACCTCGAACCCGGTGTGGTGATCTCCGAGGGCGCGCCCGTCTCCGGCGGCCTCGTCCTGGGGCGGTACCCGCACGGGCGCGACGAGGTCGTCGAGCGCATCGCGGCCGACCTCGCCGCGTCCGGCTTCGCGACGGCCGTCAGCGACGACGTCATGGCCGCCAAGCGCGGCAAGCTGCTCGACAACAGCGGCAACGCGCTCGACGCGGTCTGCCGCCCGGGGCCGGGCTGGGAGGACCTGCGGGAGCGGGCCCGCGCCGAGGGCGAGGCCGCCCTGGCCGCCGCCGGGACCCCGGCGCTGGGCCGGGAGCAGGCCCTCCCGCAGCTGGCCGAGATCGGCTTCCGGACCGCGCAGGTCGCCGGGACCGAACGGCTGGGCTCCTCGAGCTGGCAGAGCCTGCACCGCGGCGGGTCCATCGAGACCGACTGGCTCAACGGCGAGATCGTCCACCTCGGCCGGCAGCACGGGGTGCCGACCCCGGTCAACGAAGCCCTGCAGCTGCTGGCGGCGACGTCGGTGCGCGAGGAGCTCGGTCCCCGCGCCTTCGAGGTCGCCGACGTCCTGGCCCGCTGCGGGGCCCGCACCGGGGGGCCCGCGGCGGTCGGCGCGGAACGGGCCTGAGAAGCTGACCGGCATGCGCGTGGACCACGTCGGCTTCGCCGCCGGGCCCCAGGGCTTGTCCGAGACCGCCCGGTCCCTGGCGGCACGGCTCGGCGTGCGCGTCGTCGACGGTGGGCCCCACCCCCGCTTCGGCACCCGCAACGTCGTCCTGCCGTTGTCCGAGGGCACCTACGTCGAGGTCGTCGAGGTGCTCGACCACCCCGTCGCCGACAAGGCGCTCTTCGGCCGGGCCGTCCGCGAGCGCACCGAGGCCGGCGGTGGCTGGTTCGCCTGGAGCGTCCTCGTCGACGACCTCGAGAGCTACCGCGACCGCCTCGGCGAGGAGATCGAGGAGGGCGTCCGCCGCCGTCCCGACGGGGTCGAGCTGCGCTGGCGGCAGATCGGCGCCCCCGCGCTCAACACCGAACCGCAGCTGCCGCTGCTCATCGAGTGGGACGGCCCGCAGACCCAGCACCCGTCGGCGCTGTCGCTGGCCGGCGGCACCCGGCTGACCGGTCTGACGATCGCCGGCCAGCGCTCGCGCGTCCGCAACTGGCTGGGACTGCCGCCGGAGTTCAGCACCGACCGCGTCGAGTTCACCTGGCTCGACGTCGTCGGCAGTCCCCGCGCCACGGGCCTGCGCTCGGTGACGTTCGAGACCACCCGCGGTACCGTCGAGATCTGAGCGACCACCCGGTGGACTGGCCCGACTGGCTCCCTTCGCTGACGGCGTCGGCCGTCGCCCTGCTCGTCGTCGACCTCGTCGTGCGCGTCACGGCCGTCGCCGTCGTCCCCGTCAACCGCCGCCCCAGTTCCGCCCTGGCCTGGTTGCTGACGATCTTCTTCGTCCCCTACCTCGGTGTCGCCGCGTTCCTGCTCATCGGCAACCCCAAGCTGCCGCGGGCCCGTCGGCGCAAGCAGCGCGAGATCAACCGGCTGATCCTGGACTCCACCAAGGGCATGGACCTCGTCTCCACCGAACACCCCTGGCCGCCGTGGCTGTCCGGGATCGTGGAGCTGAACCGCAACCTCGGGTCGATGCCGCTCGTCGGGGGGAACTCCGCGGTGCTGTGCGGGGAGTACGACGAGGCGATCCGGGCGATGGCGCGCAGCATCGACGCTGCCCGCGAGTACGTCCACGTCGAGTTCTACATCATGACCAAGGACGCCACGAGCGAACCGTTCTTCACCGCTCTGCAGCGCGCGGTCGAGCGTGGCGTGAAGGTCCGTCTGCTGCTGGACCACGTGGGGTCCCTGCGCTACCCGGGGTACCGCCGCACGATCCGCTTCCTCGACAGGATCGGCGTCGAGTGGCACCCGATGCTGCCCGTCCAGCTGCACAAGCTGAAGTACCAGCGCCCGGACCTGCGCAACCACCGCAAGCTGCTCGTCGTCGACGGCGAGACCGCGTGGCTGGGTTCGCAGAACGTGCTGGACCGCAGCTACAACAAGCGCGCCAACGTCAAGCGCGGTCTGCAGTGGCAGGACCTCATGGTCCACCTCGAGGGGCCGGTCGTGTCCGGGGTCGAGGCCATGTTCATCACCGACTGGTACTCCGAGACCGACGAACTGCTGCAGGCCGAACGGCCGGAGGTGTCCCCGGTGGGGTCGCCGGGCCGGCTGGAGTGCCAGGTCGTGCCGAGCGGCCCGGGGTTCGACGGGGAGAACAACCTCAAGCTGTTCAACGCGCTGCTCTACTCGGCCCAGCGCCGCATCTCCATCACGAGCCCGTACTTCGTGCCGGACGAGTCGATGCTGTCGGCGATCACGACGGCCGCCGAACGGGGGGTGGACGTCGAGCTGTTCGTCTCCGAGTACGGCGACCAGTTCTTCGTGCACTACGCCGAGTGCTCCTACTACGAGAACCTGCTGCGCTCCGGGGTGCGGATCTTCCGCTACCCCGCGCCGTACGTGCTGCACGCCAAGCACATGACCATCGACGAGGAGGTCGGCGTCATCGGTTCCTCGAACATGGACATGCGCTCGTTCATGCTCGACCTCGAACTCACCCTCATGGTGTGCGGGCGGGAGTTCTCCGAGGCGCTGCGCCGCGTCGAGGACGGTTACCGGGCCAAGTGCACCGAGCTGACGCTGGAGCAGTGGCTGGCGCGGTCGCGGATGCAGGTCATCAAGGAGAACGTCGCGCGGCTCACGTCCGCGCTGCAGTGAGCCCCCGGGCCCGCCGGACCCCCAGCGCCGCCAGTTCCAGGTCCGCCAGCGACCCCACGACCGTCGCCTCGCCCCGCAGCCAGGCCGTCGCGGGGTCGGGGTCGAGGCCCAGCAGGACCTCGCCCGGGCTGCGCTGCAACGCCCGCAGCGCCAGCACCCGTTCCCCGGCCGCGGTGCCGGCGAGCCGGTGCGCGTCCCGGACCCGCGCGGCCCATCGCAGGCGTTGCACGGCCCGCACGCCCACGACGAGCGCGATCGGCAGCAGCGCCGTCAGCAGACCGAGGACGACGGCCAGGTGGAGCACGGCGTCGCGCTGCTCACCGGCGGCCCGGGCCAGGGAGGCGGCGCTGTCGGCCGACCGGCCCAGCAGGTCCGCCACGTCGTCGCCGACCAGGGGCGCGCGCCCCAGCGAACCGCCCGTCGACCGCAACCCGTCGGCCAGCGCCGTCGACCCGTCCGCGAACCGGCGTGCCGGTTCGGCCACGCCCGCGACGGCCGCGTGCACCGCGCGGCCGGCCGCCACCGAGGCGACGACGACGAGCAGGCAGCCGGCGTCGGCGACCACCTGCCGGGTCCGGCGGGCGGGGAGGTCGGCGTAGAGGGGCACTGCTCCAGTCTGGTTCAGCCGGGCCGGTTCAGCCGAGCCGGGCGTCCACCCAGCACCACCGCCACGCCTCACCGGGTTCGGCGCTGACCACCGTCGGGTGCGCGGTGGCGGTGAAGTGGGCCCGGGAGTGCTGGAGCTCGGAGGAGTCGCAGCACCCGGTGTGGCCGCAGTGCAGGCAGGTCCGCAGGTGGACCCACGCCGTGCCCGCGGCGACGCACTCGTGGCACTCCAGCGGTGGCTCGCCCCAGCGGGCGGTCGCCTCCTCGCGGCCGACGGAGACCCGCAGGTGGTCGCAACCGTCCCCGCCCGAGCGCGGGGCCAGCGCGCGGTCGGGGGCCAGCGGCTCCAGCTCCTCGAGGCGGTCCAGCAGCGACTCCTCGACGTCGACGTCGGCCAGGGCGCGCCGCAGGACCTCCGGGCTCGCGGCGCCGCGGTCGCGGGCCTCGACGACGACCGCGCGTTCGGCGGCGAGCATCTCCAGCCGCAGCCTGGAGTACAGGACCGAGGGGGTCGTGACGTCCGTCAGGGGCCGGCCCAGCCGCTCCCACGCCGCGTGCGAGCGGGCCCGGGAACGGCCGCGCAGCTGCCTGACCACGTGCTCGGGTTCGTCGCCGGTCAGGAGGTCGTCGAGGCGCCGCAGCCCCGCGCCGGCCGCGGCGTCCCCGAGGGCGGCGGCCGCCAGTGCGTCCTGGGCGGGGTCGGGACCGGGGATCGCGAGCCGCCGGACGACCGTCGGCAGGGTCAGCCCCTGCACGAGCAGCGTGCCGACCACCGTGGCGAACGCCGCCAGCAGCAGGACGTCGCGGCCGGGCACGTCCCCCGGGATGAGCTGCGCGGCGGCGAGGGTCACGACCCCGCGCATCCCCGCCCAGGACAGCAGCAGGGACACCCCCGGTGACCAGGCGCGCGGACGCAGCCGCGGCACGGCGTGGAAGAACCCCGACGCGGCGAACACGAACGCGAACCGCGCCGCGATCGTCGCGGCCAGGACGCCGAGGCAGACGGCGAGGACGCGGGCGCCGGAGTACCCGCTGTCACCGGCCCCGGCCAGCAGCAGGGGGAACTGCAGCCCGATGAGCAGGAACACCGCGTTCTCCAGCAGGAACGCGACCGTCCGCCAGTTCAGCGTCTCGGCCACGCGGGAGGCCGCCGTCTGCACGCGCGGGGAGACGTGCGCCATCGCCAGGCCCGTGACGACCACGGCCAGCACCCCGGACACGCCGGCGGCCTCGGCGGGCAGGAACGCCAGGTACGGGGCGAGGAAGGAGACCGTGGTGTCCAGGACGGGGTTCTGGATGCGGCGCCGGGCGACGGCGAGCACGACCGCGACGACCCCGCCGACGGCGACCGCCCCCACGACGGTGAGGACGAACTGGCCGCCGATGCGCCACGGCGACAGCTCCGTCGTCAGCGCCGCCGTCGCCGTGGCGAGGGCGATGAGGGCGGAGGCGTCGTTGAGCAGGCTCTCCTCCTCCAGCATCGTCGCGACCCGGCGGGGCAGGCCGAGGCGCCGCCCGATCGCCGTGGCCGCCACCGCGTCCGGCGGGGCGACGACCGCACCCAGCGCCATGCACGCCGCCAGCGCCACCCCCGGCAGCAGCCACGACGTCGTCCAGCCCACGACGAGCGTCGTGAACACCACGAGGACGACCGACAGCAGGACCGTCGGGGTCTTGTTGCGGCGGAAGTCGACGAGCGACGTGGACGCCGTGGCGGCGTAGAGCAGGGGCGGGAGCAGGCCGTTGAGGACGAGCTCGGGGCCGAGGGTGAAGGTCGGGACCCCCGGGACGAGGGCGGCGAGCGCCCCGACGACGACGAGGACCAGCGGGGTCGGCCACCCGAACCGGTCGCACGCCGCCGCCACCGCGCACACCCCGACCGTCAGCGCCACGAGCGCGAACGCGATCTCCACGGCGCGGAGACTACGGCGCGCCCCTGCGCGGCGGGGCCGGTCCCACGGTGGCGACGACGTGGGACCGGCCCCGGGGTCCCGTCAGAACGGGTAGGACCCCGGCCGGCGGCGCACCGTGATCCACCGCGTCTCGGTGAACGCCTCGACGTTCGCCTCCACCCCGCCGTGCCGCGACCCCGTGCCCGAGGACCCGACGCCGCCGAAGGGGGCGTTCGCCTCGTCGTTCACCGTCTGGTCGTTGATGTGCACGATGCCGGTCGGGATGCGCTGCGCGAGTTCGTACCCGGCCATCGCGTCGGCCGTCACGATCCCCAGGGACAGGCCGTACTCGGAGTCGGTGGCCAGGGCCACGGCCTCGTCGTCGTCGCGGAAGGGAACGACGGAGGCGACCGGGCCGAACACCTCGTCGCAGTACGCGGCGGCGTCGCGCGGCGGGTTCGCCAGCACCGTCGGCCGGTAGAACAGGCCCTCGTAGGTGCCCCCGGCGCGCAGGTCGGCGCCCTTCGCGACGGCGTCGGTGACGAGGCCGTGGACGCGGTCGCGCTGCGTCTCGTCGATGAGCGGGCCGAGGTGGACCTGACCGGCCGCGGGGTCGCCCACGTGCATCGACTCCGCCTTCGCCGCGAGCTCGTCGACGTAGGACTCGTAGAGCGACTCGTGCACGAGGTGGCGGCCCACGGTCATGCAGATCTGCCCCTGGTGCAGGAACGCGCCCCACGTCGCGAGGTTCACGGCCTCGTCGACGTCGGCGTCGTGCCGGACGAGGAAGGCGGAGTTCCCGCCGAGCTCGAGGTGGGCGCGCTTGAGGTGCTTGCCGGCGAGCTCGCCGACGCTGCGCCCGGCGCGGGTGGAACCGGTGAAGGCGATGACGCGCACGCGCGGGTCCGTGACGAGGGCCTGCCCGACGTCGCCGCCACCGGGGAGGAGCTGCAGCACCCCCGGCGGCAGCCCCGCCTCCTCGAAGATCCGGACCATCGTCACGCCGCCGGTGACGACCGTGCGGGGGTCGGGCTTGAGCAGGACGGCGTTGCCGAGGGCCAGCGCCGGTGCGACGGCGCGGATGCCGAGGATGAGCGGCACGTTGAAGGGGGAGATGACGCCGACGACGCCGACCGGGACGCGCTGGGCCAGCGACAGCCGCGGTTCCTCGCTGGTCAGCACCGACCCCGACGTCGCCGACGGCAGCGCCGACGCCTCGTAGCACTCGGCGGCGGTCACGTGCAGGGCGAACCCGGCCAGCGGCGGGACGGCGCCGACCTCGCGCACGTTCCAGCCGGAGATCTCCTCGGCGTGCTCCTCCCACAACTGCCCGGCGCGGCGCAGGACGGCGGCGCGGGCGGGGTGGGGCAGGGCGGCCCACGCGCGCTGGGCCTTGGCGGCGCCCTCCGCGGCGCGGGCGACGTCGTCCGCGTCGGCCATCCCGACCTCGACGAGGGTCTTGCCCGTGGCGGGTTCGAGGCTGGGGGTGGTGCCGCCGCCGCCGGGCACCCAGGCGCCGTCGACGTGGATGCGGCCGGCGAAGTCCTGCGGGTCCAGAAGTGTCACGAGTCCTCCTCGACAGGTGTGGACCCCCATCGTGCCGGACGCGTCAGGGCCGCAGGACGGTGATCCCCGCCGTCGTCGCGGCGCCCACCTCGGCCAGGGCGCGGGGCCCGGCCTCCAGCGGCAGTTCGCGGGTCACGAGCTGCGCCAGCGGGAAGCGCCCCGAGGTCACGAGCGCCAGCAGGCGCGGGTAGTCGTGGGCCGCCATGCCGTGGCTGCCGAGCACCTGCAGCTCCCCGGCGATGACGAGGTCCATCGGCACCGCCGGTCTGCCCGCGGCCGCGGGCAGCAGGCCGACCTGCACGTGCCGCCCGCGCCGGCGCAACGAGCGGACGGACCCCTCGCACGTCGCCGGCAGCCCGACGGCGTCGAGGGAGACGTGCGCTCCGCCGCCGGTGAGGTCGCGGACCGCCTCGACGGCCCCGTCGGCGGCGACGGCGTGCTCGGCCCCGAACGTCAGGGCCAGGTCGCGGGCGGCCGGGGAGGGGTCGACGGCGACGACGCGCGCCCCGGCCGCCGCGGCGACGGCGACCGCGGACAGGCCCACCCCGCCCGCGCCGTGGACGGCGACGAACTCCCCGGCGCGCACGGCCCCCACGTCGGTGACGGCCCGGAAGGCCGTCGCCACCCGGCAGCCCAGCGCGGCCGCGGAGGAGGCGGGGAAACCCTCGGGCAGCGCCACGAGGTTCACGTCGGCGTGGTCGAGCGCGACGAGGTCGGCGAAGGAACCCCAGCCGGTGAACCCCGGCTGGGTCTGCGACCGGCACACCTGCTGGGCGCCGGCGGCGCACTCCGGGCACGTCCCGCAGGCCGTGACGAACGGCGTCGTGACGCGGTCCCCGACGTGCCAGTCCCGCACGTCGGCACCGACCGCGGCGACCGTCCCGGCCAGTTCGTGCCCCGGCACGTGCGGCAGGACGACGTCGTCGTCGTGCCCCTGCCAGGCGTGCCAGTCGCTGCGGCACACGCCCGTGGCCTCGACGGCCACGACGACCCCGTGCGGGGCCGGGGCCGGGTCCTCGACGTCGGCCAGGCGCGCCGGGGCGCCGAACCCGGTGACCAGGACGGCGCGCACGTCAGCCCTCGTCGAGGACGGAGACCAGCGCGGAGGCGTCCCCGGTGTAGTCGGCCGGCGTCAGCAGCGACAGCCGCGCCGCCTCGCCCTCGGGCAACCCGAGACCGGCGACGAACTCCTGCAGCTTCGCCTGGTCGACCTTGCGGCCGCGGGTGAGTTCCTTGAGGCGCTCGTAGGGCTTGGGCAGCCCGTGCACGCGCATGACCGACTGCACGGCCTCGCCGAGGACCTCCCAGTTGTGGTCCAGGTCGGCGGCCAGGGCCGCGGGGACGGCGTCCAGACCGGCCAGCCCGCGCCGGGCGTTCTCGATCGCCAGCAGCGAGTGCCCGAACGCGACACCGATGTTGCGCTGCATCGAGGAGTCGGTGAGGTCGCGCTGCATCCGCGACGTCGTCAGCGTCTCCTCCAGCACCCGGAACAACCCGCCGGAGACCTCGAGGTTGGCCTCGGCGTTCTCGAACCGGATGGGGTTCACCTTGTGCGGCATGGTGGACGAGCCGACGGTGCCCTGGCCGCGGACCTGGGCGAAGAACCCGTAGGAGATGTACGTCCACACGTCGGTGCAGAGGTTGTGCAGCACCCGGCCGAAGCGGGAGACGTCGGCGTACAGCTCGGCCTGCCAGTCGTGCGACTCGATCTGCGTCGTGAGCGGGTTCCAGGTGAGACCGAGCCCGGTGACGAACTCGCGCGAGACGGCCGGCCAGTCCGTCGAGGGGACGGCGGCGCGGTGCGCGGCGTAGGTGCCCGTCGCGCCGTTGAACTTGCCGAGGAACTCCGACTCCCCGACGCGACCCAGCTGGCGGCGCAGCCGGTGGGCGAGCACGGCGAGTTCCTTGCCGAGCGTCGTCGGCGTCGCGGGCTGGCCGTGGGTGCGCGACAGCATCGGCACGTCGCGCAGGTCGTGGGCCATCCGCACCACGTCGTCGACGAGGTCCGTCGCGGCCGGCAGCCAGACCTGCTGCACGGCGTCGCGCACCATGAGGGCGTAGGACAGGTTGTTGATGTCCTCGCTGGTGCAGAACAGGTGGGTGAGTTCGGCGACGTCGGCCAGCGACGTGCCCTCCAGGCGGCGCTTGATCCAGTACTCGACGGCCTTGACGTCGTGGACGGTGACGCGCTCGATCTCACCGAGTTCAGCGACGGCCGCCGCGTCGAAGCGCAGGGGGAGTTCGCGCAGGAACGCGGTCTCCTCGTCCGTGAGCCGGCGGACGCCGGGGACGACGTCGTGGGTGCCGAGGAACACGAGCCACTCGACCTCGACGTGGACGCGCCGTCGGTTCAGCGCGGCCTCGGACAGGTGCGCGGCCAGCGGCGCGACGGAGCGGCGGTAGCGCCCGTCCAGGGGGCCCAGCGCGGGCTCGCCCAGGTCGGCGGCGGTGAGGGTGGTGGCGGCGTCCGGCTCGTTCGTCACGGGCCACATGGTCCCACGCCGCCACCACCGCTCCCGCGGCTGCGGTGCGTACCCGGCCGGGTCAGGTCTTGTCGACCGAGGACTCCTTGTGCGCGGCCTCCTTGCCGGACTTCTCGCTCTCCACGATGACCTGCGGGTCGTCCTCGGACGCCTTGCGCTTCTGGCCGTACAGCTCGAAGTCGTCGGTCTTCTTGTCCGTGACCTTCCCCTCGGTCGTCCCCTGGGGGGTGTTCCACTCGACGTGATCGCCCTTCTTCACCATGGGGTCAGCGTCGGGGCACTCCCGGTACCCCGCACGTCAGGGCAGCGGGTGCCGGCGCAGCACGGGCTCTCCCGCGCGGGCGGGGTCCAGCGGGACGGGCGAGCGCAGCACCCCGGCGCCGAGGGCGAGGTGGCCGTCCGTCGTCGGGGTGCAGCGCAGGCCGCCGCGCCCGCGCAGCGCCCGGTGGGCCCCGGGGGCGGCGACGCGGTCCATCCAGGCGCACGGGTTCGCCGGCCGGCCGCCGTGGAACGTCACCGACCCGGCCGCCGTCACCACCTCGAAGTCGTGGCCCCGCAACGGGTCCAGCTCGACCCCGCGGACGACGACGTTGCGCCGCGCCAGCAGCGGGTCGGGGACGGCGTCCAGCTCCAGGTCGCGGGCGACGGCCTCCCACGCCTCCAGGGCGAAGAACGTGACCGCCGCGTCCATGTGCGCGGCCTTGCCGAAGAACCGGTCCCCGCGGATCCCCTTGCCGGCGACGACCTCGACGACGTCGGGGGTGTGCGTCGGGACGTCCGCCGCGCCGTCGCGGGGACGGCCGAAGTAGGCGTGCTCGGGGGAGACCAGCAGGTGCACGACCTCGACCGGGTGGTCGATCCAGTGCTCGTGGCCCGTCACAGGGCCAGGGTCTCGCGCGCGGCGCGGACCGCCTGCCCGGCGTACCCGCCGCCGAACAGGACGGTGTGCACCAGCAGCGGGTGCAACTGGTGCAGCGCCACGCGGCGACGCCACCCCGGCGGGGTCGAGGCGGCCTCGGTGTACGCGGCGAGCACGCGGTCCAGGTGCGGGAGCCCGAACAGCGCCAGCATCGCCAGGTCCGTCTCGGGGTGACCGCCGTGCGCGGCCGGGTCGATGAGCACCGCCCCCTCGCGCGACCACAGGACGTTGCCCGACCACAGGTCCCCGTGCAGCCGGGCCGGTGCGGACGGTTCCCCGGGCAGGTCCCCGGCGCCCAGGCGCTCGCAGACCGCCTCCAGGACCCCGGCGTCGGCCGTGGACAGGTCACCGGCGTCCCGCGCGGCGCGCAGGTAGGGGCGCAACCGCTGCTCGGCGTAGAAGGAGCCCCACGACGCCGGTTCCGCCGTCGTCATCGGCAGCGGCAGCGCCGCGATCCAGCCGTCCCCGTCCAGGCCCGGGGGCGGCGCGCCGAACCGTTCCGCCCCGGCCGCGTGGGTGCGCGCCAGGGACCGGCCGAACTCCTCGGCCGCCCCGGGGGTGGGGCGCACCTCCTCGACGCGCTCCAGGACCAACCCGTCGTCGCGGACGGCCAGGACGGGGCAGACGGGGACCGCGTCCGCGGCGGCCAGCCACCGCAGGCCCGCGGCCTCCGCGTCCCGCGGCCCGGGCCGGTCGTGGCGCTTGAGGAACGTCCCGGGCACCTGGTTCACCCCGCCATCTTCGCGCTGGGGACGCGGGACCGCAGCGGACGCCCCGGTCCCCACAGGGCGCGGTGCCGGCGGTCCGTCCACACCAGGGCCCGCCGCCGCCGCGGGCACCGACGCGCCCGACCTACGGTCGCCCCGGCGTCGACCACGGCGCCTCCCCCCACGGCAGGAGCTGAGCATGGATCCCGGTCAGGCCCACGTCGACACCCTGGCCCGCCGCCTCGCCGTGGAGGCCGACGACGTCCGCGCCGTCCGGCGCCACCTGCTCACCTCCGCGGACGTGGGGTGGACGGGCGCGGCCGCCACCCGCTTCCGCGCCGAGCTCGGCCTCGCCGGCGAGCGGGTCGACCGGCTGGCCCGGGCCGTCGAGGACGCGGCGGGCAGCCTCCGGGCGCACTCCGCTGCGATGGCGGGGGGTCCGGCGTGAGCGGCGGGATCACCGTCGACGCGGGGCTGGCCGTGGACCCCGACCAGCTCGACGCGGTGGCGGCGCAGCTCGCGGGGACGGCGGCCACGGTGGCCGGGGTCGGTGCCGTCGCCGTGCAGACGGCCGCCGACCCCGTGTTCGCGATGTCCGTCCCCCTCGCGCCGGTGACGGCCGCCCGGGCGGCCGGTGACCTCGCCCGGGTCGTCGTGGGGGGCGCCTCGGCCCCCGCCGTCGCCGCCCGGGTCCTGGACCTGGCCACCCGCCTGGAGGTGGTCTCGCTGCGCTACCGCGTCGGGGACGGGACCGCCGCGGCCGTCGTGGCGCTGGCCCGTCGGGCGGTGGCCGGCGCCGTCGTCGAGGCGGCCCCCGAACTGGCCGGTGCGGCCGGGACGCTCGTGGCCGCCGACGTCCTGTTCCGGGTGCGCGAGGCCGGGTACCGCGTCCTCGTCGCGGCCGTCGCCCAGGCCGTCGAGGGCGACGTCGACCTCGACGCGCTCGGCGCCACGGCGGCCGCCGAAGCGGGGGAGGTCGACGACCGGGTGCTCGCCGACCTGCGGGGCGCGGGGACGCTGCTCGCCGCGCACCCGGGGGTCGTCCGCGAGCTGGCCGCGTCGACGCCGTACCTGGCCGCGGCCGCCGGGGTGCCCGGGGTCGAGGACGTGGGGGACGTCGCCGCCCTCCTCACCTCCGCGGGCGCGGTGACGCCGCTGTTCCGCGAGACCCCCGTGCGGGTCACCCCGCAGACCGTCCCCCGAGCCGTCCCGTCCCGTCCCCCGCGCGGGCTCGCCGAGGTCCTGGACGGGGTGGCCCACCAGTCCACCGGGTACGAGGCCGCGCACGGGTCGGTGGGCGGTCGCCTGGCGAGCGCCGGGAAGCCGGATCCCGGCGGCCTCCGGCTGGAACGCGTCACCCACGCCGACGGGAGCGTCGCGTGGATCGTGGAGGTCCCCGGCACCCAGGACTGGACCCCGCTGCCCGGCAGCACCCGCACCCCGATGGACCTGACGACGAACCTGCGCGCCGTCGCCGGCGAACCCACGGCCACGGGAGCCGCCGTCGTGGACGCCCTGCGGCAGGCGGGAGTTCGGCCCGACGAACCGGTGCTGCTCGCCGGGCACAGCCAGGGCGGGCTCACCGCGGCCGCGCTGGCCGCCGACCCGGCCGTCGTCGCGGAGTTCCACGTCACGCACGTGCTGACCGCCGGGTCCCCGACCGACGGCCTGCCCGCCGCCCCCGGGATCCGCACCGTCTCCCTGGAGCACACCGGCGACGTGGTCCCCGCCCTCGACGGCACGGACGCGGAGGGCTCGGCGGACCGGACGGTCGTGCGGCGGGACGTCTCGGACGAGGAGGAGGTTCGCGAGAACCCCGTGGCCGCCCACGGGTGGTCGCGCTACCTGCGGACGGCGGCGCTCGCCGACGCCTCCGAGGACCCCGCGCTGAGGACCTTCCGCGAGTCCGGCAGCGCGTTCTTCGACGCTCCCGGGGCGCGGGTGGACGTCTTCGACTACACCGCGGAACGGGTGCCGTGATCCGCTCGCGCCCGGAAGCCCGTGGCGCGGCTGGTGCCCGCGCGCTCGCGAGCCGCACCGGTGCCGGGCACGTCGAAGGGGCAGCTGGCCGGCGCCCGGGCCGCACGGCGCTCCCCGGCCGTCGTCACGGTCGACCGGCGCTCCAGCGCCGACGACGTCCGGCTCCCGCACACCTCCCGGGCGGCCCCGGGGACGGACGCCTCCTAGGCCGGCGGCTGCGCCGCGCCGCGGGTCTGCCGCCCGGCGCTCGCGGTCGCCCGCAGCGTCGTCCCCCACCGGCCGACGTAGGCGGCCAGCGCCGGGGTGTCGGCGCCCTGGGCCTCGGCCTCCCGGTCGATGAGGTAGAGCCCCGGCGCCGGCACGGCCGCGCCGAGTTCGACGAGCACGGGCTTGAGCAGCAAGTCGGGTGCCATCGCGTGCGCCGGGCCGGCGCCGAGCATGAGCGGCACGGCGGTGACGCCGCGCAGACCCTCACCACCGGCGAACTGGTCGAGGAACAGCTTGAGCAGGCCGGTGTAGGTGGCCTTGAAGGTCGGGGAGGCCACGACGAGCAGGTCGGCGGAGGCGACGTCGGTGACGACCTGCCGCACGGTCGGGTCGCCCCAGCCGAGCAGCCCCGGGCCCAGGGTCGTGACGTCGACGACCTGGTCCACGGGCGCCTGCGCCACCAGCTCGGCCGTCGTGACGGCAGCGGTCAGCGTCCGGGAGGCCGGTTTGGGGTTCCCGGTGACGACGACGGTCCTCATCGCGGTGACGGGCCCGCTCACCCGGCGGTCTTCGGGGTCAGGGTGCGGAAGCCGGAGGAGTGCCAGACGAGGGGTTCGGTGTCGGGGGCGGTGCCGGCGGCCTGGACCTGCAGGAGGACGACGTCGTGGTCGCCGGCGGGGAACTCCGAGTGGACGGAGGCCTCGATCCAGACGGGCGCGCCGTGGATGAAGTGGGCGCCGCTGTCCGTGGTGGTGGTCCGGATGCCGGCGAAGCGGTCGGTGGCCTTCGACGCGAGCTGGCGGGCGGCCAGGTCGTGGGCCTCACCGAGCACGGAGACCCCGATGCGGGGGGCGGCCTTGAGCTTGGGCCAGCTGGTGGAGGTGTGCTGGACGGCGAACAGGACCAGCGGGGGGTCCAGGGAGATGCCGACCTGGAAGGAGGACGCGACCAGCACGACCGGTTCGGGGCCCTGACCGCTGTCGACGACGGCGGAGAGGGCGGCGACGCCGGTGGGGAAGAGGGCGAAGGTGGTGCGCAGCGCCATCGGGTCGGCGTCGACGGCGACGAGGTCGGGCGGGGTGGGGGTCTCGGTCACGGTGGGGCCTCCTGCTGGTGGGGACGTGGCGTCCGAGTCAACCGCACGCCGTCGCCCCGCCTTCCGCGGGCGTGACGGAAGTCGCAGCCCCGGCGTCCGTACCCTGGCGCGCATGACGACTCCCAGCACCCCCCCGGCCCCGCGGCTGCGGGCCAGCATGGCCAAGGTCCCGGCGTACGTCGCGGGGAAGCCGGCCGTGGCCCGGGAGGGCCTGGAGGTCTTCAAGCTGTCCTCCAACGAGAACCCGTACCCGCCGCTGCCGAGCGTCCTCACCGCGATCACCCGCGCTGCGGCGACCGTGAACCGCTACCCCGACCCGGTGGCGACGCGGATGGTGGCGACGATCGCGGGGACGTGGGGCGTCGAGCCGGCGAACCTCGCCGCCGCGACAGGCAGCGTGCGGCTGCTGGCCCAGCTCGCCGAGATCACCTGCGCCCCCGGGGACGAGGTCGTCTACGCCTGGCGGTCCTTCGAGGCGTACCCCATCACGGTCGCCATCTCCGACGCCGTGCCCGTCGAGGTCCCCCTGACGGCCGACGCCCGGCACGACCTGCCCGCGATGCTCGCCGCGATCACCGAGCGGACGCGGCTGGTCGTCCTGTGCTCGCCCAACAACCCGACCGGTCCGGCGCTGCGCCGCGGCGAGCTGGCGGAGTTCCTGTCCCAGGTGCCCCGCGACGTCCTCGTCGTCCTCGACGAGGCCTACCGCGAGTTCGTCGACGACCCCGACGTGCCGGACGGCGTCGACGTCGCGCGCGAGCACCAGAACGTCGTCGTGCTCCGGACCTTCTCCAAGGCGTACGGCCTGGCGGGTCTGCGGGTCGGGGTCGCCGTGGCCCACCCGGAGGTCGCGGCCACGCTGCGCAAGGCGGCCACGCCCTTCGGCGTCTCGGCCATCGCCCAGGCCGCCGTCGTCGCCTCGCTGCAGACCGCCGCCGAGGCCGAGCTGATGGAGCGGGTGTCCGCCCTCGTCGCGCAGCGCCGCGTCGTCGTGGACGGGCTGCGCGCCCAGGGCTGGGACGTCCCCGACGCGCAGGGCAACTTCCTGTGGCTGCCGGTGGGCGAGGACGCCGTGCCGCTGGCGGAGGCGTTCGCGGCCGAGGGGCTCGTGGTGCGCGCGTTCGCCGGCGCCGGCATCCGCGTCACCGTGGCCGAGGAGGCGGCGAACGCGCGTCTCCTGGACGTCGCGGGGGCGTTGCTCGCCGCGCGCGCCTGACCCCGAGCAGCCGGACCGGTCCACCCGCGTGGCGGTTCGCAACCTACGGTTCCGTAACGTACGCTCGCGTCACCTACGGAACCGTAGGTTGGTGACGATCGTCAGAGTGCTCGCACCCGACGACCCACGGAGGAACGCACGTGACCGACACGGCGGTCGGCCCGGTACGGGCCCACGCGCAGCAGCCCGCGCCCCGGCGGCAGGAGATGGTCCAGCTCCTCGACGAGCACGGGGTGCGCCACCACGACCCCGAGCACGACGTCGACCTCTCGCCCGCCGAGCTCCGCGGGCTCTACCGCGAGATGGTGCTCATGCGCCGCCTCGACAGCGAGGCCGAGGCCCTGCAGCGCAAGGGGCAGCTCGGCCTGTGGGCCGGCAGTCGCGGCCAGGAGGCCTCCCAGGTCGGTGCCGGCCGCGCGGTCCGCCGCCAGGACCAGCTCTTCCCCAGCTACCGCGACCACGGCGCGCTGCTGGCCCGCGGGGTGGACCCGCTGCACGTCCTCAGCCTCTTCCGCGGCGTCGACCACGGCGGCTGGGACCCGGTCGAGGTGGGGGTCCACCCCTACACCCTCGTCATCGCCGCGCAGATGCTGCCCGCCGTCGGGTACGCCATGGGCGTGCAGCGCGACGGGGCCGTCGGCACGGGCGACCCGGACCGCGACACGGCCGCCATCGCCTTCTTCGGCGACGGCGCCACGTCCCAGGGCGAGGCCGCCGAGGCGCTGAACTGGGCGTCGGTCTTCAACGCCCCGGTCGTCTTCTTCTGCCAGAACAACCAGTGGGCCATCTCCGAGCCGGTCTCGCGCCAGTCGCCCGTCCCGCTGCACCGGCGGGCCGAGGGCGCCGGGATGCCCGGCGTGCTCGTCGACGGCAACGACGTGCTCGCCGTTCTGTCCGTCGTGCGCAGCGCGCTGGACCGCGCCCGCGGCGGCGGCGGCCCCACCTTCGTGGAGTCCTTCACCTTCCGGA
This sequence comes from Kineococcus mangrovi, assembly GCF_041320705.1. Taxonomy (NCBI): domain Bacteria; kingdom Bacillati; phylum Actinomycetota; class Actinomycetes; order Kineosporiales; family Kineosporiaceae; genus Kineococcus; species Kineococcus mangrovi. The sequence goes on from NZ_JBGGTQ010000008.1 coordinate 144,221, forward strand.
TGGGGGCGCACACGACGTCGGACGACCCGACCCGCTACCGCCTCGCCGCCGAGGTCGACGCCTGGCGCGAGAAGGACCCGATCGACCGCCTGCGGACGTACCTGACCGCCGAGGGCGAGCTGGACGAGGAGTTCGAGACCGCCCTCGCGGCCGAGAGCGAGGCCTTCGCGGTGCGGCTGCGCGAGGGCGTGCCCGCCCTGCAGGACCCCGCCCCGGCCTCCATGTTCGACCACGCCTACGCCGAACCCCACCCCCAGGTGCTCGCCGAGCGCGACGAGTTCCTCGCCGCCTGGGAGCAGCAGGACGCCGACGCACACGCCGCAGCTCACGGAGGGACGCGCTGATGGAGACCATGGCGATCGGCCGCGCGATCAACGCCGGCCTGCGAGCGGCGATGGACCGCGACCCGCGGGTCCTGCTCATGGGTGAGGACATCGGCGCCCTCGGCGGGGTGTTCCGCGTCACCGACGGCCTGCAGAAGGACTTCGGCGAGGACCGCGTCATCGACACCCCGCTCGCCGAGGCCGGCATCGTCGGCACCGCGATCGGGATGGCGCTGCGCGGGTACCGCCCCGTCTGCGAGATGCAGTTCAACGGGTTCGTGTTCCCCGCGTTCAACCAGATCACGACCCAGCTGGCCAAGCTGCGCGCGCGTTCCCGGGGCCGGCTGTCGGTGCCCGTCGTCCTGCGCATCCCCAGCGGCGGCGGCATCGGGTCGGTCGAGCACCACTCCGAGAGCCCCGAGGTCCTCTTCGCCCACACCGCCGGGTTGCGGGTCGTCGCCCCCAGCACCCCGCACGACGCGTACTGGATGGTCCAGCAGTCCATCGCCTCGGCCGACCCCGTGCTGTTCCTCGAACCCGAACGCCGCTACTGGCAGAAGGGCGAGGTCGACACCGACCTCGGTCCGGGCCAGGTCACCCCGCTGCACCGGGCCCGCGTCCTGCGGCCCGGCACGGACGCGACCCTGGTCGCCTACGGGCCGACGACGCAGCTCGCCCTGGACGCCGCGGCCGCCGCCGCGCAGGACGGCACCGAGCTCGAGGTGGTCGACCTGCGCTCGATCTCCCCGCTCGACGTCGACACGGTCGCGGAGTCGGTGCGCCGCACCGGCCGCCTCGTCACCGTCTCCGAGGCGCCCACGTTCCACGGGCCGATGGCCGAACTCGCCGCGCGCATCCAGGAGTCGTGCTTCTACTCCCTGGAGGCCCCCGTCAAGCGCGTCGGCGGCTGGCACCTGCCCTACCCGGTCGCCCGGGTGGAGGAGCACTACCTGCCGTCGGTCGACCGCGTGCTCGACGCCGTCGAGCAGTCGCTGGCCGCCTGAGAAACCCCTACCCCCGAAGGACTCCGTTGAACCAGCGGTTCGCCCTGCCCGACGTCGGTGAAGGCCTCGCCGAGGCCGAGATCGTCTCCTGGAAGGTCCGGCCCGGTGACACCGTCGCCGTGAACGACGTCCTCGTCGAGATCGAGACGGCGAAGTCGCTCGTGGAACTGCCGAGCCCGTGGGCCGGCACGGTCGCCGAACTCCTCGCGGCCGAGGGCGACACCGTCGAGGTCGGCACGGACATCGTCGTCGTCAGCGACGGTTCGGCGACCCCGGAACCCGCGCCGGCACCGGCCACCCCGGAACCCGAGGCGGCTCCTGCGCAGGACGGGTCGGGTGCGACCCTCGTCGGGTACGGGACGAAGGAGAGCGCCCCCCGGCGCCGCCGCGGGACCCCGGCGCCTGCTCCCGCCCCGAGCGCCCCGGCCGTCCCCGCCGAGGTGCACGTCCTGGCCAAACCCCCCGTGCGCAAGCTCGCGCGCGACCTCGGCGTCGACCTCACCGCGGCGACGCCCACGGGCCCGGGGGGCACGGTGAGCCGCGCCGACGTCCTCGCGCTGGTGCCCGCCACGCCCGCCGAACCCGAGCGGCGCTTCGTCGAGCACGAACGCGAACGACACGTCCCGATCCGCGGTGTCCGCAAGGCGACGGCCGCGGCGATGGTGGAGAGCGCGTTCTCGGCCCCGCACGTCACCGTGTTCACGACCGTCGACGCGACCCGCACGATGAAACTGGTGCAGCGGCTCAAGACCGACCCGGAGTACGCCGGCATCCGCGTCTCGCCCCTGCTGCTCGTGGCCAAGGCGCTGCTCGTGGCGGCCAAGCGCAACCCCGACATCAACTCCACGTGGGACGAGGCCAACCAGGTCATCGTCGTGAAGAACTACGTGAACCTCGGCATCGCCGTCGCCACCCCGCGCGGTCTGCTCGTCCCGAACGTCAAGGACGCCGACGACATGTCGCTCAAGGAGCTCGCCGTCCACCTGGGTGAACTGGCCGCGACGGCCCGGGAGGGCAAGGCGAAACCTCGCGACCTGGCCGAGGGCACCATCACCATCACCAACGTCGGGACGTTCGGGATCGACACGGGGACGCCGATCCTCAACCCCGGCGAGGCGGCGATCCTCGCGGTCGGCAAGATCTCCCAGCGGCCGTGGGTGCACAAGGGCAAGGTCAAACCCCGCTACCTGGCTCAGCTCGGCCTGTCGTTCGACCACCGCATGCTGGACGGGGAGAGCGGGTCCCGCGCCCTGGCCGACATCGCCGCCGTCCTGGAGGACCCGGCCCGCGCGCTCACCTGGAGCTGACCGCTGCCGGCGGCAGGGGGTGGCCCGGGCGGGGGCTCACCCCCGGCTCGTCACAGGGGGCGGATGCCGTAGGCGTCGGCGAGTTCCTGGATGCGGCGGGCGCGACCCAGGCGCGGCAGGTCCGAGCCGTCGCGGACGACGCCGCCGCTGCGCTCGAAGTCGGCGATGAAGTCGCGCGCCCACGTGGCGTCCGAGACGTTGGGGCTCATGACCTCGTTGATGACGTAGGTCTGCTCGGCGTCCAGGCACAGCTTGCCCATCATGCCCATCGCGACGCCGACGCCGGAGGCCTCGCGCAGCTCGGGGTGACCACCGCCGGTGGTGGGTCCGTCGATCGGTCCGGGCAGCTTGCCGATGGCGCTGGCGATGACGAGCTTCGTGCGCGGGTAGGCCATCGCCATGTCCTCCGCGCTGGCCCCGGTGTCGCGGCGGTAGTCGCCGGAGCCGAACGCGAGCCGGAACGTGCCCTTGGCGCAGGCGATCTCGCGGGCGGCCTCGATGCCGAGCGCGGACTCGCACAGGGCGACGACGGGGACGGACCCGCCGAGGGCGTGCCAGGTCGCCTCGACCTGCTCACCGGCCTCGGTCTTGGCGAGCATGACGCCCAGGAGGTTCGGGACGCCCTTGAGCGCGTCGACGTCGTCGCGCCAGTGCGGGGTCGTCACGTCGTTGATGCGGACGAACGCCTGCCCGCCGCCCGCGAGCCACTCGATCGAGTCGGCACGCGCGGAGTCCTTGCGGCTGGGGTCCACCGCGTCCTCGATGTCCAGGACGACCTGGTCGGCGCGCGAGCGCGCGGCCACGTCGAAGAGGTCCGTGCGGGTCGCGTTCACGAGCAGCCACGTCCGCGCGTACTTGGGCTCGACGATGTGCACCTGGCGTTCGGCGGGTTCTGCGGTCATGGCACCCGACCGTAGCGCCGCCGCGACGGTGGGTCCGTCCGGCCGGCACGCCGAGTGGGGAGTCTCACGTCACCCCCGGGCCAGGACCCGTCCGCGGGCGGCGACGAGGTCGGCCACGGCCCGGTCGACGTCGGTGGTGCGCAGCCGCCCGTCCTCCACGACGACCCGGCCCTCGACGGTCGACAGCGCCAGCGGTGGGGTCGGTCCCACGACGAGCGCGACGACGGGGTCGTCGAGGTCGGCGTGACCGAGGCCGGTGAGGTCCCACAGGGCCAGGTCGGCCCGCTTGCCCACCTCGATCGAGCCGATCTCGCCGTCCCGCCCCAGGCACGTGGCCCCGCCGACGGTCGCCGCGCGCAGCGCGTCGCGGGCGGAGACAGCGGTCGGACCGCCGACGGCGCGGGCGACGTAGAGCATCTGCCGCAGCTCGTCGGCGAGGCTGCCCTGCTCGCTGGAGGCCGCGCCGTCCACGCCGAGGCCGACGGGGACGCCGGCGGCCAGCAGGTCGCGGGTCCGCGCGATGCCCGCGCCGAGCCGGGCGTTGGAGCTGGGGCAGTGCGCCACCGACGTGCCGGTGCGGGCGAGCGTGGCGATGTCGGGGTCGGACAGGTGGACGCAGTGGGCCAGCCAGACGTCCGGGCCCAGCCAGCCGAGGTCCTCCAGGACCTCGACGGGGCGGCGGCCGAAGGTCTGGGCGCAGTACTCCTCCTCGTCGGCGGTCTCGGCGAGGTGGGTGTGCCGGCGGATGCCGAGCTCGGCGGCCTGGGCGGCGCTCTGGCGCAGCAGGTCGGGGGAGACGGAGAACGGGGAGCAGGGGGCGGCGCCCACCCGCACCATCGCGCCCGGTGCGGGGTCGTGGAAGCGGGCGACGGCGTCGGCCGTCGCGGCCAGGACCGCGTCGACGGTCTCCACGACGGAGTCCGGCGGCAGTCCGCCGGCGGCGGCGCCGAGGTCCATCGAGCCGCGGGTGGGGGAGAAGCGCAGGCCGACCGTGCGCGCCGCCTCGACGGTCGCGGCGAGCTGGTCGCCGCCGTCGCGGGGGTGCAGGTAGTGGTGGTCGCTCGTCGTCGTGCAGCCGGTGAGGGCGAGGCGCGCCAGGCCCGCCCGGGCGGCGGCCTCGACGTCCGCGGCGTCCAGGCGCGCCCACACCGGGTACAGCGTCGTCAGCCACTCGAACAGGCCCGCGTCGACGGCGAAACCCCGGGTGGCCCACTGGTAGAGGTGGTGGTGGGTGTTGACGAACCCCGGCGTCAGCAGGTGCCCGCGGCCGTCGAGGACCCGGTCCGCGGTGGTCCCGGGCGGCGGGTCACCCGGCCCGACGGCGGCGACGACGCCGTCCTCCACGACGACGAAACCCCTCCGGTGTTCCGTGCCGGAGGGGTCGACGGTGGCCACGGCGGCCCCGGTGATCAGCAGGGTCGGCATGGGCCGATCCTGCCCGACCGGGGCCGCCGGGCGGTGCTGGTGCTCAGCGACGGCGCGGCGCGCGGTTCTCCGCACCGATCAGCCAGGCCTGCTTCTCCAGGCCGAGGATGAAGCCGTGCAGCAGGTCGGCGGTCGAGGGGTCCTCGGCGTCGATCGGGTCGTGCACGCGGCGGATGGTGTCGACCGCGCGGCGGGTCATCGCGACGATCGCCTCGACGGCGGCCCGGGTGTCGATCTCGTCCGCGCCGAAGTCGCCGATGGTCGTGGTGGTCGCGACGGTGGTGGGGCGGGCGTCGGGGACACCGCCGACGGCGCGCATGCGCTCGGCCGCGTCGTCGGCGTAGGTGCGTGCGGCGTCGATGAGCTCGTCGAGCTGCAGGTGCAGGTCGCGGAAGTTCGCCCCGACGATGTTCCAGTGGGCCTGCTTGCCCTGCAGGTGCAGCGCGGTGAGGTCGACGAGGACCTCCTGCAGACCCGAGTTCAGGCGCGAGCTGGCGTCGAAGCCGACGACGGCGCTCTGGGTGAGGCCGGCGGTGGTGATGTCGTCGATCGTGGTCACGGTGTCCTCCATGAGTGGGGTGTCGGGTCGGGGGTTCAGCGGGTGCGGGGGTTCAACGGGGTGCGGGGGCGCAGTCGGTGCACAGCCCCCACCACGTGACCTCCGCCTGGTGGACGACCGGGAAGCCCGGCGCCTCCGCGGGGGTCAGGCAGGGACTCGTGCCGACGGCGCACGGGACGTCGACGACGGTCCCGCACCCGCGGCAGACCAGGTGGTGGTGCTCGCCCGCCACCGCCGTCTCGTAGCGCGGGGTCGAGCCCGCCGGTTGGATGCTGCGCAGGAGGCCCGTCCGGGTCAGGTCCTCCAGCACGTTGTAGAGGCTCTGCCGGGACATGCGGTGACCCGCCGTCCCGAGCAGCTCGGCCAGTCCCGCGGCGGTCACGTGCGGGTGGTCGGCCACGGCTTCCAGGACCGTCCGCCGCGGGGCCGTGCTGCGCAGGCCGGCCTCGCGCAGCACCTCCTCCGGGGGGGTGCGGTCGGTCGGCGTCATGGTTCGAGAGTACACCTTCTTTGGACTGTGTCAAAAGAAGGTGAGGCTCGCTTTCGTTCGGTCAGCCTCACCACATCGTCTGCCGCAGAACGGGGCAGGGCCCCGGAGCGGGTGCTCCGGGGCCCTGCGGGGGTGTGCGTGCTGTCAGTTCTGCGCGCCGAGCTCCTCGCGCGCGGGGACGTCCTCGCTCGCCCCGGCGTGCCGGCCGCGCGGGGTGGCGGCGTCCTCGCCGAGCGCCGCCTCGATCGAGGCCTCGTCGAGGCCGAGGTCGCGCAGGTTCTCCACCGCCGCGTCGAACGCGGCCTCGCGGCGCTCCGCCTCCAGGGCCAGCTCGGCCATGGCCTGCTGGGCCGCCTTGGCCTGCTGGACCCCGCTGCGGAGGCGTTCGGCCAGTTCCCCGGGGGCCATCGACTCGTTCACGGGCTCGACGGTAGCGACGCCGGCGGCGACCGCGCCACCGCTGGTCGCCAGCGGCGCACCGGCCGCCTGGGCGGGGGAGGCGGCCGCGGCGGTCGCGGTGCCGACCGGGCTCTGGTCGGTGCCCTCGGGGGCCGGGCCGGCGGCCGCCGGTGCGCCGCCCTTCAGGGGCAGCGACGGCAGGAACAGCATGGTGACCAGACCGGCCAGCATGACGAACGTCGCGACGAGGTAGATCGTGCTCGTCGACTCGGTGAACCCGACCTTGAACGGGTGGGCCAGGACGCTCGGCAGCTGCCCCAGGACCGAGGTGTCGTCGGTCGCGCGGCCCAGCGTGGCCTGCAGGTCCCCGCCCCAGGTCTGCAGCGCCCGGCCGAACTCCGGGGTGGTGGACGCCGACTCGTAGGAGCTGGAGACCTTCTCGCCCAGGGTGGAGAACAGGATCGAGAGGAACACCGCGGTGCCGAGCGTGCCGCCCATCTGGCGGAAGAACGTCACCGAACTGGTGGCGACGCCCAGTTCGCTGCGCTTGGCCGCGTTCTGGACGGCCAGGATGACCGGCTGCATGTTGCCGCCCAGGCCCCAGCCCATGATCAGCATGACGATCATCGTCTGCCAGATCGGGGTGTCGGCGTTCACGCGGGAGAACAGGAACAGGGCGACGACCATGAGGCCGGTGCCGACGACGGGCAGGACCTTGTAGGTGCCGGTGCGGGCGATGAAGCGCCCCGAGAACATGCTCCCGGACATGATGCCGACGACGACCGGGAGCATCGCGAGCCCGCCCCTGGTGGGACTGAGGTCCTTGACGACCTGCAGGTACTGCGGCAGGACGGCGAACACCCCGAACATCCCCATGCCCAGGATGAACGAGCCCAGCGAGCCGACGACGAACGTGCGGCCGCGGAACATCCGCAGCGGCAGCAGGGCCTCGTCGCCGTAGGCGCGTTCGGCGAGGATGAACCCGACGAGGCCGACGACGCCGATGACGTAGCAGACGATCGACTTGGTGTCGCCCCAGCCCCACTCCCGGCCCTGCTCGGCCACGATGAGCAGCGGCACCAGGGTCGTGACGAGGGTGAGCGCGCCGGGCCAGTCGATCCGGTGGTGGCTGGACCGCTTGGGCAGGTGCAGGTTCTTGGAGACGACGAGGAGCGCGAAGGCGCCGATCGGGACGTTGAGCCAGAAGATCCAGCGCCACCCGGCCAGCCCCGCGAGGGAGTCCAGGCCGGAGAAGAACCCGCCGGCGACGGGCCCGAGCACGCTGGAGGTGCCGAACACCATCATGAAGTAGGCCTGGTACTTGGCCCGCTCCCGCGGCGGGACGATGTCACCGATGATCGTCAGGGCCAGCGACATCAGGCCACCGGCGCCCAGGCCCTGCAGGGCGCGGAACCCGGCCAGCTCGTACATCGAGGTCGAGATCCCGCACAGGGCGGAACCGACGATGAAGATGAGGATGGCGGCGATGAAGAACTTCCGCCGGCCGTACATGTCGGACAACTTGCCGTACAGCGGCGTGGAGATCGTCGACGTGATGAGGAAGGCGGTCGTGGCCCACGCCTGCAGCGAGAAGCCGTCGAGGTCGTCGGCGATCGTGCGGATGGCCGTCGAGACGATCGTCTGGTCCAGGGCGCCGAGGAACATCCCCAGCAGCAGGCCGGACAGGATCGCCATGATCTGGCGGTGGGTGAAGACCGGGGCCTCCGGTGCCGGCGCTGCGCCGGCGGTCGTGCTGCTCATGCGTTCTCCCCAGGGGCGGTCGTGGTGGTCCGGAGGCAGTCGGTGCGGGCTCGTTCGAGCCCACCGGCGAAGCGGGACAGCAGGGCGGTGAACGTCGCCAGGTCCTCGTCGGAGAAACCGTCGACCGCGCGGGCGAGGTGCTCGTGGCGCCGCTGCTTCATCTGGGCGACGACCTCGTGGCCGGTGCCGGTGACGTCCAGCAGGCTCGCGCGCCCGTCGTCGGGGTCGGGCAGCTTGCGCAGCAGGCCGCGGCGCATGAGCTCGCCCGTCTGCCGGCTCGTCGTGGACGGGTCGGTGCCCAGCCTCTCGGCCAGGGCGCTGCCCCGCAGGGGGCCGACGTCGGCCAGCACGTACAGGACGACGTGCATGGCCCGCTCGACGTCGCTCTCGCCGCGGGCGATCTGGGCCTTGAAGGAGTGCAGGGCCCGCAGCTGGCGACCGACCTGGTCGGCGACGGCGGCCACGAGCGCTTCGTGCCCGTCGAGGTCGGACGCGGTGGCCGGTGGGGTGCTGGCCGAGGTGCCGGCCGGCTCCTCGGTGGTGGTGCGGGTGGTCATCCGGGTGCCCCCACGGGTCTGTCGGGTGTGTCGTCTGGTCGAACGACCGTCGCGTGCTGTAACGGAGCACGGTCGTGCGGCGAACTACTCCCGGGACTTCGGCCCGGCCGGAGCGATCCTTGAGTGCTACACGCAACGACATGGACAAGCTAGCAGGCTCGAGCGAGGACCGGGGGTCTCTCATGAGGGTGGAGCGCGCACCGTGGGGACGGCGACCGGCGGGTGCCGGGTCCCGGGCGGCGGCCGGGTGGGCCGCGCTGTCGGGTGAGTCCTGCGCTACCGTTCCTGATAACCCTACGTACCAGGAGAGTCACTCAGTGTCGTTCACGAACTGGTCGCGCGAGACGACGCTGGCACCCGTGCCGCTGTCCTCGCGAGCGGCCCGGCACTTCGTGGCCGACTGGTGCATCAGCGAGGGCGTCATCGGCGACGTCGTCGACACCCTGCTCCTCCTGACGGCCGAGACCGTCACCAACGCCGTGCTGCACGGCCGCAGCGACGTCGTCCTGCGCATCGGCCGCGTCGGGTCCCGCGTCCGCGTCGCCGTCGGCGACGAGAACACCCGCCTGCCGATGCGCCGGGAGTCCGACCCCGAAGCCCTCAACGGCCGCGGCATCGCCCTCGTCGAGGCCCTGGCCGACGCGCACGGCGTCGACGTCGACCCCCTCGGCAAGACCGTCTGGTTCGACGTGGCCACCGCCCTGGCCCCCGTCCGGTCGGTCCGCGCCACCGCGTGAGCCCGCTCACCCGAGGCGTCGCGGGGGGCCGAGCCCCCGCTGGCGCGACCTACTCTTGAGGGGTGGCCGCTCCTCCCCGCACGGCCCGCAGCGCACCCGGCGCGAACGGCCTCCTGCTCACCTCCTCGGCCGTCGTCCTCGCCGCGCTCGCGGTCCTGCTCACCGCCCTCGCCCTCGCCGGCGGGCTGAACCCCTCCGTCCTCGGCGATCCCGGCGCCCTCGTCCGCTACGGGCTCCCGATCACCCGGACGGTGCACGACCTGTCCGCCGCCCTGGCCGTCGGCGGCTTCGCCGTCGCCACCTGCCTGCTGCCGCACCCCAGCGACGCCTGGGACCGCGCCGTCCGCGCGGCGGGTGTCGCGGCGGGCGCGTGGGCGGTCACCGCGTTGCTCGTCCTGGTCCTCACAGCGATGGACGTCATCGGCGCCGCGCCCGGTGCTCCCGGCTTCGGGGCCCAGTTCGCCCAGTTCGCCCAGTCGATCGACCTCGGGCGCGCCCTGCTCGTGACGACCGTCCTCGCCGCCGTCGTCGCCACCGTCGGCGCGGCGGCCGCGACCCCCACGGGCGCGGCGTGGGGCCTCGCGCTGTCCGTGCTCGCCCTCATGCCCCTGTCGCTGTCCGGCCACGCGTCCGGGTCGGCCTCGCACGAGACGGCCGTCAGCTCGCTGGCCATGCACCTCGTCGGCGTCACCGTGTGGGTCGGTGGGCTCGCCGCCGTGCTGCTCGTCCTGCCGCTGACCGGCCGGGGCGGCAGCACCGCCAAGGGGCGCCGGCCCGTCGACCTCACCGCGCTCGCCTCCCGGTACTCCACCGTGGCGCTGTGGTGCTTCGCCGCGGTCGCGCTGTCCGGGGTCCTCAACGCCTCCGTCCGCCTCGGCGGGTGGTCCGGGCTCGCGACCGCCTACGGGGCGCTCGTCGTCGGCAAGGTCGTCGCGCTCGTCGCGCTGGGCGCCCTGGGCGCCTGGCACCGCCGCCGCACGATCCCGCTGCTGGCCACCCGTCCGGCGGCCTTCGCCCGCATCGCCGCCGGCGAGCTCGTCCTCATGGGCGCCGCGATCGGCCTGGGCGTGGCGCTGAGCCGCAGCCCCACGCCCGTGCCGGACGACGTCCCGGGCACGGGCCGTGCCGAGGCGCTGCTCGGCGAACCGCTGCCGCCGATGCCGGTCACCGTCGGGCGCTGGTTCACGCAGGTCAGCCCCGACCTGCTGTGGCTGACCATCGGCGGGCTCGCCCTCGTCGGCTACCTGCTCGGCGTGCGGCGGCTGCGGTCGCGCGGGGACTCCTGGCCCGTGGGACGCACGATCTGGTGGGTGGCCGGCTGCCTCGCGCTGCTGTTCGTCACCAGCGGCGGCCCGGCCGCCTACGGGCGGATCACGTTCAGCGCGCACATGCTGCAGCACATGCTGCTGACGATGGCGGCGCCGCCGCTGCTCGTCCTCGGGGCACCCGTCACCCTGGCGATGCGCGTGCTGCCGGCGCGCCGGGACCACTCCCGGGGCGCCCGCGAGTGGCTGCTGGAGCTGGTCCACTCGCGCTACCTCGCCGTCGCGGGCCACCCGCTCGTGGCGGCCGTCCTCTTCGCCGGCTCGCTCATCGTCTTCTACTACTCGCCGCTGTTCGAGCTCGCCCTGCGCACCCACGTCGGGCACGAGCTCATGATGTTCCACTTCCTCGGCACCGGGTACCTGTTCTCCTCGGCGCTCATCGGGGTGGACCCGGGCGGCCAGCGACCCGCCTACCCGCTGCGGCTCATCCTGCTGCTCGCCACGATGGGCTTCCACGCCTTCTTCGGCGTCGCGCTCATGCAGGGCACGACCCTGCTGGCCCCCGACTGGTTCGCGCAGATGACCCCCGACGCCGACCTGTTGGCGAACCAGCAGGAGGGCGGGGACATCGCCTGGGGCATCGGTGAGGTCCCCACGCTCGTCCTCGTCCTGGGGGTGGCGATCGGCTGGTCGCGCTCGGACGACCGGGAGAACCGCCGCCGCGACCGCAAGGCCGCGCGCGACGGCGACGCCGACCTCGCCGACTACAACGCGATGCTGCAGCGGCTGGCCGACCGGGAGGGTCCCCGGACCTGACGGCCGGCCTGGTGGCGGGCCCGGTGGCGGGGCAGGAGCTCAGACCAGCCGCACCTGCAGCACCTGCGCGTCGATCGTCTTGGTGAACGGGCAGATCGCCAGCGCCTGCTGCAGGACCGCGTCGGCGTCGCCGCCCGCGTCCGGCAGCTCCACGCCGAGGTCGTAGCGCGCCGAGTACCCGGCGCCCTCGCCCGCGGACAACGTCACGCGGGCCTCCACGCTCGCCCCCTCGGTGCTGCCCCCGGCGCTCGAGGCGGCGATGCGCAGGGACTCCAGCAGGCACGAGCCGAGGGCCGCGGCCATGAGCTGCTCGGGGTTGGTGCCCTCGCCGGAACCCTGCAGGGCGGTCGGTTCGTGCACGTCGAGGGACAGGGCGCCGTCGTCCGAGCGGGCCGAGCCCTCGGTGGCGGTCACGGTGCCGGTGTACAGGTCGTCAGCCATGGGGCCGACGCTAGGCACGGAACGGCGCGAGCGCGCGACGGGCGGTGCCCGTGGACCCCCGGGGTGATCGGGGTCACGGGTCTGACCGATGATGGGGGTTCGCCCTCCTCCGTCGCGAAAGGACCGCGCGCTCATGGCCGAGCCCACCGACCGTCCCACGAGCCGTGAGCCCATCGACTTCACCGTCGAGACGCTCGGTCCGTGCACCGTCGACTCGCCGCTGGCGCCCCGGTTGCAGGCCCGTCGCACCACGCACCACTACATCGACGAGAGCGACCGCGTGCTGTTCGACGACACGCTGTCGAAGGTCTCCCGCCGCGACGGCGACCTCACCGACCTGCCGAGCCTGGAGCCGACGGGCCCCCGCAAGCGGATCTTCTTCGACCCGTCCAAGACGCGCGTCGGCATCGTCACCTGCGGCGGGCTGTGCCCGGGCATCAACAACGTCATCCGCGGCCTGGTCTCGGAGCTGACGACCCACTACGGCGTCCGCCGCATCCACGGCTTCAAGAACGGCTACCAGGGTTTCATCCCGCGCTACGGCCACGACGTCATCGACCTCACCCCGCAGGTCGTGGAGAACATCGACGGCGAGGGCGGCACGATCCTGGGGACCTCCCGCGGTCAGCAGGACTTCGTCGAGGTCGTGGACTGCCTCGAGCGCATGGGCATCTCGATCCTGTTCGTCATCGGCGGGGACGGGACGATGCGCGGGGCGCAGAAGATCGCCGCCGAGATCAAGGAGCGCGACCTGAAGATCGCGATCGTCGGCATCCCCAAGACGATCGACAACGACATCCCGTTCATCGACCAGAGCTTCGGGTTCCAGTCCGCGTTCAGCGAGGCGTCCCGCTCGATCCGGTCGGCCAAGGTGGAGGCGCGCACCGCGCCGAACGGGGTCAGCGTCGTCAAGCTCATGGGGCGGCACTCGGGGTTCATCGCGTGCTACGCCGCCCTGGCCCAGAACGACGCCGACTTCGTCCTCATCCCCGAGGTGCCGTTCACGCTCGACGGCCCGGGGGGTTTCCTGGAGCGGTTGCGCGAGAAGGTGGCGACGCAGGGGCACGCGCTCGTCGTGGCGGCCGAGGGGGCCGGGCAGGAGCTGTTCGACCCCGCCGACGCCGCCGCCTCGCTCAAGGACGCCTCGGGGAACAAGCGGCTGCAGGACGTCGGCCGTCTGCTGCGGCAGGCGATCACGGACGACTTCGCCGCGCACGACCTCGAGCTGAACATGCGCTACATCGACCCCAGCTACGTCATCCGCAGCGTCCCGGCGAACCCGTACGACGCCGTGTACTGCATCCGCCTGGCGCACGCCGCGGTGCACGCGGCGATGGCCGGGCGGACGAACATGGTCGTCGGCCGGTGGCGGCGGCGCTTCGTGCACATCCCGATCGGGCTGGCCGTCTCGGACCGCAACCAGGTCGACCCGCACGGGGACCTGTGGTGGTCGGTGCTGGAGGCGACGGGCCAGCCGTGGTCGTTCGGGGAGTTCTCGGCCGAGCAGGTCACGGCGTTCGGCGGGCAGTGACGTTCCGGTGAGCTTCCGGTGGTGGACACCGGTGGTTCACAGAGGTCCCACAGGGTGGGGGCACCCCGACCGAGAGGTGCACTCCCGTGCGAGAGCCCACCCGTCCCCCCGCCCGTCCCCGGCGTCGTGCCCTGGCGCTCGGCGCCGGTGTCCTCCTGGGCGCCGGCGCCCTGACCCAGGTGCCCAGTTCCGCGGCCCCCGAGGCCACCACCACCCCCGCCGAACGACCCCCCTACGTCGGCGCGGTCGAAGTCGTCCGCGACGTCGCCTCCCCCAGCACCCGTTCCGGCGGCGGCGAGGTGCTGCGCGGGAAGGTGTTCGACGACAGCGACCGCGACGGCCGCAGTTCCGGCGACGAGGGGGTCGAAGGCGTCTCGGTGTCCAACGGCCGCGAGGTCGTCGTCACCGACGCGGACGGGAACTACGAACTCCCCGTCCGCGACGGCATGACCGCCTTCGTCACCCAGCCCGCCGGCTGGCAGGTCCCCGTCGACGCCGACGGCGTCGCGCAGTTCTCCTACCACCACCTGCCCGCCGGTTCCCCCGAGCTCCGGTTCGGCGGCCTGGGACCGACCGGGCCGCTGCCCTCGGCGGTGAACTTCCCGATCGCCCGCGGCGGCGAGACCGCCCAGGACGACACCACCCGTTGCGCGGTGCTGGCCGACGTCCAGACCTACAGCGGCCGCGAACTCGGGTTCGCCCGCGACGGCCTGCTCGCCGACCTGGTGCAGGAGGAGGACGTCGCCGAGTGCGGTGCCCTCCTGCTCGGTGACGTGGCCGGTGACGACCTCGGGCTGTACCCGCGCATCAAGGAGGTCCTCGGGGCCTCCGGTCTGCCGCTGCGGTTCGTCCCCGGCAACCACGACCTCGACCTGGACGCCACCGACGCCGCCCACTCCTTCGACACGTTCAAGCGCGAACTCGGGCCCACGACCTACAGCTACGACGTCGCCGACGTCCACTACGTCGTCCTGAACAACGTGAAGTACCCCTGCACGCCGCTGGACGACACCGACGGGAAGCGCCCGCACTGCGCCGACCCGGAGAACGCCCCGACCTACTCCGGGCAGCTCGGCGACGACCAGGTGACCTGGCTGGAGAACGACCTCGCGCAGGTCCCCGAGGACAAGCTCGTCGTCCTCGCCTCGCACGTCCCGCTCGTCTCCTTCGCCGACCAGACCTCCACCAAGCACCAGACGAAGGAGGTCCGCGAGGTGCACGAACTCCTCGAGGGCCGTCCCGCGCTGTCGGTCTCCGGGCACACCCACTCCACCGAGCGGATGAACACCGGTGACAGCTACGCCGGCTGGAGGACCGCCGTCGGGGTCGACGAACTGCCGTTCCCGCACGTCGTCGCGGGCGCACCCAGCGGTGACTGGTACTCCGGTGACCTCGGGGTCGACGGCCGCCCGATGGCGCTGCAGCGCGACGGCGCCCGCCCGGGGTACCTGGTGCTCGACGTCGAGGGGTCGGACTACGTCGACAGCTTCCGCGCCATCGGCGAACCCGACGGGAAGCAGATGGCCGTCTCGCTGAACTCCCCGCGCTGGCGCGAGTGGTACACGACGATCACCGAGTGGGCGCAGACCCGCGAGGGCTGGGAGGAGGCGCCCCCGGTCAACGTCAACGACCTCGGCGACCCCGGCCTGGTGACGACGGCCGACGTCGCCGCCGACACGTTCCTCACGGCGAACGTCTGGTACGGCTCGACCGACACCGAGGTCTCGGTCTCCCTCGACGGGGGTGAGGCGCAGGCCGCGACCCGCACCCAGCAGGCCGCGGGGGAGGCGGCGAAGACCGGTGCGCTGCACGCCGATCCGGCCGCGGCGACCCGGCAGCTGCAGGTCGCCCGCTTCGGGTTCGCCTCGACCTCCGGGGACGAGTCGGCCCAGGGGTTCGAGTTGTACGCGGGCAGCGACTACGGCCCCGGCCCCGCCCAGCCCGGGAACAACGTCGCCGACCGCGCGACGCACCTCTGGCAGTTCCGCCTCCCCAGCGGGCTGTCCGAGGGCGTGCACACCGCCGAGGTGACGGCCACCGACTCCTTCGGCCGCGCGTTCACCGAGACGCACGTGTTCGAGGTGCGGTCCGAGCTGCCGCAGCAGGGGTTCCGCACGGACCTCTTCGCGCAGGACTGACCCGTCCTGCGCCGTGCGGGGTTGGTCCTCGTTGCCTCCCCGGGGCCGGTCATCGGCCCTGGGGAGGCAACGGGGGCACCGCCGTCACCGCGGGGAGGGTCACTTCGCCTCCGACCACCGCCGCACCACCGACACGTCGGCGACGAACCGCACCCCCGAACCCGCCGCCCACCGCGTCGCGGTCTGCTGCAGCGCCGACTCCAGCAGCCCCGCGGCCCGGTGGGCGGCGGGTTCGGGCACGTGCAGCAGCAGCTCGTCGTGCAGGCACAGCACGACCCGCCCGCCCGACCCGGCGAGCCCGGCCCGCACCGTCGCGGCCCACGCCTTGAACAGTTCCGCCGCCGCGCCCTGGACGACGGCGTTGCGCGCGAACCGCCCGCGGGCGGCGGTGGCGGCACCGGGTTCGGCGGGGGCCAGGTCGGAGATCCGCACGAGCCGGCCGCCGTAGGTCCGCACGTCGCGGCCCTCCCGGCCGGCCTCCTCCGCCGCGCGCAGGTACGCCAGGGCCCGCGGGTAGGCGCGCTCCATGCGGCGCAACGCCTCTCCCGCCGCCCCGGACGTCTGGCCGTACATCGCGGCGAGCACGGCGACCTTCGCGGTGGGCCGGTCCGCCCCGAGCGCCGCGGCGACGGGGGCGTAGAGGTCCTCGTCGCGGGTCGCCGCGACCAGACCGGGGTCACCGGAGACGGCCGCGAGCACGCGCGGTTCGACCTGGCCGAGGTCGGCGCGGACCAGGACGTGCCCGGGTTCGGCGGCCACCGCCGGCCGCAGTTCCGCCGGGAGGTTGTGCAACCCCGCCTGCGCCGTCATCCGTCCCGCCGCGGCGTCGGCCGACGACCAGGCCCCGCGCAACCGCCCGTCGGTCCCGACGTGCTCGTCGAGCCAGGGGTAGCCGTACGTCGTCGCGAGGCGTTCGGCCTTGCGCCACACCAGGAGCGCGGCGACGGCGGGGTGCGCCTCGCGCAGCCGTTCCAGCCGGTGCGCGCGGGTGTCGGGCAGGTCGAAACCCAGGCCGCGCAGCGCGGCGAGGACGTGGGCGGGGTTGCGGAGGTCGACCGTCGCGCCGCCCGGGCCGAGGTGCCGGCGCACGAGGTCGTCGCGCGCCGCGCGGGCCCCCCGCTCCGCTGCGGCGTCGGCCGGACGGGGGCCGACGGCGGTCCGCACGATCTCCTCCGCCGTCGCCCGGTCCAGCGGCAACCCCGTGCGGGACAGCTCGACCGCGAGCGCCGCGGCCGCCGACTCGGCGTAGCCCGTCTGCACGGGCAGGGGTGGTCCGGCCGGTTCGGGGCGCCGGTCGGGCAGGGCGGTGAGCCGGGCGTCCTGGGTGTCGGCGACGTCGAGGGCGAGGGCGGCCCACCGTCCGGCGCGTTCGAGGCGTTCCGCGGGGTCGGTGTCGAACGCGCGGCCGTCGGCCCACGCCGGGGCCAGCGACCCGTCCGCCGCGACGGGTTCGCCGCTGTCCGCCGCGCCGTCGAGGTCGAGCAGCCCGGTGCCGTGGGCGGCGGCCGGTCGCCGCGAGGGCGGGGACGGGACGGGGAGCCCTCGCGCCGCCGCCCAGACCGCACCCGGGTCCTCCCGGGAACCACCGTCGAGGACGCGGTGGACGGCGGCGAGGTCGTGGCAGCGGGCGAGGTGGACCGGTGGGAGGTGCCCGAGCACGGCGGCCGCGGACCACCACGTCCAGCGCGGGGCGAACTCGACGTCCAGCGCGGTGAGCAGCCCGGCGGGGTCGGTGGTGGGGACCGCCCACCCCTGCCCGGGGACGGCGAGCCCGATGCCGCCGGGGACGACGGCCAGCCCGAGGCGGGGCACGCGGCCGAGGGGCCGGAGCCGGTCGACGACCTGCTGCTCGGCGACGTGCACGGGGTCAGTCTGGACCAGCGCCCGGGGTTCTCGTGCGGCGGCGGGACGGGCCGGGCCGCTGCTCCGAACGGGCGACGGTGGTCCACTCCACCGCTCGTGGCGACGAGACACGGGAGAGGAGCCCGGTGGAACAGGCCGCCGGACCGAGCGCAGGAGGAGGGACCGGACGATGACCCTCGTGGCGCGCCGGATGGGAGTGGGAGTCCGCCTGGGGGTGGCGTTCGGCGTCGTGCTGGTCCTGCTCGGCCTGACCGGGGCGGCGGCCCTGGTGGGCGGACGGGCGCAGACCCGGGCCGCGGACCACACGGCCGACCTCGCCGTCCTGACGGCCTACGTGGCCGACCAGAAGTACTACGACGCGGACGTGTCCGGCTGGCAGGCCGCGTACGCGTGGGACACCTACCGCCTCGGGCCGGCCGCGGCCGTGGCGCCGGAGGCGGCGAACCGCGCCGGGTTCCTCACCGACAAGGCCGCGCTCCTCGCCGCGCTCGACGCCGCTCCGGTCGAGCACATGACGGCCGCCGAGCGGGCCGTCAACGAGACGATCGCCGCGAAGTGGGCCGCCTACTTCGACTCCGACGACCGGGCCGTCGCGCAGTACGGCGCGGGTGACCTCGCCGGGGCCGAGGACACCATCCAGAACGAGAGCTGGGTCGTCTACGCCGACATCCTCGCCGAGACGCAGAAGCTCACCGACTCCGTCGCCGGGCGGGCCGCCGCCGTGCAGGCCGACGGGCGCGCCGCAGCCGACCGCAGCCGGGTGCTCGTCCTGGTGGCCGTCGCCGCGGCCCTCGTGCTCGTGGTCCTGCTGCTCCTGGTGCTGACGCGCAGCATCGTGGTCCCGCTGCGGCGCAGCGTCTCGGACCTGGGCCGCATCGCCGGCGGCGACCTGACGGTCGAACCGGTCGTGGACGGCCGGGACGAGTTCCGGCAGATGGCGCAGGCCCTGGCCGCCGCGGTCGGCGCGACGCGCAGCACCGTGGCCGGGGTGGACGAGCAGGCGCGGGCCGTCGCCGGTCAGGCCGACGACCTCGCCTCCCGCGCGGCGTCCCTGTCGGCCGCCAACGCCCGCACGGGCACCGAGACCGAACGCGCGGCGGCGTCGGCGGGTTCGGTCTCCGGCGAGGTCACGACCCTGGCCACCGGTGCCGAGGAGCTGGGCGCCTCCATCGCCGAGATCTCCGCCGGCATGGCCTCCTCGGCGTCGGTGGCGCGCGAGGCGGTCGAGGTCGCGGAGGCGACGCGCGCCGCCGTGGCCGGGCTCGGTGAGGCGACCCGCGACATCGCCACCGTCGTCGGGACGATCACGTCCATCGCCGCGCAGACCAACCTGCTGGCCCTGAACGCCACGATCGAGGCCGCTCGCGCCGGTGAGGCCGGGCGCGGTTTCGCGGTGGTCGCCGGTGAGGTCAAGGAGCTCGCCCAGGAGACCGGGGCCGCGACCGAGGACATCGCCGGGAAGGTCGCGGCGATCCAGCGCGGCAGCGAGGAGGCGGCGACCGCGATCAGCCGCATCGCCGAGGTCATCGGACGCATCGACGACTACCAGGCCTCCATCTCCGCGGCCGTGGAGGAGCAGAGCGCGGTGACCGCGGACCTCGCCCGCACGGTGGCCGGCGCGGCCGCCGGCGCGGACGACATCTCGACGATGCTCGCGGACGTCGCCGCCTCCGGGGCCGATGACCGGGTCAGCCTGGAGGTCGTCACCGGATCGGTGGAATCGCTGCGCGAGAGCGCGTCCCGGCTGCGAGGGGCCGTCGGCGCCTTCCGGCTGTGAACGCCTCCCCGGCCCGTGTCGGAGGAGGGGGGTAGGACTGGTCGGGTGCCGGACACCACCGCCAGCTCCGCTCCCTCCTCCGCGTTCGCCGACCTGGACGCCTTCACCGCGCTGCCGCGCGTCAGCGGCCTGGCCCTGTCCCACGACGGGACGCGCCTGGTGACGACCGTCGCGACGCTCACCCCGGACCGCACCCGGTGGCGGGGTGCGCTGTGGGAGGTCGACCCGGTGGGGGGACGCCCGGCCCGCCGCCTGACCCGCGGTGCCGCCGCGGAGTCCTCACCGGTGTTCACCCCCGACGGCACGCTGCTGTTCACCTCGGCGCGGCCGGACCCGCAGGCCCCCGCCACCGACGACCCGCCCGCGGCGCTGTGGGCGCTGCCGCCGACGGGGGAGGCGCGCTGCGTCGCCGCGCGACCCGGCGGGGTCTGCGGTCCCCGGACGGCGCGGACGTCAGCGGCCGTCGTCGTCGCGTCCCCGACGCTGCCCGGCGCCGACGACAGCACCGAGGGGCCGACGTCGGACGCGGCGCGCCGCGAGGCCCGCGAGGACGCGAAGGTGTCGGCCGTCCTGCACGCGGGGTACCCCGTCCGGTACTGGGACGCCGACCTCGGACCCGACGAACCCCGCTGGCTCACGCTGGACCTGCCGGCGGACACACCCGCGGGCGCGCGGGACGAGGTGCGGTGGCGCGACCTCACCCCCGCCCCCGGTCGCCGTTTCGACGAGGCGTCGGCGGCCCTGGTCCCCGACGGCTCCGCCCTCGTCACCACCGAGAACGTGGCCGGTCCGGGCGGGTCGCAGCGCACCCGGCTCGTCGTCCTCGACCGTGCCGACGGCTCCGTGCGCGCCCTGGCGGACGATCCCGGGCGGGAGTTCACCTCGCCGTCGGTCTCCCCGGACGGGCGGTGGGTCGCGGCCGTCGCCGAGAGCCTGTCGACCCCCACCAGCCCGCCGACGCTGCGGCTGGTGCTCGTCCCGCTCGACGGTTCCGCGGCGCCGCGCGACGTGGTCCCCGGCTGGGAGGTCTGGGGGACGGGCACCCCGCAGTGGGGGCCGGGGTCGGACGCCCTGTTCCTCGCCGTCGACGACCACGGCCGCGCCCCCGTGCACCGCGTCGACGTGGCGGACGGTTCGGTGCGCCGCCTCAGCACGGACGACGGTGCCTACTCCGACCTGCAGGTCGCGCCCGACGGCACGGCGGTCTACGCCGTCCGCTCGGCCGTCGACGCCCCTCCGGCGGTCGTGCGCCTCGACGCGTCGAGGCCGGGGGACCCGGTCGTCCTCCCCGGTCCGGCGCCCCGACCGGAGCTGCCCGGCACGCTGACGGAGGTGTCCACGACGGCCGCGGACGGCGCCGAGGTCCGGGCCTGGTTGTGCCTGCCGGCGGACGCCGGGCCCGAGCACCCGGCCCCGCTGCTGCTGTGGATCCACGGCGGCCCGCTGTCCTCGTGGAACGCCTGGTCGTGGCGGTGGAACCCCTGGCTGGCCGTGGCCCGCGGTTACGCCGTCCTGCTCCCGGACCCGGGGCTGTCGACGGGGTACGGCGCGCAGTTCCTGGCCCGCGGCTGGGGGGCGTGGGGCGCGGAGCCGTACACCGACCTCATGGCCGTCACCGACGCCGCGCTGGAACGCGACGACCTCGACCCGGAGCGCACGGCCGCGATGGGCGGTTCGTTCGGCGGGTACGTGGCGAACTGGGTCGCCGGGCACACCAACCGGTTCCGCGCGATCGTCACCCACGCGAGCCTGTTCGCGCTCGAGCAGTTCGGGGCCACGACGGACGCGGCGCACTACTGGGAACGGGAGATGACCCCGGCGATGGTGGCGGCCAACGACCCGGCCGCGCACGCCGCGAACATCGTCACGCCGATGCTCGTGATCCACGGCGACAAGGACTACCGCGTGCCGGTCGGGGAGGCCCTGCGGCTGTGGTGGGTCCTGAACCGGCAGTGGACGGGCGACCCGGCGGACCTGCCGCACCGGTTCCTGCACTTCCCGGACGAGAACCACTGGGTGCTCACCCCCCGGCACGCGGTGCTCTGGTACGAGACGGTGTTCGCGTTCCTCGCCGCGCACGTGCACGGGGTGCCGTTCCGGACGCCGGAGCTGCTGCGGTGACGGCGCTGCGGGCACGGATCGGCCTCGGCCCGTGAGCGGGCGCGCGAGCCTCACCGTCCAGGGCGAGGGCCGGGTCGAGGGCCCGCCCGAACTGGCGACGGTGTCCGCGGTGCTGCACACCTCCGGCCGCAGCCCCACCGTCGTCACCGGGGCGCTCGCCGACCTCGCGCGGCAGGTCCACGAGGTCCTTTCCGGGTTCGCCCCCGACTCGGTCCGCACCGACCCGTTGTCGGTGAGCCCCGTCGTCGACCGCCGTTCCGGCACCCGGATCACGGGCTGGACCGGCCGGTTCTCGACGCGGGTGACCCTCGCCGCCGACGCCACCGACCTCTCCGCCCTCGTCGTCGCGTTCACCGGCCTGCCCGGTGTCGCGGTCGACGGACCCTGGTGGTCGCTGCGTCCCGGCTCCGACCTGGAACGGCGGGCCCGGGCGGCCGCCGTCGCCGCCGCGGTCGCCCGCGCGCACGACGACGCGGCGGCCCTCGGCGCCACCCTCGGCGACCTCCTGGAGCTGTCCGACGCCGGGGGCTCCCCGTTCCCGACGCCCCGGATGGCGGCCACGGCCTTCCCGGCCGCGGACGGATCCCCGCCCGAGCTCGACCTCGACCCCCAGCCCCAGACCGTCGCGGCCGTGGTGACGGCGCGGTTCGAGCTCGTCGACGTGCCCCCGTCGGCCGAGCTGCCCGGTGCCCCGGGACGGGCCGGCTGAGGTCTCGTGGGGTCTCGTCGGGCGGCGTGCGCCGGTGGCAGAGTGCGGGCATGCGCTCTGCCACCGGCGACCACGACCCCGGCTCGGCGTGGACGGAGGTCGACGAGTACCTCGTCCAGACGTTGCTGCCCGAGGACGAGGTCCTCGAACTCGTCGTCGACGAGAACCAGGCCGCCGGGTTGCCGGCGATCGACGTGTCCCCGCTGCAGGGGTCGCTGCTCTCGCTGCTCGTGCGGATGACCGGAGCCCGGCGGGTCCTGGAGATCGGCACGCTCGGCGGGTTCAGCACGATCCACCTGGCGCGAGCCCTGCCGCCCGGCGGCCGGGTCGTCACGTGCGAGTACGAGCCCCGGCACGCCGAGGTCGCCCGCCGCAACCTCGACCGGGCCCGTTTCTCCGACGTCGTGGACGTCCGCGTGGGCGCCGCCCTCGACACGCTGCCGCAGCTCGCGGCGGAGGGCGGCGACCCGTTCGACCTCGTCTTCATCGACGCCGACAAGCCGAACAACCCGCACTACCTCGAGTGGGCCCTGCGGCTGACCCGCCCCGGCAGCGTCATCGTCGGGGACAACGTCGTGCGCGGCGGCCGGGTCGCCGAGGAGGCGAGCACGGACCCCGCGATCACGGGGACCCGCACGTTCCTGGAGGCGCTGGGGGAGGACCCGCGCCTGGAGGTCACCGCGCTGCAGACCGTCGGGGCGAAGGGGTGGGACGGGTTCGCCCTCGCGCTCGTGCGCTGAGCCGCGGGGTCAGGACGGCGGCAGCTCCGGCGCGATGTCCGCGAGGCGGGCCGCGACGGCCGCCTCGAGGCGCTCCGACGGGGCGATCGCGAAGAACTCCTCGTCCAGCCGGTCCCACAGCTCCTCGTCGGCGGCGGACAACTCCTCGTACCCGGTGGGCCGGAACCGCAGGAACTCCCGACGTGCTCCGAGGACGAGGTCCGCGACGTCGTCCAGGCCCAGCCACCGCAGGCCCGCCGCAGCGTCGTCGACGGAGTCCAGGCGCCGGCTGAAGAAGAGGTTCTCCACGCCCCCGCCCACCAGCCCGCCGTTCTCGGCGATGCCGTGCAGGGCCAGCACCGCCCCCAGGGATCGCAGACCCGGGGTGGCGGCGTCGTCCCCCCACTCGTAGGCCGTGATCGCCGGGACGTTCAGCGCGTCGAGCAGCGGGGTGCCCACGGGTCCGTCAGTCGCCCTCGGAGTACCCGTGCAGGTCGAGCTCGGCACCGTGCACCTGGACGTCGCGCTCGTCCGGGTCGGTGACGTGCAGGACGCGGCCGTCGACCCGCGCGGGGAAACCCGCGTCCTGCAGCCGCGCGGCCACGGTCTCCAGCGGCTCGGTCGTCGAGAACGCCAGGTCGGTCGTGCCGGCCTCGCGCGGCGCGGCGGCGGTGGCGACGTCGTGGAGCCCGACCTCCCCGCCGCCGGCGGCTTCCAGGCTCACCCAGGACCCGTCCTCGCTGCTCTGCGTGCCCGCGAGGCCGAGAGCGCTCAGGAAGCGCCGCATGGCGGCGACGTCGCGGGTGAAGCGGACGGGAGTGACCTTCACGGGACCCACCTTCGATCGGAGCGTGCTGCGGGACGATCATGCCCGCCCGCGGCGCCGGGCGCGCGTCGCGCCGAGGTGTCGGGGCAGCTGCCCGGGGTCACCGTTCCCGGGTCCGCCGGCGGAACCGTCGACCTCGGCGGCAAGACCGTCCGACGACTCGGCCACGGCGCCACGCGCATCACCGGTGACGGCGACGTCGTCATCGCCACCGAGGGCGGGCTGACCCGCACGGCCCGGACGTGTGGCCGCCGCTGGGCCGCCCGGAGCACCTGCGCCGGTTCGGCGTCGACGACGTGGAGGAGGCCCGGGCGGCCGGGCTGGGCATCGCCTCGGTGCAGAACCGCTACGACCTCGGCGACCGGCGGGCCGAGGACCTGCTGACGCACTGCGAGGAGCAGGGCATCGCCTTCACCCCGTGGGTCCCCGTCGACGCCGGCAGCCTGGCCCGTCGGCGTTCAGGCGTCCAGGAGCCCCGCGTCGTGCGCCACGATCGCGACCTGCACGCGGTTGTGGGCCTCCAGCTTGGTGAGCAGCCGCGACACGTGCGTCTTCACCGTCGCCTCGCTCATGAACAGCTCCTTGCCGATCTCGGCGTTCGACAACCCCCGGCCGACGGCGCCGAGCACCTCGCGCTCGCGGTCGGTGAGCAGCTGCAGCCGTTCGGCGGCCTCGCGGCGGCGCGGGTTCACGGTGTCGGCGGCGTAGTGCCCGACGAGCCGGCGGGTCACGGTGGGCGAGAGCATCGCCTCGCCCGCGGCGACGACACGGACGGCGGAGACGAGCTCGCGCGGCGGGGTGTCCTTGAGCAGGAACCCCGTCGCGCCCGCCTGCAGCGCCTGGAAGACGTACTCGTCCAGGTCGAAGGTCGTGAGCATGACGACGCTGGGGGCCTGCGGTCGCTCGGTGATGGCCTTGGCGGCGGTCAACCCGTCCATGACGGGCATCCGCACGTCCATGAGGACGATGTCGGGCCGGTGCGCGGCGACACCCTCGAGGGCCTGGGCGCCGTTCTCGGCCTCACCGACGACCTCGACGTCCTCGGCGCTGGACAGGATCATCCGCAGACCGGCACGCACCAGCGCGTCGTCGTCCACCAGCAGGACCCTCGTCGGCCTGCCCCGCTGCTCGTCCGCGTTCACGTCGGCGTCCGCCTCCACCTCAGCCGTTCCCCTCGCCCGTGCCGGAGCCGGCCGGTGCGCGGACGATCCTCGCATCCGGCGGGGTCCAGGCGGCGGAGGCGCCGGGACGCGCCCGCCCGTCCGGGGCCGGCCACGGCATCCGGGCGCGGACGGCGAAACCACCGCCCGGTTCGGGGCCGGAGGTGATGGTGCCGTCGGCCAGGCCCACGCGCTCGGACAACCCGACGAGCCCGGACCCCGCGCCCGGCAACCCCGCGGGCGCCCCGTGCGGGCGGGCGTTGACCACCGAGACGAGCATCTCCCGGCCCACCTCGCCGGAGACGGTGACGACCGTCTGCGCCGACGGAGCGTGCTTGTGCACGTTCGTCAGCGCCTCCTGCACCACCCGGTAGACGGTCCGGCCGAGGTCGGCCGGCACGTCGGCGTGGACGGGCACGTCCGTCCGGAACACGGCGTCCACCCCGGCCTCCCGCGTCGACTCCACCAGCCGCCGGACGTCGACGAGCGTCGGCTGCGGCACGAGCTCGGCCGCGGTGGTGGCCGCGGACCCCGTGCCCGGCGCCCGCAGCACCCCCAGCACCCGGCGCAGGTCCTCCAGCGCGGTCCGGGCGGTCTCGCGGATCGTCGCCGCGGTCGTCTCGACCTGGTCGGGGCCGACGTCCGGGCGCACCTCCAGGCCCCCGGCGTGCAGGGCGACGAGCGAGATGCGGTGGGCCAGGACGTCGTGCATCTCGCGGGCGATGCGGGTCCGCTCGGCCAGCCGGGCCTGCTCGGCCCGCAGCACCTGCTCGTGCTCGGCCCGTTCGGCGCGCTCGCGCAGGGAGGTCACCAGGTCGCGGCGGGCGCCGACGAACGCGCCGACGAAGACGCACAGCGAGACCCCGACGACCGCGAAGACCGCCGACCAGACGAGCCCGTTCCCGGTCGTGCGCAACGACACCAGCGTGGCGGCGACCCCGGCCACCACCGACAGCAGGACGAGCAGGCGGTCGCGCCGGCGCGCCGCCAACGTCAGCAGCGCGAAGCACAGCGCCCCGTCGAAGGCCAGCACCCCGGCCGCGGCCAGGGACACCAGGCACAGCAGGACCGGCTGGCTGCGCCGCCACCACAGGGCCAGGCAGTTCGCGACGACCAGGACGCAGGCGAGCACCTCGCCCACCCCGGCCCCGGTGACCCACGACAGCCCGTCGAAGAGGACCGGGGGCCCACCGGGCTGCGGCCGGACCGGGCCCACGACGACCGCGTGGAACCAGGTCACGGCCAGGGCGAGGGCCAGCAGGACGGCGACGACGTCCCGGGCCCGGGGGGCGAACCGCCAGCGCGTCGCCCACGGGTCGGCGGGCGGAGCGACGGGGTGCGCGAGCTGGCTCACCGCCTCAGGGTAGGGAGGTGGTTGAGCGTCCGTCGTCCCCCGATCGTCCCTGCGCTCCTCCGGCGTCCGTCGCACCCGTCACCCCGCGCGTCACCCACCGTGTCGCCCGTCCCCGAGGAACGCCCCGTGAACCCTGCTGAACCCCGCTCCACGATCGCCTTCCTCGGCCTGGGCCGGATGGGCCGCGTCCTGGCCGGCCACCTCCTGGGGGCCGGCCACGACCTGCGCGTCTGGAACCGCACCCCCGGCCGCGACGGCGAGCTCGTCGCCGCCGGCGCGACCTCCGCCTCGTCCGCGGCGCAGGCCCTCGACGGTGCCGACGTCCTGGTCACCGCCCTGTTCGGACCACCCGCCGTCCGCGAGGTCGTCCTCGACGGGCTGTCCCCGGCGGCCGGGACGTTGTGGATCGACGTCACGACGATCGCCCCCGCCGACGCCGCCGAGCACGCGCGCTGGGCCGCCGGGCGCGGCGTCGACCACGTCCACTCCCCGGTCGTCGGGTCGCTCGGCCCGGCCGCGAACCGCTCCCTGGGCGTCCTGGCCGGTGGGCCGCGAGCCGAGCGGGCGCTGCCCTACGTGTCCCTGTGGGCCGACCCGGACCGGTTGCAGGTCCTGCCCGAGGCCGCCGCCGCCGCGACGGGGAAGCTCGTGGCAAACCTGGCGCTCGCCGTCTCCTTCCAGGGGCTCGTCGAAGCCGTCCGGCTCGGCGCCTCCGGGGGTCTGGACGTCGAGCAGGTCCTCACCACGCTGAGGGGCACGGGGCTGGGTCCGATCGCGGCGATGAAGGGGCAGAACCTGCGGACGGGGGAGTTCGGGGACACCCAGTTCTCGACCGACCTGCTGCTGAAGGACACGGGTCTGATGATCGACACGTCCCGCTTCCCGCTGCCGGCCCTGACGGTGGCGGCCCAGGCGCTGCTGGCCGCCCGACGGGCCGGGCACGGGGACGAGGACTTCTCCGTCGTGGCCCGCGACGAACCCCGCTGAGCCTGCGCGGGACCCGCGGCCTGGACGGGGCACCCGCCGGGAGCGGGTAGACTCCTGCCTGCCGGTCCCGGTCACGGGATCGACGCTGGGGCCCCGTTGTGTAGCGGCCCAGCACGCCGCCCTCTCACGGCGGTAGCGCGGGTTCGAATCCCGTCGGGGCTACCGAGGAAGGCCCCCGGTCCACCTGGACCGGGGGCCTTCTCGCGTCCCGGGTCCGTCCGCTCGCCGGTGCAACGCACCGGCCGTCCAGCGCGTCTGCTGCTCGGAGGTCGCAGGGGGCGGCCCGGTGGAGGGGAGGACGGCGTGAGTGGTCACCGGAGGGGAGCCGACCCGGCGGAGGACGACCTGGTCCGTGCGCTGCGGCGCGCGGGCACGGCCGACGCCGGGGTCGACGTGACCGTCCTCGTCGCAGGAGCGCGGGGGCGCGCCCGCACCCTGCGCCGTCGCCGCCGGGGGGTGGCCGGTGTCGTCGCCGTCCTCGCCCTCGGGCTGCCGCTCGGGGTGTCCCAGTGGGCCCAGGACCCGACGACGGTGCGGCCCGTCGTCCCCGCCACGACGCCCCCGGCGACGGCGGTCCCCAACGAGGCCCTGCTGACCACGCGGGACGTCGAGGCGGTCGTGCCCGGTCTGGAGCTGTCGGGGCAGAACGTCTCCGTGAACTCCGGCTTCTGCCAGGACGACGCCTACGACGGGACGGACACGATCGTCGACAGCCGGGCGGCGGGGTGGGGCGGGTCGCCGACCGCGCGCCCGGGCCCGCCGGAGGACGTCGGGCTGCGCGTGCTGCTGTTCCGCGGCACGGCCGCACAGGACTGGACGGCCGCCACCGAGCAGGACGCCCGGGACTGCGCGACGACGCAGCTGGAGGGCGCGTCCTGGACGCTCGCCCCCGCGGCCGTCGCCGCCGAGCAGGTGATCGCCGGCTACCGCCCGGCCACCCTCGGCGACGACCCGTCGTGGCAGGCGATCGTGGTGGCGCGCTCGGGCCAGCTCGTCGTGAAGGTCACGACGACCACCTACCAGCCCGACGGGCAGGCCACCCTCGACCAGGCCGCCGCCCTGGCCTCGCGCGAGCTCGACCTCGCGGCGGCCCTCACCGAGGCCGGGGGTGCGCCGCGGTGACGATCCCCGGCACGCCCACCCGTCCGCCCGGCACCGGGGCCCTCACCTTCGAGGAGTTCGTCACCGCCCGCGGCCCGGCGCTCGTGCGCCTGGCCCGCGGGCTGCTCCGCGACCCGCACGCGGCCGAGGACGTCGTCCAGGACGTGCTCGCCAAGGCCCTGCTGAAGTGGGGCCGGGTGAGCGCGGCCGACGACCCGGTCGCCTACGTGAACCGCATGGTGGTCAACGCCTCCACCTCCTTCTGGCGGCGGGCCGCGCGGCGCGAACGCCCCACCGGGGACCTGCCCGAGAGCGCGACCGCCGACCGCAGCGGGCAGTTCGCCGACCGCGACGAGCTGCTCACCGCGCTGCGCCGGTTGCCGACCAAGCAGCGCACGGTGCTCGTCCTGCGCCACTTCGAGGACTGCTCGGACGAGCAGATCGCCGACCTGCTCGACGTCACGACGGGCACGGTCCGCAGCAACGCCCACCGCGGGCTGGCGACCCTGCGCGAGCACCTGGCGGGGGACCGGGGCCGCTGACCTCAAGTTCCCCCCGCACCCGGCCGAAGTACTCACAGGAGCACCGCTTCTAGAACTTTCGTCACCCGGTGTGGGGGAGCTACCAGTGTTCGGACGCCAGAAGGTCACCGTCGGTCACGTCGCCACGGGACCGATGCCGCGCGACGTCGAAGCGCTGGAGGCGGTCCTCGCCGCGCTCGACGGGGGCATCACCACCGAGCTGGAGGCCCAGCTCGCCTGCGTCCGGGCGCTCGCGGGGGCGCTCGACCTCAGCTACGGCGCGGTCTGGCTGCCCGGTCCGGACGGCCGCTTCACCGTCGCGGCGGAGGTGGGTCC
Source organism: Kineococcus mangrovi (assembly GCF_041320705.1). Classification (NCBI taxonomy): domain Bacteria; kingdom Bacillati; phylum Actinomycetota; class Actinomycetes; order Kineosporiales; family Kineosporiaceae; genus Kineococcus; species Kineococcus mangrovi. Next base: position 173,350 of record NZ_JBGGTQ010000008.1, read on the forward strand.
GCTGAGCCAGGCCCTGTCCTCGAGCCGGTCCATCGCCGTCGGCGCCGGGGACGGGTGCGGCGGCAAGGCCATCACCTCCCGCGAACCGGTGCAGTGCGACGACTCCCCCGAGGCGATGGCCTGCCAGCGCTGGCGCGACGCCCGCGCCGCCGGGGCCAAGAGCGGTGGTCAGCTGCCCGTCGTGGAGAACGGCCGGGTGGTCGCGATCCACGAGTACTACTCGCGCAACGAGCTGCCGTTCTTCGGGGGCCGGGCCGAGAAGTGGTCGGCCATCCAGCGGGTCGCCGCGCACTCCCGCCGCCGCGCGCTGGACACGGCGACCCTGCAGGAGACCCTCAACGACCGCGCCGCGGTGACGACCGTCGTGACCACCGTCGGTGCCGCCGCCACCCAGGAGGCCGCGCTGCGCACCGCCCTGGAGACCGTGCGCGAGGCGTTCGGCTGGGCCTACGGGTCGTACTGGGCGCTGGACGAGGAGAGCGCGACGCTGAGGTTCGCGGTCGAGTCGGGGTCGGCGGGGGAGGAGTTCCGCCGCGTCACCCTCGCCGCGAGCTTCGCCGAGGGCGTCGGCCTGTCCGGACGGGCCTGGCGCCAGCGCGACCTCGTCTACGTCCGCGACCTGGCCGAGGTGACCGACTGCGTCCGGGCCCCCGCGGCCCAGCGCGCCGGCGTGAAGTCCGGCGTGTGCTTCCCGGTCCTGTCCGAGGGCCGGGTCGTGGGGACCATGGACTTCTTCGCCACCGACGTCATCGAGCTGTCCGACTCGCGCGCCTCCTCGCTGCGCAACGTCCAGCAGCTCGTCTCGCAACGGCTGGACGTCCTGCGCCGCAGCGAGCACGACGCAGCCCGGTCGCACGAACTGCTCGACACGGTCTCGCGGCTGCGCGACGCGGTGAACGACGCGGGCCGCGTCGCGGACGCCGCCGTGGGCCAGGCCTCGACCATGACGGGTGAGGTGGACGCGCTCACCCAGGCGTCGGCGGCGGTCGGGGAGGTCATCAAGATCATCTCCGGGATCGCCGACCAGACGAACCTCCTCGCGCTCAACGCCACGATCGAGGCCGCCCGCGCCGGGGAGCTCGGCCGGGGTTTCGCCGTCGTCGCCAGCGAGGTCAAGGACCTGGCGCGCGAGACCGCCGACGCCACCCAGCGCGTCGCGCAGCAGGTCGCCGGCATCCAGGCCTCCAGCTCGGCCGTCTCCGGCGGCATCAACGAGACCGCCGCGATCATCCGCGAACTGGACGCGGTGCAGGCGCGCATCTCCGAGGTCATCGACGAGCAGGTCGCGATGGCGACCGCGTACGAGCACCCCTCGTCGCGCTGACCCCCTGAACCCGCCGCACCGTCGTCCGCCCTGAGCGGACGGCGGTGCGGCGGCCCCACCCGTCCCGTAGCGTCACCGGGAACCGACCGGTGGAGGTTCCCGTGCGCACGTCGACCGTCGTCCCGTCCCGCCGCGTGCGCCGCCGGCCGGACCCGCTGCTGCGCGACGTCCTCGGCGGCGTGCTGCGGGCCGAGCGGACCGCGCAGGCCCGCACCCTGTCCGACGTCGCCACCGCCGCGCGGGTGTCCCTGGCGCACCTGTCCGAGGTCGAGCGCGGGCGCAAGGAGCCGTCCTCGGAGGTGCTGGCCGCCATCTGCGGTGCCCTCGGCCTCGACCTCGCGGACCTGCTGCTGCGCACCGGCCGCCACGTGCGCGACCTGACGTCGGTCACCGCGCCGGCGGCCCCCGCCGCGGGGTCCTTCCGCGCCGGGCCCGGCGTCTCGCTCTCGCTCGTCGCCTGAGCCGGCGGGTCCCACCCCGTCGGGGTCGCGGAGGCGTCGTGGACGTCAGGGCGTGCGCCGTCGCGGTGCCGGCCCGGTGGACCCCGCGGCGACGAGGTCGAGCATCCGGTCCCGCCCCCCGCCGGGAGCGCCCCGGTCGAGCTCGGAACGTATCGAGTCGGCGATGAAGGCGGCGGCGCCGGCGAAGTCGTAGCGGACGCTGCTGAGCGTCGGGGTGAGGAGCGCGCCGAACGGGTCCGCGTCCACGCCGACGACGGACAGGTCGCCGGGCACGTCGATCCCCTCGCGCGCCGCGGCGAGCAGGACCGCCCCCGCGAAGAGGTCGTTGAAGCAGCAGACGGCGGTCACCGGGTGCCTCCCGCCCACCCACCGCCGCAGGACGGGCCGCAGGGCCTCGCCCGCGTCCGTGAGCGCTCCCGGGACCACGTGCGGCGGGACCGCGAGCCCGTGGGCCCGGGCTGCGAGCCGCACCCCCTGCGCGCGGTTCGCGCTGAGGGTGGCGAGCAGGGCGTCCTCGACGGTCACGTGCGCGAGCCGGCGGTGCCCCAGGGCCACGAGGTGCTGCACCTGCAGGGCCCCGACGGCGCGTTCGAGGTGCTCGACCGAGTGGGCGATGCTCAGCACGGGGATGCCGGCCCCCCGCGCCGCGGACCGGTCGTCGGCGGTCAGGGGCATCACCTCGACGACGACCCCGGGGTTGACGTCGCGCAGCACGTCGGCCAGCCGGGCACCGCCGCCGGCGGTCCACGTGAGCAGCGACCGGCCCCGCTGGGCGAGGGCGTCGGTCAGCTGCCCCAGCAGCCGGTCCACGTTGCCCGCGAACGGGAGCCGGCCCAGCGCCACGAGGACGCAGTGGTAGTCCCCGCCCCGCAGGCTGCGCGCGGCGGCGTGGGGGATGTACGCCAGGCGCGAGGCGGCCTCCTCCACGCGCCGGCGCGTCTCCTCGGGGAAGGAGTGCCGGGTGCTGCCGCTCAGGACGTAGCTCACCGTCGACCGCGAGACACCGGCCGCGGCGGCCACGTCAGCGCTCGTCGCCCTCCTGTGCACGCGTCCTCCGTGGGTCTCGTCCCAGCGCACGGTAACCGATCGACCCACCCCGGTCGGCGGACCGCGCGAAGGGGTGGTTCCCTGGCACCCCTTGAGTGGATCGATTCAATCGCCTACCGTGGTCACACGTGTGAGTGAGAAGTACGCCCGAGTTCGAAGGAGAACCCGCCATGTCCCCCCTCCCCACCCCGCCGTCCGACCCGTCGGTCGCCGCGCGCCCGAACCCCTGGCGCGTCGGCGTCATCGCCGGGATGGCGTCCTACATCGACGCCGCCGCCCTCGTGACGTCCGGCATCGCCCTGGTCATCTACGGGATGACCGTCGGGATCACCCAGGACCAGATCGCCCTGCTGTCCGGGGCCCTGACGTTCAGCGTCGCCGCCGGAGCCCTGGTCGGCGGCCGGCTCGGCGACCGCTTCGGCCGGCGCCGCGTCTTCCTCGTGACGATGCTGTTCATCGTCGCGGGCTCCGCCCTCGCCACCGTCGGGACGACGTTCGGGGTCCTGCTGGTCGCGATCGTGCTGCTGGGCCTCGGGGTGGGCGCGGACCTGCCGGTCTCCCTCGCCACGATCGCGGAGGCCGCCGACGACGGGAACCGCGGCAAGATCATCATCCTGTCGAACTCGCTGTGGCTGGTCGGCATCATCGTCGCCGTCGGGATGGCGGCCTTCGTCGGTGACCTCGGACGCCTCGGCGGGCAGATCATGGTCGGACACGTCGGCGTCGTCGCCCTGGTCGTCCTGCTGGCCAGGCTCACGGTTCCCGAGTCGCAGGTCTGGCTGGCCGCCCGCCGCGCCGGGACCCTGCCCTCCACCACGCCCGGTGTCCGGGTGCGCGACCTCTTGCGCACCCCCTACGCCCGGCCGATGGTGGCGCTGGTGGTGTTCTACGCCCTGACGAACCTGGGCGCCAACACGTACGGGCAGTACAACACCTTCATGGCGACCACCTACGCCGGGGCGACCGTGGCGCAGTTCAACCGGTGGGCGCTGGTGGTGCTCATCGCCTCGCTCGTCGTCGGCCTGGGTTACATGCGGTTCGTCGACACCCACCGCCGCTTCGCGTTCTTCGCGGTCGGCGCGCTGCTCACCACGTCCAGCTACTTCGTCCTCGGCATCGCCGGGTTCACCCTCACGACGCTCGTCGTCGCACTCGTGATCAGCAGCCTGGGCAACAGCGTGGCGTTCGAGGGCATCATGAAGATCTGGACCCAGGAGTCCTTCCCCACGACCCTGCGGTCCACCGCGCAGGGCACCATCGTCGCGGTCGCCCGCATCTCCGCGGCCATCCTCGCCGCCGCGACACCCGCCCTGCTCCGGTTCGACAACCAGGGTTTCTTCCTCGTCCTGGGTGCGGTCGTGGCCGTGGGGTTCCTCGTGGCGGGTCTGACGTTCCGGCGTCCTCCCGTGAACACCTTCGTCGACGACCCGACGACCCCGACCGCCGAGACCGGCCACCCGGCCACCGCCCGGTCCTGATCCGCGACCCGCAGGAGTTTCTCGATGGTCCCCACCCCGTCCGCCCCCGTCTTCGAGCACCACGCCCCTCACCGGCTGGGGACGGGGGAGGCGGCCCCGCGGCTGTCCTGGCTGGTCGACGGGGCGGCGCAGGGTTACCGGCAGCACGCCGCCCGGGTGCAGGTGCTCACGACGACGCCGCGCGGGCAGCAGACCCGCAGCACCCACCACCTGCCCGGTCCGGACCAGGTCCTCGTGCCCTGGCCCTCGGCGCCGGTCGCCTCCCGGACCCGGATCGCCGTGCGGGTCCAGGTGGACGACGGTGATGCCTGGAGCCCCTGGGGTCCGTGGGGGCACGTCGAGACCGGGCTCCTCGACCCGGCGGACTGGACGGCTCGACCCGTCGGCCCGCCACCGTCGCAGGACGGCGAGCCCGGCCGCGTGCGGGCGACGTTCCACCTGCCCGCCGACCCGGTGCACGCCCGGCTCTACCTGTCCGCCCACGGACTGGTAGAGGCGGAGGTCAACGGCCGGCGCGTGGGGGACGAGGAACTCACGCCAGGCTGGACGAGCTACCGCCACCGCCTGCGGTACGCCACCTTCGACGTCACCGAGCAGGTGCGCGCGGGGGAGAACGCGCTGGGCCTGTGGCTCGGGGACGGCTGGTGGCGGGGACGTCTGGGGTTCGGTGAGGGCGTCGAACGCTTCTACGGCGACCACCTCGCCGTCATCGCCCAGCTCGAGGTCGTGGACGCCGACGGCGAGCGGCACGTCGTGTCCTCGGGGCCGGGGTGGCGCACCGGTCGCGGTCCCGTGCGAGCCAGCGGCCTCTACGACGGCGAGCACGTCGACCTGCGCGACGACGACCCCTCGTGGTCCACGCCGGAGCACGACGACGCCACGTGGGGACCGGTCGTCGTGCACGAGCTGGACCCCGGCAGCGCCCTCGTGGCCCCCACCGGGCCGCCGGTGCGCTGCGTGGAGGAGCTCGAACCCGTCTCGGCGGTCGAGCGGGAACCCGGTCGCTGGGTGCTCGACTTCGGGCAGAACCACAGCGGGCGCCTGCAGGTGCGGGCCTCGGGCCCGGCGGGGCACCAGCTGCGGTTCCGGCACGCGGAGGTGCTCGTCGACGGCGAGCTGCACACCGCGCCGCTGCGCAGCGCCCTGGCCACGGACGTGCTCGTCCTCGACGGGACCGACGTCGAGTGGGAACCCCGGTTCACCGTCCACGGCTACCGGTACGCGGAGGTCAGCGGCTGGTCCGGACCCCTGCGGCCCGGGGACGTGGTCTCCCGCGTCCTGAGTTCCGACGTGCCCCGGACCGGGTGGTTCCGCTGCTCCGACCCGCTGCTGCAGCGGCTGCACGAGAACGTGGTCTGGGGCGCGCGGTCGAACTTCGTCGACGTCCCGACGGACTGCCCGCAGCGGGACGAACGGCTCGGCTGGACGGGGGACCTGCAGGTGTTCGCGCCGACGGCGGCCTTCCTGTTCGGCGTGACCGGGATGCTCACCTCGTGGCTGCGCGACCTCGCGGCCGAGCAGGAGGAACTCGACTGGGTCCCACCCTTCGTGCCCTACCTGCCGCTGCCCCCGTTCACGGAACTCCCGCGCGACCCGATGGCCGTCTGGGGAGACGTCGCGGTCCTGACACCCGACGTGCTGCACACGGCGACCGGGGACGCGGCCCTCCTGCGGGCGCAGCTGCCCAGCGCCGTCCGGTGGTTGCAGCACGTGGAGCGGTCGGCCGGGCCGGGTCGCGTGGTGCACGACACCGAGCAGCTCGGCGACTGGCTGGACCCGGCCGCCCCGCCGGAGAACCCCTTCGAGGCCACCACCGACCGCTTCCTCGTGGCCACCGCCTACTTCGCGCACGCCGCCGCGCGGCTCGCCGCCACGGCCCGGACGCTGGGGGAGGACCGCCTCGCCCACGAGCAGGAGGTCCTGGCGGGCGAGGTGCGGTCCGCCTTCGCCCGCGAGTTCCTCACCCCCGACGGCCGCCCCCGCGACGACACCCAGACGGCGCACGCGCTCGCCACGGTGTTCGGGCTCTGGCCGGACGAGCGGACCGCGGCGGCAGGGGGTCGCCGGCTCGCCGAGCTCGTGCGGGAGGCCGACGGCCGCATCGCGACGGGTTTCGCGGGAACACCCGTCGTCTGCGACGCGCTCACCCGCGCCGGTCACGTCGAGGAGGCGTACCGGTTGCTGCAGTCGACGCACTGCCCCTCCTGGCTCTACACCGTCCTGCAGGGGGCGACGACGATCTGGGAGCGCTGGGACGCCATCCGCCCCGACGGCTCGGTCAACGACCCCACGATGACCTCGTTCAACCACTACGCCCTCGGAGCGGTCGCGGACTGGCTGCACCGCGTCGTCGCCGGGCTCGCCCCCGCAGCCCCCGGGTACCGGCACGTCCTGTTCGCCCCCAGGCCCGGCGGGACCCTGACGAGCGCCGGGGCGACCCACTCGTCCCCGTACGGGACGGTGTCGATCGACTGGTCCCTCGCGCCCGAGGGGATGCACGTGGAGGTCGTCGTCCCCCCGGGCGTCACCGCGACCGTCGACCTGCCCGGTGCCCCGCCGGTGCAGGTCGAGCACGGCCGGCACACGTTCCACCAGCCGGTACCCCGCCACCCCGACCAGCACGACCAGCACGACGCCCAGGAGGCCCTGTGACCACGAGCACCCCGTCCACCACCGGGGACCGCGCCGTCGACGCCCAGGTCGGGATCGAGGTCGTGGACCGCACGGTGCCCGGACCGCACGGCCCGGTCCCGGTCCGCGAGTACCGTCCCGCCGGACCGGTGGTGGCGGGTCTCGCGTGGGCGCACGGAGGGGCCTTCCAGCACGGTGACCTCGACGTCCCCGAAGCCGACTGGGTCAGCCGCTGCCTGGCCGCCGCAGGGGTCCGCACCGTCTCGGTGGACTACCGCCTCGCCGTCGGCGACGTGTTCTTCCCCGTCCCGAGCGACGACGTCCTCGCCGCCTGGACGTGGGCCTGGCACGAGGGGTTCCGCGACCTGCCGCCGGAGCGCCGCCACCTCGGGGGTGGCAGCGCCGGCGGGAACCTGGCGGCCTCGGTGAGCCTGCAGGTGCGCGACGGCGCCGGGCCGCTGCCCGCCACGACCGTGCTCGTCTACCCGGTGCTGCACTCGGTCCTGCCCGCTCCCTCCCCCGAGCTCGCCGCCGCGTTGGCGACGTCGGGGACGGGGGAGCGGTTCGACGCCGCCCGCACCCGCGAGCTGAACCTCGCCTACGTGGGCCGGGAGGAGCTGCTGTCGCACCCGTACGCGTTCCCGGCGCACGGTGACCTCACCGGGTTGCCGCCGACGCTCGTGGTGACCTCCGACCTCGACGACCTGCGGCCCTCGGGGGAGGCCTACGCGGCGGCGCTCGTCGCGGCCGGGGTCGAGGTCACGGTCGTCCGGGAACCCGGGGTGCCGCACGGGCACCTGAACTTCCCCGAGACGGCGGGGGCGCAGCGGACGGTGGCCCGGCTGGTCGCCTGGCTCACCGCGGGCGCCCGGCCCTGAGGAGCCGGGCGCCCGGCGGTCAGTCCAGGAGCACGACGACCTTGTCGGCGGCGCCCGGGGTGGCTGCCAGCGTCAGCGCGTCGAGGGCACGGTCGAAGGGCAGGGTGTCGCTGACGACCACCGCGTACTCCTGCCAGTTCTGCACGAGGTCGTCGGTGACCTCGAAGATCTCCGTGGGGTACCCCATGGCCCACACGAGGTTCAGCTCCGTGGCCAGGACCGCGCCGAAGTCGATCTCGACGGGGGTCTTGTGCACCGCGACGACCCCGAAGGTGGCGCCGTGCTTGGCGATCGAGGTCACGGTGCGGGGGACGACCGGGGCGCCGGCCGCGTCGAGGTAGATGTCGGTCCCGGGACGCACACCCCGCACGCGCGGCGTGGAACCGTCCCCGTGCAGTTCCACCAGGCGGGCGGCGACGTCCTCCTCGGCGGAGTTCACGACGGCGTCCGCCCCCACCTGCAGCGCCTTCTCCAGGCGCGAGGGGACGATGTCCACGACGACGACGTGCTCGACCCCCTTGCGTCGGTACCCCAGGACGGCGCCCAGGCCGATCGGCCCGGCCCCGAACACGACCACCTTGTCCCCGGGGCCGGGAGCGGTGCGGTTGACCGCGTGCAGGGCGACGGCCATCGGCTCGTTGAGGGCGGCCACCTGCCAGGGGACGTGCCGGGGGATCACCTTCACCTGGCGACCCACCTCGGCGTCGCGGACCACGACGAACTCCGACAGCGCGCCCTGAGCCCCACCGCTCCCGAGCAGACCGTCGGTGAAGGCCATGGTGTCCAGCACGACGTGGTCGCCGACCGACAGGCCGTCGACCTGGTTCCCGACCTCCACGACCTCCGCGGCCGGTTCGTGTCCCAGGGGGGTCGCGCCCTGGCGGGGCGGGATGCCGCCGTGGCTGGTGTAGAGGGCGTCGGACCCGCAGATCCCGCAGGCCCGGACCCGCAGGAGCACGTCGGCGGGTCCAGCGGTGGGGCGGTCCACCTCCACCCAGGACGCCGTGCCGGGGCCGGTGACGTGGACGGATCGCATGACGGGTCTCCTCGGGTGGGGCGGGGACGGGGGCCGGGCACCGACGTGGTGCGGTGGGGCCATCCTGGTCGACGCGCCGGCGCGGGGCGTCACCCGTCCGGATGACGCCCAGCGCAGGACCGCGGGTCGAGGGTCACGCCGAGGGACCGGACCCCGAGGACGGGGTGAGCGCTGCGGCGGGCGAGACGACCCGGTCGGCCACCCCGTACTCCACCGCCGCGGCACCGGGCAGGACGAGGTCGCGGTCGAGGTCGCGGCGCAACACCTCGACGTCGCGGCCGGTGTGCCGGGCGAGCAGGTCCTCGATCTCCGACCGGATCCGCAGCACCTCCTTCGCCTGGATCTGCAGGTCCGCGGCGGTGCCCTGCGCCCCGCCGGACGGCTGGTGCAGCAGGACGCGGGAGTGCTCCAGCACCGACCGCTTGCCGGGCGCGCCGGCCGCCAGGAGCACGGCCGCGGCCGAGGCGGCCTGCCCGACGCAGAACGTCGCGACGTCGGGCTGGATGAACCGCATCGTGTCGTAGACCGCCGTGAGCGCCGTCGCCGAACCTCCCGGGGAGTTGATGTAGAGGCTCACGTCGGCGGTCGCCGACTCCGACGCCAGGTGCACGAGCTGGGCGATGACGACGTTCGCGACGGCGTCGTCGATCTCGCCGTGCAGGAACACGATGCGGTCGGACAGCAAGCGGCTGAACACGTCGGACGTGCGGTCGCCGCGGGGCGTGGACTCCACCACGTAGGGGATCGGCCAGCTCATCACAACCCCACCTTCCGGGCCGCGCCGAGGTGGACGTCGGAGACCGCCGTGACGACGTGGTCGACCATGCCGTACGCCAGGGCCTCCTCGGCCGTGAACCACCGGTCCCGTTCGGAGTCCGTCCGGATCGTGGTCTCGTCCTGGCCCGTGTGCTGCGCGGTCAACCGGGTGAGGACGGATCGCGTGTGCTCCAGGTTCTCGGCCTGGATCGCGATGTCGGCCGCGGTGCCCCCGATCCCGCCCGAGGGCTGGTGCATCATGACGCGCGCGTGCGGCAGGGCGTAGCGCTTGCCGGCCGTCCCCGCGCACAGCAGGAACTGCCCCATGCTCGCGGCCATCCCCAGGACGAGCGTCGAGACGTCGTTGGGGATCAGCCTCATGGTGTCGTAGATCGCGAGACCGGCCGTCACCGAACCACCGGGGGAGTTCACGTACAGGGCGATGTCGGAGCGCGGGTCGTCGGCCGACAGCAGCAGCAGTTGCGCGGTGATCCGGTTCGCGGCCGCGTCGTCGACCTCCTGCCCCAGGACGACGATCCGCTGGAACAGCAACCGTTGGGACAATTGGTCCTCGAACGGTCCGGTGGTGGTGGTCATGCCCGGTCTCCTCTCCTGCGGGGACCCGGCGCCCCCGCACCACCAGCGTCGTCGCGTCGGGCCGGAGGAGGGGAGGGTCTTCTGCCCGCAGGAGATCTCCTCCCGGCGAACAACCCCGTCGGCGTCGTTCTCACTCGGTGAGAAGGACGCTGGACCCGGTGCCGGACGGACGGGTTGGCTGCCGGGCACCACAAGCCCCCACTGGTCGAGGAGGACTGGAATGAGTTCGGACGCACGTGTCGCGGTGGTCACCGGAGCGGCTCGCGGGATCGGGCGCGGGATCGCCGAACGCCTCGGGCGCGACGGCCTGCACGTCGTGGTCGCCGACCTGCCCACCATGAAGAGCGGCATCGACGAGACCGTGCAGGCCATCGGGGACGCCGGGGGCACCGCCACCGGCGCCGAGGTCGACGTCACCAGCGAGGAGTCGAACGAGCTGGTGGTGCGCGCAGCCGTCGAGGCCGGCGGGCACCTCGACGTGTTCGTCGCCAACGCCGGGATCGCACAGGTCGATGAACTGCTGGAGTACGACACGGCCGACTTCGAGAAGATCTTCGATGTGAACGTCAAGGGCGTGTTCTTCGGGTACCGCGCCGCGGCCAAGCAGTTCATCGCCCAGGGCGGCGGCGGGAAGATCATCGGTGCGGCCTCGATCGTCGCGTTCCGCCCGTTCGCACTGCTCGGTCCGTACTCGGCGACGAAGTGGGCCGTTCGTGGTCTCACCCAGGCCGCCGCGATGGAGTGGGCCGAGCACGGCATCACCGTGAACGCCTACGGCCCCGGCATCGTCGGTACTGCGATGTGGGACCTCATCGACGAGAAGCTCGCGGCCAAGCACGGCCAGCAGAAGGGTGAGGCGCTGGCCGAGAACGCACGGTCGATCCTGCTCGGGCGCGTCTCCGTCCCCGACGACGTCGCGAAGATGGTGAGCTTCCTCGCCTCCCCGGACTCCGACTACGTCACGGGCCAGACGATGCTCGTCGACGGCGGGATCCAGTTCTCCTGAGCGGTCCTCGGGTCAGCCGGTGCGCAGCCACCGGCTGACCCGGTTCGCGCTCTCGCGCAGCGCGTTCTCGAGTTCACCGGCTCGGCGGAGGTCCACCTCGTCGTCCACGGTGCTGATCGCGACCGCGCCCACCACCGAACCCGCGGGGTCGTGCACGGCGACGGCCGCGCACGCCGCGCCGGGCACGAACTCCTCGCGCTCCCAAGCCAGGCCGCGCCGTGAAACCTCGGCCAGGTGGGCGCCCAGCGCGGACCGGTCGGTGATCGTCGTCGGCGTCAGCGCCGGGGTCCCGTGAGCGTCGAGGTACTCGGCGGCGTCCTGGGAGGACATCCCGGCCAGCAGGATCTTGCCGAAGGCCGTCGCGTGCGCGGCCTCGTGGAACCCGAAGTTCATGGGCGTCAGCCGCGGGTGCGCGGGGGAGTCCGCCACGTGCGCGACGACGACGTCGGCCCCTCGGTACACCGCGAAGTAGGCCGCCGCCCGCACCGAACCGTGCAGCCGGCAGATCTCCTGCCGCACGGTGGGGGGGACCCCGACCTGCCGGTGCAGGCTCACCCCGAGGCGGTCCAGCTTGTAGCCGAGCTCGAACCGCTTGTCGGCCTTGAGGTGGACGAGGTAGTCGCAGCCGACCAGGACCTGCAGCAGCCGGTACGTCGTCGGCAGCGGGAACCCCAGGGCCTGCGACACCTCCCTGGCCGTGGCCCCACCGCGCTCGGCCACGACCTCCAGCACCGCGAGCGTCTTCTCGGCCGTGGCGACCCCGCCGTCCCGTGAACGCCGTCCGCGGGCGTTCCCCCGGGCCGCACCGGCTGTCGGCCTCGTGTCGTCGTCGAGCACGCCCGCAGTCTGGCGCGCCGGCCCCCGTCCGTCCACGTCGGGGCGGTGGACCGCCGGTGACCCCTGCGTGCGGTCGCGCGGCCCGTCAGGCCCGCCAACCACCGTCGGAGAACAGCAGCTGCCCGTTGACCCAGCCCCCGCGGTCGGACAGGAGGAACGCGACGAGGTCGGCGGTGTCCTGCGGCGTGCCGAGCCGCCCGCGCGGGTTCGCGGCGAGCACCGAGGCGCGCAGGTCGTCGTCCATCCAGCCCGTGTCGACGGGGCCGGGGTTCACCACGTTGGCCGTGAGGCGCTGGTGCTGCAGTTCCCGCGCGGCGGCGAGGACGATCCGGTCCATCGCGGCCTTGCTCGCGCCGTACGGGAGGTTGTGGACGGTGTGGTCGCTCGTGATCGCGACGATCCGGCCCGTGCCCGGTTCCACCCGCAGCCGGCGGGAGAACTCCGCGACGAGCAGCCACGTCGCCCGGGCGTTGAGCGCCATGTGCCGGTCGAAGCTCTCGACGCTCGTGTCGAGGATGGAGGAGTCCACCGACTCGCAGTGGCACGCCACGAGCGCGGTCACCGGCCCCAGCGCCTCCTCCACCGCGTCGAAGAGCCGGGCCGGTGCGGCCGGGTCGGTGAGGTCGGCGGGAACGGCGGCGGTGCGCGCTCCGGCGGCCCGCAAGCCGGCGTGCACGTGGTCGGGGTCCTCGGGGTGCGGTCCCCACGGCATCCGCTCGTCGTACGGAGTCCAGTGGGTGGTCGCGACGTCCCAGCCGTCCCGCGCCAGCCGGGCGGCGACACCGGCACCGATGCCGACCCGTCTCCCGACCCCCGTCACGAGCACCACCGGTCGCCGCGTCACGCCCCCACCCTGGCCCGGGCCGGGGTGGGGGACGCAACGGGTTTCCCTACTGGCGGTAGTGCTCGACCTCGTCGACGGGCCGGGCCGCCGCCTCCTGCGGGTCCTGCCCGGCGGCGCGGCGCGCGTCGCGCTGCCGCAGGAGGTCCCAGCACTGGTCGAGCGCCTCCTCGGCGGCCCGCAGCCGCGCGTGCTCCTCCTCGGCGCTCAGCTCGCCCCTCTGCAGGGCCTCCCGCAGGCGGTGCTCGGTGGCGACCAGGTCGCTGATCCGCTGGTGGATGTCGTGCTCGTCCATGCCCGGATCCTGCCGCGACGCGGGGCGGACCGCGAGCGCGGGGCGGGTTCGGGTTTCCCGGCGCGCACCGGCCCGGGAACTACTACCATTCCCGCGTGATCCCCACCGATCAGCAGGTCGACGAGGACGTCGAAGCGGTGCTCGCAGGTTCGCGGGCCATCGTGGGCATCAGCGTGCGCTCGCTCGCCGAGGCCATGGAGTCCCTCACGCTCCAGCAGTACCGCGTGCTCGTGCTCATCTGCGGGCGCGGACCGCTGCGCAGCGGGGCGCTGGCCGCGGCCATCGGTGTCCACCCGTCCACGTTCACGCGGGCCGTCGACCGGCTCGTCGCCGGTGGGTGGGTGACGCGCGAGGACAACCCGGACACCCGCCGCGAGGTGCTGGTGGCCCCCACCGAGCGGGCCCGCGACCTCGTCGACCAGGTCCTCGCCCGCCGTCGCGCGTCGTTCGAAGCCGTCCTGGAACGCATGGACGACGACGGCCGCGCCGCCGTGCGGGAGGGGTTCGCGCGCTTCGCCGAGGCCGCGGGGGACACCGACATGCCCGAGGCGACGACCCTGGGCTACGAGAGCTGACGTTCTCGCAGGTCGATCTCCCGGTGGGTGGCGGTCTGCCGGCGCGTGTGGTGCCGGCGGCAGAGCACCTCGTAGGCCACGGTGCCCACCGGGCCCACGTCGAGCGTCCCCTCCGCGCGGGTGAGGTCCCCCACGACGACCTGCTCGCCCGCGACGACCATCTCCCCGTCCACGGTGCGGGCGTTGTGGGTGGCGCGCCGTCCGCACCAGCACAGCGCCTCGACCTGCGGCACCTGCACGCGGTCGGCGAGCTCGATGAAGCGCGCGGACCCGGGGAACAGGCGCGTGCGGAAGTCGGACGTGATCCCGAACGCGAAGACGTCGACGTCGAGGTCGTCGACCACCCGGGCGAGCTGCTCGACCTGGTCGGGGTCGTAGAACTGCGCCTCGTCGCACACGACGTAGTCCAGCGGGTCGGCCGCGTGCCGTCCGCTGACCTCGACCCACAGGTCGGTGCCGGCGCCGACTTCGAGGGCCGCCCGCGCGAGCCCGATGCGGCTGGAGATGACCGCCGCCCCGGCGCGGTCGAAGCGGGTGAACAGCAGGCCCCGCCGTCCCTGGACCCGGTGGTTGTGGTCGGTCTGCAGCGCGAGCGTCGACTTCCCGCAGTCCATCGTCCCGGAGAAGAACACCAGCTCGGCCACGGGCGTCGATCGTGCCACACGCCCGGGTCCGGGGTGCGGGGCCGTCAGGCGTCGCCGGCGGTGACGGCCTGCGCCTCGGCGGTCGAGTGCGGGGCCGGCTCCCCGTGCACGACGACGAGGTGGCGGCGGCCGGAGAGCAGCACGGCCAGGCCGACGACGACGCCGAGCGCCCCGAGCGCGAACGGCGACCAGTCGGTGAAGACCTCGCCGAGCTCGCCCGCGGCCCAGGCGGCGATGGCGCCGCCGATGAACCGGACGAAGGAGTAGGCCGCGGACGCCGTCGAGCGCTGGACGGGGGAGACCTCCATGACGAGTTCGGTGACGATCGTGTTGTTCACCCCGAGGAAGACCCCGGCGACGATCGTGCCGACGACGAGGACGGGCTCCACGTCCACGAACACGGCTTCGGCGACGAGGACGAGGGCGAACAGCGCCAGCATGGCCGCCATGACGGGGACGGACCCGAACCGGCGCTGCAGCCGCGGGGCGAGGGCGACGGACGCGATCGCGAGGCAGACGCCCCAGCCGAAGAACACGAGGCCGAGCCCGATCGGGGAGGAGATCCCCAGCGCGAACGGCGTGTAGGCCAGGAGGGTGAAGAACCCGAAGTTGTAGAGGAAGGCCATGGCCGCGACGGTCGCGAGCCCGCGGTGGCGCAGCGCGCGGACGGGGTCGGAGATCCTCGTGGCGACAGCGGGTCTCGGCGTCGAGGGCAGCAGGGTCACGATCGCGGTGAAGGCGACGGCCATGAGCACGGCGGTGCCGAAGAACGGCCCGCGCCAGGACACCTCGCCGAGGAGGCCGCCCACGAGGGGGCCGGTGGCGATGCCGAGGCCGAGCGCGGCCTCGTAGAGGATGATCGCGTTCGCCATCCCCCCGCTCGCGGCGCCGACGATGGTGGCCAGGGCGGTCGCGATGAACAGCGCGTTGCCCAGGCCCCAGCCGGCGCGGAACCCGACGATCTGCGCGATCGACGAGGACGACCCGGCCAGCGCGGCGAACACGACGATGAGCGCGAGCCCGGCCATGAGCGTCTTCTTCGCGCCGAACCGGCTGGAGATCCAGCCGGTGAGCAGCATGGCGAGGCCGGTGATGCCGAGGTAGGACGTGAACAGCAGCAGGGTCTGGGCCCTGGTGGCGCCGAGCTCGCCGGCGATGGCGGGCAGGATCGGGTCGACGAGGCCGATCCCCATGAACGAGACGACGGCGGCGAAGGCGACGGCCCACACGGCGACCGGTTGCCTCAGCAGACCGGGGCGAGCGTCGGTCGCGGTGCCTGAGGGGGTGTCAGTCGACACGGGGCGTCCTTCCTGGGGCGAGTGCGGTGGTGACGTCCTCGAGCAGGCCGGTCAGTCGTTCGAGGTCGCCGGGCGTGGCCGGCAGGTCGTGCAGGGCCCGGGCGAGCGGGGCTCGCAGGGCGCGGCGGTTGGCCAGCAGGACGTCGCGGCCCTCGTGGGTCAGCGCGACGAGGACGGCGCGGGCGTCGGCGGGATCGGCGGTGCGGGTGACGAGGCCGGCGTCGGTCAGCCGGGTCACGAGGCCGGTCATGCTCGGCTGGGCGCAGCCCTCCAGCTCGGCGAGCCGGCTCACCCGCAGGGGGCCGTCGCGGTGCAGGGTGCCGAGGACCCGGGCCTGGGTGAGGGACAGGCGGGTTCCGGTGGCGGCGGCCGCGGCTTCCCGCGTCAGGGCCGCGCAGCTGAGGAGCAGCCGTTCGGCCAGGTCCTCATCAAGTTGCATAGGGACACTATATGACGCTGCGCGGGGTCGGGCAACGTGACAGCGGGCACGCAGCGTGGTGAGCTGAGTCCGTGAGTGATGAAGGAGCGGCGGGGCGGGCCGACGAGTCCGACGAGTCCGACGAGGACCGCCGGCACCGGGTGGACCGCCGGACCACCATCGACCTGACCCGCGCCGAGCGCGGCGAGCCCGAGCGCCGCCGCCTGCCCGGCGTCGACCGCCGGGACAACCCCGACTCCCAGGACCGGTGACCACCCCGTGCAGCGGCGGTGGCGGGTGCGTCAGGACAGGGCGCTGAAGGCCTCGACGTCCCGGATCTGCCCGGACACGATGATGACGTCGTCGGCCGCGAGCACCGTCTCGGGCGTGGCGTAGGTGAACCCCCCGCCCGCGCGGTGGTGCGCCACGACGGTCACCTTGTAGGTGCTGCGCAGCTTCACCTGGCCCAGGCTCTTGCCGACGATGGGGCTCGGCGGGGTCGTCTTGACCATCGCGTAGCCGTCGTCGAACTCGATGTAGTCCAGCATCCGCCCCCGCACGAGGTGCGCCACGCGCTGGCCCATCTCGTGCTCGGGGCGGATGACCTTGTGCGCGCCGAGCTGGGTGAGGATCCGCGCGTGCGAGTCGCTGATCGCCTTCGCCCACACGTTGCGGATGCCGAACTGCAGCAGCGTCGAGACCGTGAGGATGCTCGCCTCGAGGTTGGTGCCGATGCCGACGACCGCGCGGTCGAACTCGTGCACCGACAGCTGCCGCAGCGCCTCCTCCTTGGTGGAGTCGGCGACGACGGCGTGCGTGAGGGAACCGGCGAGCTCGTCGACGAGGCTCGGGTCGTTGTCGATGCCGAGGACGTCGACCTGCCCGTCCTCCATGAGCTCCAGGGCCAGGGAGCGGCCGAACCGGCCGAGGCCGATGACGACGACCGACCGGGGGCTGGCCAGAGCCGAACGCTTGCTACCCAATGATCGGCCTTCCTTCGGGGTACTCGTACAGGCGGGTGCGTTCGCGCAGCGCCAGGGCGGCGCCGAGCGTGATCGGGCCGATGCGGCCGAGGAACATCAACAGGGCCAGGATGACCTGTCCCGACTCCGGGAGCTGCACCAGCAGCCCCGAGCTGAGCCCGACCGTGGCGAAGGCGGAGATCACCTCGAAGACGACCGCGTCCAGGGGGGCCCTGGTCATCTCCACGATGACCAGCGTGGCGACCACCACGACGCCCAGGGACGCGAGCGCCACGGTCAGGGCCTGCCGCACGACGCGGTCGGCCACCGTCCGGCCGAACACCGTGACCGTGGGTTCGCCGCGGAACTCGGCGTACACGGCGAGCGCGAGCAGGGCGAAGGTCGTCACCTTGATGCCGCCGGCCGTCGAGGCCGAGCCGCCGCCGATGAACATGAGCACGTCCATGACCAGCCAGGACCCCCCGTTCATGGCCGAGACGTCGATCGAGTTGAACCCCGAGCTGCGGGTCGCCGAGGCCTGGAACAGCCCCGCCAGGGGGCGGGCCCACCAGTCCAGCGGCGCCAGCGTCGCCGGGTTGTGCCACTCGTTGACGGTGAGGAAGACGGCCCCGATGAGCAGGAGGGGGACGGTCGTGGCCAGCGTCAGCTTGGTGTGCAGGGACCAGCGCTGCGGGAACCGGAACTGCTTGCGCAGCTCCAGCAGGACGGGGAACCCCAGCCCCCCGATGACCGAGGCCCCCACCACCGGCAGGCACATCCAGGGGTCGGCGACGAAGTCGCTCATGCTGTTCGAGCGGAGCACGAAACCGGCGTTGTTGAAGGACGAGATCGCGAGGAACGTCCCCTCCCACACCGACTGGCCGATGGTGCGGTCGTAGCCGGCGAGCAGCCGCGAGGTCAGCAGGACCGCCACGACGACCTCGACGAGCAGGGAGGCGCGCACGACGCCGAGCAGGACGGTGCGCACGTCGCCGAGGTTCAGGCCGCGCGACTCCGTGGCCGTCAGCACCCGTGAGCGCAGCCCGAGGCGCCGGGAGGCGAAGACGCCCAGCAGCGAGGCCGACGTCATGATCCCGAAGCCGCCGACCTGGGCCAGGGCGAGGATGACGACGAGCCCGAACGTGGACCAGTGCGCGCGGGTGTCCACGACGACGTGCCCCGTCACGCACAGCGCGCTGACGGCGGTGAAGAGGGCCTCGACGAAGGTGGCCGCACCGGCACCGCGGCGGGCGACGGGCAGCCACAGCAGGGTCGTCCCGATCGCGACGGCGAGGGAGAAGCCGAGGGCGACGACCTGGGCGGGGTGGAGCAGCACGCGGTGACGGCGACGGGTCGCGCGGGCCTGCGCCACGTGCTGCCTCCGCCGTGCCTGGTGCCACCGCGGGTCCGCCCGCGCACGGCGCGGGCGCGCCGACGTCGGCCAGGCTAACGGTGCGCGCCGGGCGCGGCGGGGAGGTCAGTCGGGTTCGGGGACCTCGAGCAGCTCCAGGAGGTCCTCGCGGGCGAAGAAGCGCGCGGCCTCCAGCGCGTTGGGGGTGCCGAGGTAGGGGTCGGCGTCGGCGGCCACCAGCGCGGCGACGACCTCCACCTCGCCCTTGAAGACGGCACCGGCCAGCGGCGTCTGCCCGCGGCCGTTGGTGCGGTCGGGGTCGGCGCCGCGCTCGAGCAGCGCCAGCACCGTGCGCGGGTGACCGTGGTAGGAGGCGAGCATGAGGAGCGTGTCGCCGTCGGCGTCCGTCGAGTTCACCGGGACGCCGAGGTCGAGGTAGCCGCACAGCTCGCGGACGCGCCCGTTGCGGGCGTGCTCGAAGACGCGGTGCGCCAGGGCGAGCGCGCGTTCCTCGCCCTCGTCGGTGGGGCCCGCGGGGACGGCACCCACCGCGGTGCCGGCGTCCGCCGACCCGGAGCCGGGGTCCTCCCGCTCGCTGGTCACGGCGTCAGGGTAGGTCCGCCTGAGCGCGGAGTGCACGCCCGTTGCGTGTCCGACGTCAGGGCCGGTCCAGGACGGAACTCACGGTGACCATCGCACCACTGAGAGCTGTTAGATAAGCGCGGGAGACCTCGTAGACGGCGTGACCGGCGTCCGTGATGACGAACGGGTCGTCCTCCTCGTACGCGAGGACCGCCCGCAGGGCGCCACCGGCGGGTCCCCGGCGGTGGACCAGCGCGGCCCGCACCGACTGCGCGACGCCGGTGGTGTCGACGAGCTCGTCCTCGCGCATGCCCAGCACCGACGCGACCCCGGACAGCAGACCCACCGTGTAGGCGAGGTCGGCGTCCTGCGGGGCCAGCCGTGCGCAGGCCGACGCCCGGGCCAGCACCATCGTCAGGGCCTCGGTGTCCACGCTCGTCACCCCGCCCAGGAGCATCAGGACGACCCAGGAGCAGAGCTGGCGGCGGCCGAGCAGGACGATCGCCTGCCGCAGCGAGGTGATGCCCGACTTCGTCCCCGCCGCGGCCGACGAGACGGTCTTCAGGACGCGCAGGCTGAGCGCGGGGTCGGAGGCGACGAGCTGCTCGATCTCGCGCAGCGGCGCGTCGGCTCCGGTGAGCGCGCGCACCAGGCGCAGGCACACGAGCTGCGACGGCGTCAGGCTGACGGCCTCCAGCGTCACGGGGCGCTGCAACCCGTACCCCTGGAACAGGTCCGCTCCCGCCGCCAGGCACCGGGCGAAGAGCTCGTCGTCCTCGATGCGCTCGACGACGACGAGGGCCGTCGGGTTGTGCGCGCGCGCCAGGTCCAGGACGCGCTCGACGTCGGCACCGGCGGCCTCGACGTCGATCTTGATGTAGTCGGCCAGGGCGACGGCCGGCAACCGCGACTCCTCGCCGATGAAGTCGTCGATCGCGATGCGGTAGCCCCGGGCGCGCAGCCGGCGCAGCCCCTCAAGGACCTCCTCGTCGACCTCGACGTTCTCCAGCAATTCCAGCACGACCTGCTCGGGGGAGCACGGGATCGGCAGGGCGCCCGTGAAGAACCCCCGCGTGAGGTTGATGAACAGCAACCGGTCGCCGGCGATCTGCCCCACGCCGAAGTCCCCGAAGGTGGCGCTGATGACCTGCGACGTCGCGTGGTCCTGCTCGGCGCCCTCGGCGAGCTCGGCGCTGGCCCGGCCGTGGTTGCGGAACAGCAGCTCGTAGGCGACGAGCCGGCGCTCGGTGTCGTAGATGCCCTGACGGCCCACGCGCACGGGGGAGACGCAGGTGGTGACGTCCCCGGTGGGCGCGGGGTCGGCGGGTGCGGGTGGTGCCGGGGGGTGCGCGTCCACTGCGGTCCCCTCCCCGTCCGTCGTCACCGCGAGCTCCACACCCGTCTCAACGGCTCGCCCGCTGCGCGACTGAACCGTTCTTCGTCACGACTGGGCCGAACGGGTGGGCTCGCCCCCCGGTCAGACCGCGGTGCGGTGGAACCCCTGCGCCGAGCGGCTCGGCGTCGGGCCGCGCTGGCCCTGGTACCGCGACCCCGCCGCGCCGCTGCCGTAGGGCTGCTCGGCGGGGGAGGACAGCCGGAAGAAGCAGAGCTGGCCGATCTTCATGCCCGGCCACAGCGTGATGGGCAGCGTGGCGACGTTCGACAGCTCCAGCGTCACGTGGCCGGAGAAGCCGGCGTCGATGAACCCCGCCGTCGAGTGGGTCAGCAGACCGAGACGACCCAGGCTGCTCTTGCCCTCCAGCCGCGCGGAGATGTCGTCGGGCAGGGAGACGACCTCGAACGTGGAGCCGAGGACGAACTCGCCCGGGTGCAGGATGAACGCCTCGTCGGGCGCGGTCTCGACCAGCCGGGTGAGCTCGGGCTGCTCCTGCGCGGGGTCGATGACCGAGTACTTGTGGTTGTCGAAGAGCCGGAAGAAGCGGTCCAGCCGCACGTCGACGCTGCTCGGCTGGACCATCGACGGCTCGTACGGGTCCAGGGCGACCCGCCCGGAGTCCAGCTGGGCGCGGATGTCGCGGTCGGAGAGCAGCACGGGCGTCACGGTACCGCCGGTGCGAGCACCCGCCGGCGTCCGTTACAGTGGTCGAGTCCTGCTGGGCTCGACCCGTCGGCAGGGCACGCGGGCGTAGTTCAATGGTAGAACCTCAGCTTCCCAAGCTGATGGTGCGAGTTCGATTCTCGTCGCCCGCTCCAGCGCGAAGGCCCCGGTCCGGTGGACCGGGGCCTTCGTCGTTCCTCACCGCCTCAGCGCGTCCCCTCCGGCCCCTGGTCGGCGGGCACGGCGTTCGCGGCGTCCTCTTTGCTGATCTCCACGCCGGCGATCGGGTTGCCCTGACCGGTGCCGTCGGCCACGTCGTCCTCCTGGCCCAGCGGGTCCTGGGGGTCGCGGGCCGGGCTCGGCACGGGGCCGGAGTCGGACGCGCGGGCGTTCTCCCGGCTGCCGGACTCCTGGACGGTGCGGACCTCGGCGTTGTCGCGCGGGTCCACGTGGGGTGTCGTCTCCTCGCTCACCCGCCCACTGTGCTGGCCCCCGGCCGTCCGCGCGCGCCGAGGTGGTGCCTGCACCACCTCCGGTCGTCCAGCCCGCGGGATCGATCGGGCGGGGCGGTCCGGGAAGGCTCGGAGCACACCGAGCAACGCCAGACCAGGAGGAACCCGTGACCACCACGACGACCCGTCCCCGCCGCCGCTCGCTCGCCGCCGCCCTCGCCGGCGCCGCCGTCCTGTCCCTGGGCCTGACGTCCGCCGCGACCGCTGCGCCCGGGGCCCACCAGGCCCCGCCGCGGTCGGCCGCCGTCCAGCGAGAGCTCGACGACCTCGTCCGCGAGAACGGGTTCCCCGGCGTCCTCGCCGCCGTCCGCGACGCCGACGGCCGCGTGACGAACTACACCGCCGGCGTGCAGGACCTCGCCACGGGCGACCCGATCCACGCCGACGGCCGCGTCCGCATCGCCTCCAACACCAAGACCTTCACCGCGGTCGTGGTCCTGCAGCTCGTCGGGGAGGGGGAGGTCTCCCTCGACGCGCCCGTCGAGACCTACCTGCCCGGCGTCGTCCGCGGTCCCGGCGGCGACGGCCGGTCGATCACCGTCCGCCAGCTGCTGCAGCAGACCAGCGGCCTGCCCGACTACGACACCGTCGTCGCCGACGTGACCCGGGGCGACACCGCGCTGCTCGACATCCGGCACACCTACTTCGAGCCGTCCCAGCTCCTGCAGGCCGCGTTGGCCGCCCCGGCGGAGTTCGCGCCGGGCACGGCGTGGCAGTACAGCAACACGAACTACCTGCTGGCCGGGCTGCTCGTGCAGCGGGTCACGGGGCGGCCGATCGGGGAGCAGATCACGCAGCGCGTCATCGACCGGCTCGGGCTGGAGGACACCTACTGGCCCGCGGCCGGGGAGCAGGGGATCCGCGGCGAGCACCCCCGGGGGTACCTCGCGGCCGGGGAGGACGCGCCGTGGACCGACGTCACCGAGACCGACCCCTCCCTGGGCTGGGCCGCCGGTCAGCTCGTCTCCACCCCCTCCGACCTGGCGCGGTTCCAGGCCGCCGTCCTGGGTGCGGACGGCGCCGAGGGTTCCGACGTCCTCGCCCCCGCGCAGCGGGCCGAACTGCTGCAGACCGTGCCGGCCGCGGAGTTCGAACCCGAACCGGGCTGGAGCTACGGGCTGGGCCTGGCGCACCGCACGCTGAGCTGCGGGGTCGAGGCGTGGGGGCACGGCGGTGACATCCAGGGCTACGAGACGCGCAACCTCGTGACGTCCGACGGCCGGTCCGTCGTGGTCGCGGTGACGGCGCTGCCGCGGACGCTGGAGGACCTCTCGGACGTCAACGCGGCCGTGGAGGCCGCCGTCTGCGACGGCCGGTCGTGAGACCCCCGGCGGGTGTCGGTGCCGGAAACGGCCTCTAGGGTGGGGGCACCCGACGGGGTCGTCGGGCGACGACGGGAGGAAACGTGCGCGTCCTGTTCATCGGTGGCACCGGAACCATCAGCTCCGCCTGTGCCGACCTCGCCGTCCGGCGGGGGATCGACCTGACCGTCCTCAACCGCGGCTCCGGCCGACGCCGGCTGCCCGAGGGGGTGACGACCCTGACGGCCGACGGCCGCGATCCCGCCGCCGTGCGGGACGCGGTGGGGGACGAGACGTTCGACGTCGTCGTCGACTTCGTGGCGTTCACCCCCGAGCACGTCGCCGCGGACGTCGAGCAGTTCCGCGGGCGCACCGGGCAGTTCGTGTTCATCTCCAGCGCCAGCGCCTACGCGAAACCGGTGGGGCACCTGCCCATCACGGAGTCGACGCCGCTGCGGAACCCGTTCTGGCAGTACTCCAGGGACAAGATCGCCTGCGAGGAGCTGCTCACCCGGGAGTGGCGGGAGAACGGGTTCCCGGCGGTGCTGGTGCGGCCCAGCCACACCTACGACCGCACGATGGTCCCGCTCGACGACGGCTGGACGGCGGTCGACCGGATGCGGCGGGGCAAACCGGTCGTCGTGCACGGGGACGGCACCTCCACGTGGGTCCTGACGCACACCACCGACTTCGCGCAGGGTTTCGTCCCGCTGCTCGGCGAACCGGCCGTGACCGGGGAAGCCGTGCACATCACCTCCGACGAGGTGCTGACGTGGGACGGGATCGCCCGTCGCCTCGCCACGGCGGCCGGCGTCCAGGACCCGCAGCTCGTGCACGTGCCCAGCGACGTCATCGCGCGGGAGGCGCCCGACCGGGGGCCGGGCCTGCTGGGCGACAAGGCGCACTCGGTGGTGTTCGACAACAGCGTGCTCAAGCGGCTGGTCCCGGGTTTCGCGGCGACGACGAGCTTCGCGCAGGGCGCGCAGGAGATCGTCGCCCACCACGACGCCCACCCGGACCTGCAGGTCGTCGACCCCGACGTCGACGCCCGGCAGGACCGGCTCGTGGAGCGGTTCGGCTGAGGCTCAGCCGGGGGGTCAGCCCTTGAAGGCGTCCTTGACGTGCTCGCCGCGCTGCTTCAGGTCGGCGGCCGCCTGGTCCTTCTGGCCCTCGGCGCGCAGTTCGCTGTCGTCCGTGGCGCCGCCGGCGGCCTCCTTGGCCCGGCCGGAGACGTCCTGGGCGGCGTTCTTGATCTTGTCGGTGGCGCTCATGTTCACCCTCCTCGGTGACCGGGGGTCTCCCGGTGCGGTCCCACTGCAGCACCACTGCCGCGGGACCGCACCCGGGACGCCGCCGGGTGGGGTCGCCTCACCGCACCCCACGACCCCGTGAACGCGTCAGGAGTACTTCTCGACCTCGCCGTCGGTGCCCGGGCCGAGACCGGGGGGCAGTTCGCCGAAGCTGTTGCGGTACCAGACCGCCGCCTGCCGCTCCACCAGCAGCCGCGTGATGCCGATGACGGCGCCGGAGGCCAGCGCCCACACCACCGCCTCGCGCCACGCCACGTCCGGGTCCTCGGGGTTCTCCGGCGGCGGCGACTTCGTCACCGCGACCCAGACCTTCTTCGTGACGCGCCTCGCGACCGCGGTCGCGAGGATGCCGGCGCCGGGCCCGGCGAACTTCCAGACGATCGAGCTCATGGTCACGCACCCTGCCCTACAGCAGACCCAGGAGCCAGCCCAGCACCGGTGTCAGCGCGGCGGCGCTGCCGGCGAGCACCGCCAGCACGACCACCAGCGTCAGGAGCTTGACCGCCCGCGACGGCCCACCGTCCGGTCCCCGCATCATCCGCAGCACCGGGCCATCCTCCCCGCACCGTCGAACGCCGTGCCGGGGTACCCTCGCCGGGCAACGACAGGGGAGCGCCGTGGGGCGCTGAGAGTGCGGGGATCCGCAGACCCTCGAACCTGATCCGGTTCACACCGGCGTAGGGAGTCGGGACGTCCTCGACGTGCGACCGCCGTGGTCGCCCGTCCCCCTCCTGGGACCAGGAGGAACCACCGTGAGCACCACGCTCAACCGTTCGCGCGCCGCGCACCGCTGGCGCACCGTCGACCTGCTCACCGCCGCCGTCCTCGGCGTCGCCTTCGGCGTCGTGTTCTGGGGCTGGGGCATCCTCTACACCTCGCTCACCCCGCTGTTCGCCGCCGTCCCGTTCGTGCAGAGCATCCTGTCCGGCGTCTGGCTGCTGCCCGCGGTCGTGGCGGCGCTCGTCGTCCGCCGACCGGGGGCGGCGCTGCTCGCCGAGATGACGGCCGCCTCCGTCGAGGCGCTCATGGGCAGCCACTGGTCCACCGGGGTGCTCGTCTCCGGCGCGATCCAGGGCATCGGGGTGGAGCTGGCGGTGGCGCTGTTCGCCTGGCGCCGGTTCGGCCCCGCCGTCGCCGTGCTCGCCGGCGTGCTCGCCGCCGTCCTGGAGGGCGTGTACGAGCTGTTCGCCTACTACGCCGGCGCCTGGACCCTCGGGTTCCAGGTCCTGTACGTGGCCTGCTTCGCCGTCTCCGGCGCTCTCGTCGCGGGCCTGGGGGGCTGGGCCCTCGTCCGGTCGCTGGCCCGCACCGGTGCCCTCTCGGCGTTCCCCGCCGGGCGCGAGCACCGCGGCTGACCGGCGCTCGGCCGTGCCCGACCTCGCGCTGCGCGGGCTGACCGTCACCACCCCCGCCGGCCGCACGCTGGTCCGCGACGTCGACCTCGACGTCGCGACCGGCGAGCGGGTCCTGCTCGCCGGGCCCAGCGGCGCGGGCAAGTCGACCGTGCTGCGGGCCCTGGCCGGGCTGCTCGAAGAGGACGTCGAGGCCCGCGGCGACGTCCGCCTCGACGGCCGGGAGGCGCTCGCGGGGGAGGTCGGGCTGCTCGTGCAGGACCCCCTCGACGCCCTCGTGGCCGAGACCGCGGGCCGGGACACCGCGTTCGGCCCGGAGAACGCCGGCCTGGACCGGCCCGGCACCTGGCGGCGGGTGGCCCGCGCGCACGCGGCCGCCCGGTACCCCGCCGGCCGCGACCGGGAGGTGCGGACGCTGTCGGGCGGTGAGCGCCAGCGGCTCGCCCTGGCCGGGACGCTGGCCGCCGACCCGGCCGTCCTGCTCCTGGACGAACCGACCTCCATGCTCGATGCGCCCACCGCGGCCGCCGTGCGCGCGGCCGTCCTGGACGCGGCCGGCCGGGACCGCGGCCTCC
Organism: Kineococcus mangrovi; assembly: GCF_041320705.1. Lineage (NCBI taxonomy): Bacteria > Bacillati > Actinomycetota > Actinomycetes > Kineosporiales > Kineosporiaceae > Kineococcus > Kineococcus mangrovi. The sequence goes on from NZ_JBGGTQ010000008.1 coordinate 199,476, forward strand.
TCGTCGTCGACCACGACGTCGCCGGCTGGGCCCCCCACGTCGACCGGGTCGTCGTCCTCGGTGCCGGTGGCGACGTCGTGCACGACGGGCCGGCCGCCGCCGCGGGGCGGTCCCCCACCGGGACGGGCGACCTGTGGTGGCCCGGGGTCGCGGCCCCCACCCCGCTCGACGTCCCGGCCGGGCTGCTCACCCCCGCCCTGGACCCGGGGGGCGGGGACGTCCTGCACGGGGAGGGCCTGGGGCTCGTGCGCACCCGCCGCGGCCTGCGACCCCGGCCACCGGCCACCGTCCTGAGCGGGGTGGACGTCGCCCTCCCGACCGGTGCGCTCACCCCCGTCACCGGCGACAGCGGGGCAGGCAAGTCGAGCCTGCTCGCCCTCCTGGCCGGTCTGGCCGCCCCCACGTCGGGGCGGTTGCTCGCCGCGCCGGCGCTCGCGGGCCGACGCGGGCGGCGGGCCCCGCACACCTGGACGTCCCGGGAGCTGGCCGCCCGGGCGGGCTGGGTCCCGCAGTTCCCCGAGCACACCTTCGTCGCCGCGACCGTGCGGGCCGAGGTCGCCGTCACCGCCATCGTCCTGGGCCGCGACACCGGCCGCGGGGAGGCGCTGCTGGAGCTGCTGGGCCTGTCCGGCCTCGCCGACGCCCACCCCTTCCGGCTGTCCGGCGGGGAGCAGCGCCGGCTCGCGCTGGCCGGTGCCCTGGCCGCGGGCCCCGCCCTCGTCGTGGCCGACGAACCGACCGTCGGGCAGGACCGGGGGACCTGGGCGGTCGTGGCCGGGTTGCTGGCCGCGGCGGTGCGGGACGGTGCCGCCGTGGCCGTCGGCACCCACGACGGCCCGCTGCTCGGGGCGCTGGGGCCGCGCGCGGGGACGGCGGTCCGGCTGCACCGCGGCGTCCCCGCGGAGGTGGCCGCGTGAGGCGCGGGGGGCGCGACGGTGTCCACACCTCTGTGCACAGCACTGTGGACGACCCTGTGGGAACCGCCGTGCAGCGTGTGGGCGAGGGTGTGGGCGCAGCTGTGGACGACGGGGTGCCGACCACCGCCGCGCAACGCCGGGGCGCGGGCCCCGGGCCCGTCGTCCGGCACTGCGGCCCGTTGCCCCTGCTGGCCGTCGCCGTGCTGTGCGCCGCCGGTGCCTTCGCCGTCCGGGACTGGTGGCAGGCCGCCGGAGCCCTTGCCGTGCAGGCGCTCTGCCTGCCGCTGGTCGTCGGCGACGTGCGGGCCGCGGTGCGGCGACTGCTGCCGCTCGCCCTGGCGGCGCTGTCCGTGGGCTGGTCCACCGTCCTCGCCGGTGACAGCGCCGATCCCCTGTGGACGGCGCTCACCGCCGCCCTGCGCCTCGTCGTCCTCGTCCTGCCCGGTGCCCTGCTGCTCGGCTGGCTCGACGCCGCCGAGGTCGGCGACCACCTCGCCCAGCGCCTGCGCGTGCCGGGCCGCGTCGTCGTCGCCGTCGTCGTCGCGCTCGGCAGGCTCGACGCCCTCGTCGACTCCTGGGACCAGGTCGCCGCCGCGCGGCGCGTGCGCGGTCTGGGCCCCGGGCGCGGTCCCGCCGGCCGGGTCCGCTGGGCCGCCTCCACGTCCTTCGGCCTGCTCGTCGACGCCGTGCGCGGCGCGGGCCGCGTCTCGCTGGCGATGGACGCGCGCGGGTTCGCCGGTGAGGGCGCCGGCCGGCGCAGCTGGGCCCTGCCCGCCCCGTGGCGGCGGGCCGACACCGTCCTGCTGCTGGCCGGGACCGCCGTCGCGGCGGTGCCGCTGCTGCTGCGGGTGGGGGGTGCGTTCCTCACGTCCACGAGCTGACGGGTGACCTACCGCGCGCCGCGGCCGACGGACAGGCTGACCGCAGGGCCCGTGCCGTGCGGTGCCGCTCGGGGGAGGGCAGGGGGTCGGGCAGCGTGGCGGGACGCAGCGCACCGGTGCCGGACGGCGTGGGGGACGCCGCCGGGCCGGTCGCGGTGCCGGGGGACCGGCACCGGTCTGCGCCCGCGATCACGGCGCTCGGCGTCCACGTGCGGTCCGGGCCCCCCTTCCCGGGGGACGGGACCGTCACGCTGCTGGAGGGCGTCGACCTCGACGTGCGCCCCGGTGAGGTGCTCGCCGTGGTCGGGCGGCGCGGGGCCGGCACGTCCACGCTGCTGTCCGTCCTGTCGGGCCGCACCCGCCCCAGCGAGGGCGTCGTCCGCGTCCTGGGACGGGACCCGGCCGGCGGGGCCGGCGACGACGACCTGGCGACCCTGCCCTCGCACGCGGCCCTGTTCGACCACCTCACCGTCGAGGAGACGCTGTCGCTGTGGGCCGGTCTGCGCAGCCGGCCGGGGGCCGAGACCGGTGAGCTGCTCGACCTGGCGGGCCTGACCGGGGCCGCGCACCGGCTCGTCCGCGGCCTCGACCACGGCCACCGGCAGCGTGTGCAGCTGGCGGTGACGTTCGCCGGTGCGGCACCGGTCGTCGTGTGCGACGAACCCGTCGGAGGGGCCGCCCCGGGGACGGGGGCCGCGCTGGCCGCCCTCCTGCGCCGGCACCGCGCCGGCGGCGGGACCGCCGTCGTCGCGGGCGGACGACCCGAGGTCCTCGAGACGGCCGACGGGACGGCGCTGCTGGCCGCCTGCGACCGCGTCGGCGTCCTGCGCCGGGGCCGGCTCGTCGTCGCGGCCCCCGCCCGCGACGTCGTGGACCGCTTCGCCTCCCACGGCGGGGTCAGCGCCCTCGTCGGCGACGCCGGTGAGGCCAGCTCCCTCGCCGCCACCCTGCCCGGCGCCACCTTCCAGCGCGTGGGGGAGCTGACCCGCGTCGACGTCCCCGACGTCGCCCCGGAACGGTGGTGGGCGCTGACGGCCGCGCTGACCACCCTGCGGGAGGTGCGGCACCACGACGCCACGCTCGCCGACGCCGTCCGCCGGGCCACCGCCGACCGGCGCCCCGCCGACGTCCGGCCCCCGGACCCCCGGGGAACCCCGTGAGCCTGGCCCGGACGACCGGGCACGACGCCCGTCCCGACCCGCCCGCCCCCTCCCCGCGCCGGCGCTGCCCCGGCAGGCTCTCCCCGGCCGGTGCGGCGCTCCGCGAGTCGCTGCGGGACCGGCCGCTGCTGGCCCAGGCGGTGCTCACCCCGCTCCTCGTGCTCGTCCTGGCCCTCCTCCTGGGGCGGTTCGCCGCCTCCGAGGACCCCCGCGTCGTGCAGGTCGCCGGCACCCCGCCCGCCGCCACCACCGTCGAGCGGGCCCTCGCCTCCGCCGGGGAGGAGGTCGGCCGGCCGACCGGCGCGGGCGGCTCCACCGCCGTCCCCGGTGCCCCCGGCCCCGGTGTCGACGCCACCGTCAGCGTGCCCGCCGGCGGCCCCGTCCTCGTGCGGGTAGCCCCCACCGCGACGTGGGAGGTCGCGGACCTCGTCGAGACGGTCCAGGGCGCCCTGCCCGGTCGCACCGTCCACGTCGTCGGTCCCGACGGCCGCGCCACCCACGGCCTCGACGGTCAGCTGCTGCCCGCGGTGCTCGTCCTGACCGCCGTCGTCCTCGCGCTGCCCGGCACCGCCGGCCGCGTCCGGGCCTGGCGGCGCCGCGGGACGCTCGGGCTGGTCACGGGCACCACGACCGTCCGCGGGGTGCGCGCGGCGCGGCTCGCCGGTGCCCTGCTGCCCTCGCGGTTGCTGCTGGTCGTGCCCGCCGTCGTCGTCCTCACCGCCGCCGACCTGCCCGGCGCCAGGACCCTCGCACTGCTCGTCCTGCTCGCCGCGACCGGGACCGCCGCCGGCACCGCCGTCGGCGCCCTGGCCGGCGGGCTGCTGCGGACCGGCGGCGAGACCGGCCCGGTGCTGTGGGTCCTCGCCGTCCTCGTCGGGTTGTTCGGCGGGGTGCTGCTGCCGGCGTCCGTGCTGCCGCCCGCCGCCGACGCCGTCCTGCGCCTCACCCCGACCGCGTGGTTCGCCGACGGGGTGCGGGCGGCGCTCGCCGGCGGCCCCGCGGCTCCGGCGCTGCTCGCCGCGGCGGGTTTGACGGCCGTCTCCGTCGCGGCGTGGGCCGCTCTCGCGGGGATCTGCGCGCGGACGGCGCGGCGCTGACGGGTGGGCCCCGACAGCCGGTCGACCGACCGTGAGGAACGCACCCGCGAACGGTGAGCGGCGCACTGCCGCCGCGGCGTGGTGGGGGACAGGCTCGCCACGTCCGCACCGACCGGCAGTTCCCAGGGGGTTCTCGTGAACGTGACCACCGAACGCGTCAGCACCGGACCCGGACCGCGCACCGGGTTGGACGCCGAACTCGACCGTCTCCTCGCCGCGGCCCCCTCGGACCCGGTGCGCCGGCGGACGACCCCGCCCCCGCTGGCCAGCCCGTTATGCCTGTGCTGGCCCGCCGAGACCGACGAGTGAGCCGACCGTGACGAACGGCCCTCGCGGACTCGCGCCGCGAGGGCCGTGGCGTCTGCTGCGCGACCCCGGCGGGGGTTTCCTGCTCGACGACGACGAGGGGCGGGTCCGGGTTCCGGACCGCCCCGCCCACGTGCTGGAACTGCTGCGCGACCGCGGTGGTCTCGCGACCGAGGAACTGCTGGGCGATCTCGGGGTCCGCCCCGACGAGGTGGCGGACCTGGCCGTGGAACTGGCCGACCTCGTGCGCAGCGGTGTCCTCGTCCGCACCCCCGGCGGTCCCCGCCCGACCGTCGCCGTGGAGGGGATCGGCCGCAGCGCCACCGCGGAACTGCGCACCGTCCTCACCGCCCCCGGGAGCCCGAGCGCCGGTACCACCGCAGGGACCGCCGACCTCGTCGTCCTCACCTGCGACGACCACGCCGACCCGCGGTTGCCCGACCGGCTGACGGAGGTGGCCGGCCGGTCCGCCGTGCTGCTGGTCCGCTGGGGTGCCGGGAGGTGTTGGATCGGTCCGCTCATCGCCGCGGGTCGAGGGCACCGTCCCGTGGGTGCCTGCCCCTCGTGCCTCGTGGAGGCGTTGCGGGGCAACGTCGAACCGGACCTCGCCGGGGCCGCCCACCCCGTCGGAACCGGCGGTGCCGTCCTGCGCGCCGCTGCGGTCGGCGCGGTCGCTGCGGTGGTCGACGGCATCCTCGAGGAGTTCGCCGGTCCCGGTTCGGCACCGGTGCCCGCCCCCTCGACCCCGTGGCGCGCCGGCATCCGGGAACTGCGCCTGCGTGCGGCCGAGGTGGTGGTCCACCCCGTCCTGCCCTGCGCCGGCTCGAGCGCGACCACCTCGACCACCGAGGTCGACCTCGTCCGCCGGCTCGACGGTTTCGTGTCCGGGCTGACGGGTTTCCTCGACCGGCCGCGGGTGCGGCGCTCGGCGGCGGGGCGGTTCCTGGCGACGACCACCCACCCCCTCCGGGCACCGTCCGCGGGCGCCGGCGCGCACGGGCGCCGGGCGACGGCGTTCGGGGCGGGCCGGACGGACGGTGAGGCCGTCACCGCGTGCCTCGGTGAGGCCGTCGAACGTTTCAGCACCACGTGGCGCCCCGATCCGGACGCCGTCGTCACGACGGCGACCGCGTTGCGGGCCGCGGGTTCGCGGGTCCTCCTCCCGGGATCGGCCGGGAACGGGGCGTGGCGGGACGAGGAGGCGACGGAGTTCCGTCGCGTGCGCGCGGTTCCCGACGGGTCCTGGACCGGCGCCTGGGTCCCGGCCGCGGCCGTGACGTTCGGTCACCCGCACCAGTGGGCGGTCGCGGCGGCCCGGCCGGACTCGACGGGGTGCGCCGCGGGCCGGGACACGGCCGACGCCGTCCGCCGCGGGTTGGCCGAACTCGTCGAACGCGACGCCGTCGCCGCCTGGTGGTGGTCCCGGGAACCACGACCGGGCGCCGCCCACCCCGACCCCGGCGGCATCACCGCCGACCTCGCCGCGCACGGCCGCCGCGGGTGGTTCCTCGACCTCACCCACCGCGCCGGGATCCCCACCGCCGTCGCCGTCTCGGTGCTGCCCGACGGCACCGGTGCGACGCTCGGTTTCGGCGCGGCACCGACCCCGGCCGAGGCGGTCGTGCGCGCGGGGGAGGAACTGCTGCAGGTCCTCGGCTGCCTGGAGTTCGGTGACGAGCTGGGCCTGACGGGGGCGGGGTCCCCCGCCTGGCAGGGGCAGCACGTGGAGGACCACCCGCACCTGCTCCCGCACGGGCGGCCCCGCACCACCCCCGTCCCCGGCGGCCCGGACGTCCTGGTGGACTGGAACTCCCGGCTCGCCGCCGCCGGTTGCGAGGTGGGTTTCGTCGACCTCACGCACCCGCGGCTGGCGGTTCCCGTCGTCCGCGTCGTGAGCCCGCAGTTGCGGCCGTGGCGCCGGCCGGCGGGTGCCGCCGTCCCCGTCGACGTGAACCCCTGGGACCTGCCGGTCTGAGCGTTCCGCGGGAGGTTCGGCGGGACACGGTGTCGGGATACGGTGTCGGGCGTGCGTCCCCCCACCGTTGCCCGCACCCGGAGGGCACGGGTGCGCCGCGTCCTGCCGGTGGGGGGAACCGTGACGCGCCGGTTGCAGGCGCTGGCCGTGGTGCTGTTCCTCCTGTGCGCCCTGGGGTTGTCCGTCTCGGTGGTCGGGGACGTGCGCTCGGGGCGGATCGCGTGGGTCCGGCCGGACTCGCCCTCGACCGTGACGCTCGCCCTCGCCGCGGTCGGCGTCAGCGCGGTGACGGCGGGTGCCGTCACCGTCGCCGTGCTGCGCCGCACGCTGTCGCGGTCCGGCGTGCGGTCCCGGGGTTCGGCGCTGCTGGCGCTGGCGGCGGTCGCCTACCTCCCCGCGCTCCTCCTGGGGTCCGGCTGGCTGGCCTGGTCGGCGGTGACGGCCTGCTTCGTGCTGGAACTCCTGTCGGCCCGACCGGCCCTCGTCCTCACCTCGACCGGGCTGGTCCTCCAGGTGGCCCTGACCCGGACCGCGGGGGCGGAGTGGGGCACGTCGGTGTTCGCGGGCGTCAGCTACGTCGCGACGTCCGTGCTGCTGTTCCTCGTCCTGCGGTGCGTGAACACCTACCGCGAACTGGAACTGGCGCGTGCGGAGCTCGCGCACGCCGAGGTGCTCGCCGAGCGGGTGCGGGTCTCCCGCGACCTGCACGACCTGCTGGGGCGCAACCTGGCCGCGATCTCCCTGAAGGTCGAGCTCGCCCGCCGGCACCAGCGCGGCGGGCGCGGCGAGGCGCTGGCCGGGGAGCTCGACGAGGTCCTGGGGCTGAGCCACGCGGCCGCCGCCGACCTGCGTGCCCTCGTGGCCGGGTACCGGGTGCTGACGGTGCGGACCGAGCTCGCGGCCGCCGTGCGCCTGCTCACGGACGCGGGGGTGCGCTGCGAGGTGGACGCCGCTCTGGACGGGGACCTGGAGGCCGATCTCGGAGCGGCCGACGACGTCGTGGCGTGGGTCCTGCGGGAGGCGGCCACCAACGTCGTCAAGCACGCCGACGCGACGTGGTGCACGGTCTCCGTGGGGCCGGCGGCCGACGGTCCGTCCCGGGTCGTCGACCTGGTGGTGGAGAACGACGGCGCCGCCACGGCCACCGGCGGGGGCGACGGGACGGGCCTGCTCGGGGCGCGCGAACGGGTGCGCGTCGTCGGCGGGGCGCTGGAGGTCTCGGTGCGCCGGGAGGTGTTCCGGTTGGAGTGCCGCGTGCCGGTGGGTGTGCTCGCCCGTGCTCAGGAGGAGGGGGAACCGCTGTGATCAGGCTGCTCGTCGCGGAGGACATGCACATCGTGCGGTCCGCGCTCGTCGCGCTGCTGGACGGGGAGGACGACCTCGAGGTCGTCGCGTCCGTGGCCCGGGGGGACCAGGTCCTCGACGCGCTGGGCTCGGCCGCCGTGGACGTGGCCGTCCTGGACCTGGAGATGCCCGGCGGCGACGGGGTGTCCGTGGCCGCCCGGATCCGCCGGGAGGCGCCCGGGACCAAGGTCATCATCCTCACGGCGCTCGGCCGGCCCGCCGCCGTGCGCGGCGCGCTCGCCGCGGGTGTCGACGGGTTCGTGCTGAAGAACGCGCCGGTGGAGGACCTCGTCGACGGCATCCGCCGGGTCGCCGCCGGCGGACGGGTCCTGCACCCCGAGCTCGCCGCGGCCGCCGTCCAGCGCGGCGACTCCCCGCTGACCCAGCGCGAGGCGGGGGTCCTGTCCCTCGTCGCCGAGGGCTGCACGGTGCGGGAGGCGGCGCAGCGGCTGTCGCTGTCGGAGGGGACGGTCCGGAACTACCTGTCGATGGTCGTCGACAAGCTGCACGCCCGGAGCCGGACGGACGCCGTCAACATCGCGCAGGGCAACGGCTGGATCTGAACCTACTGCCGTTAGGTTCTCGCCTGTGTACGCTAGGAACCGTGTCCCGCCCTCCCCTGTCCACCTCTGCGGTCGTCCTGCGCGCCGCGCAGCTCGCCGACGCCGACGGTCTGGGTGCGGTCACGCTCGCGGCCGTGGCCCGCTCGCTGGGCGTGCGGACGCCGAGCCTCTACAGCCACGTCCGCGACCTGGCCGCCCTGCGTGACGGCGTCACCGTCCTCGCCCTCGACGAACTCGCCGACCGCGTGGCCGACGCCGTGGTGGGCCGGTCCGGTGGTGAGGCGCTGGCGGGTTTCGCCGCGGCGCACCGGTCCTACGCGCACGAGCACCCCGGCCGCTGGGAGGCGCTGCACCGGCGGGCCGGACCGGCTGCGGTGCAGGCGCCCGCGGCGGGCCGGGTCGTCCGGCTCACCGAGGCGGTGCTGCTCGGCTACCCCGTCCCGCCGGCCGACCGCGTGCACGCCACCCGGTTCCTCGGCGCCACCCTCAGCGGTTTCCTCGACCTCGAACGCCTCGGCAGCTTCGACCACAGCTCCCCGGCGCCGGTGCAGTCCTGGCGCGAACTGCTGCGCTCGCTGCACCTCGTCCTGTCGCACTGGTCCACGCGCGACCCGATCCCCCCGCAGGAGTCCTCGTGATGCACGCCCTGACCCCCGAGCTGTTCCACGGTGCGCTGGAGGTCCAGCCGACCGATCGCGGGGTGCGGCCGCACCGGTTGCCGCCCGCCGTTCGGACGCGGGACGCCGACGCGCAACTGCTGTCCGCCCAGGCGCAACCCTCGGGCGTCCGGGTCGTGGTGGCGACCACCGCCCGGCGCCTGGACCTCGGGGTGCACGCCACGCGCCAGGCCCTCGGTGGTGCGCAACGGCTCCGCGGGGCGGTCGACGTCCTCGTCGACGGGGAACTCCTCACCACCCACGTCCTGGCCGGCGGCGACCTCGTGGACGTCGACCTGCGGACGGGGACGGTGACGACGACGCGCGGACCCGGCGACCACGTCGTCGTCGACGACCTGCCCGGCGGGGACAAGGTGGTGGAGTTCTGGCTGCCGCACCTCGAACAGGTCGACGTCACGGGTCTGAGCGCCGACGCGCCGGTGGGTCCGGTGGCCCTGCCCGGACCGCTCTGGGTCCACCACGGCAGTTCCCTCAGCCACGGTTCCAACGCGTCGAGCCCCACCCGCACGTGGCCGGCGATCGCCGCGCGGGCGGCGGGGGTGCGGTTGCAGAACCTGGGGTTCGGCGGCAGCGCCCTGGTCGACCCGTTCCTGGCCCGCGTCGTGCGGGACCTGCCCGCCGACCTGGTCAGCGTCAAGCTCGGCATCAACGTCGTGGGTGCCGACGCCATGCGGCGCAGGACGTTCGTCGCGGCCGTCCACGGGTTCCTCGACACCGTGCGGGACGGGCACCCCACGACGCCGCTGCTGCTCCTGTCCCCGCTGCACTGCGCGCTGCACGAGGACACCCCGGGGCCGGGGTCCCTCGACCCCGAGGCGCTGGGTCGTGGCGAGCTGAGGTTCACGGCGACGGGCCGGCCCGGGGACACCGCAGGTGGGCGGCTCACGCTGCGGGTCGTGCGGGACGCGCTGCGCGAGGTCGTCGCCGCCCGCGCCGACGACCCCCACCTGCACCACCTCGACGGACTCGACCTGTTCGGCGAGGCCGACGAGCGCGAGCACCCGCTGCCCGACGCCCTGCACCTGGACACCGCGGCGCACTCCCTCGTCGGGCGCCGGTTCACCGACCTCGCCTTCGGTGCCGGGGGCCCGTTCGCCGGCGCTGCACCCGGCCGGTGACCCCGGGAACACATCCGGCCCGTCACTGGTTGAGCCCATCAGACTCAAGTTCACGGAGTCTCGGCTTGACAGATCCGAGGCGGTCCGCGAACTTGAGTGGAGAACGCTCAACAGCTCCACTTCGCTCGGGAGGGCATCCACCATGGCACGTGCGGTCGGCATCGACCTCGGGACCACCAACTCCGTCGTCTCCGTCCTCGAGGGCGGCGAGCCGACGGTCATCGCCAACGCCGAGGGTGGGCGCACCACGCCCTCCGTCGTCGCCTTCGCCAAGAACGGTGAGGTGCTGGTCGGCGAGATCGCCAAGCGCCAGGCCGTCACCAACGTCGACCGCACGATCCGGTCCGTGAAGCGCCACGTCGGCACCGACTGGACCGTCGAGATCGACGACAAGAAGTACACTCCGCAGGAGATCAGCGCCCGCATCCTGCAGAAGCTCAAGCGCGACGCCGAGAGCTACCTCGGCGAGACCGTCACCGACGCCGTCATCACCGTCCCGGCGTACTTCTCCGACGCGCAGCGCCAGGCCACCAAGGAGGCCGGCGAGATCGCGGGGATGAACGTCCTGCGCATCATCAACGAGCCGACCGCGGCGGCCCTCGCCTACGGGCTGGAGAAGGGCAAGGAGGACGAGCTCATCCTCGTCTTCGACCTCGGCGGCGGGACGTTCGACGTGTCCCTGCTCGAGGTCGGCAAGGACGACGACGGGTTCTCCACCATCCAGGTCCGCGCGACCTCCGGTGACAACCACCTCGGTGGTGACGACTGGGACCAGCGCGTCGTCGACCACCTGCTCAAGAAGGTCCAGGGGTCCTACGGGATCGACCTGTCCAAGGACAAGATCGCGATGCAGCGCCTCCGCGAGTCCGCCGAGCAGGCCAAGAAGGAACTCTCGACGGCCACCAGCACCGGCATCTCGCTGCAGTACCTGTCGATGACGGAGAACGGCCCCGTCCACCTGGACGAGCAGCTGACCCGCGCGCAGTTCGAGCAGATGACCCAGGACCTGCTGGACCGCACCAAGAAGCCGTTCCACGACGTCATCCGCGACGCCGACGTCAAGCTCGCCGACATCCACCACGTCGTGCTCGTGGGCGGTTCCACCCGCATGCCGGCCGTGACGAACGTCGTCAAGGAGCTGACCGGCGGCAAGGAACCCAACAAGGGTGTGAACCCGGACGAGGTCGTCGCCATCGGCGCGGCCCTGCAGGCCGGTGTCCTCAAGGGTGAGCGCAAGGACGTCCTGCTCATCGACGTCACCCCGCTGTCCCTGGGCATCGAGACCAAGGGCGGGATCATGACCAAGCTCATCGAGCGCAACACGGCCATCCCGACCAAGCGCTCGGAGGTCTTCACGACCGCCGACGACAACCAGCCCTCGGTGCTCATCCAGGTGTTCCAGGGCGAGCGCGAACTGGCCCGCGACAACAAGCCGCTGGGCACGTTCGAGCTGACCGGCATCGCCCCCGCCCCCCGCGGGGTCCCGCAGGTCGAGGTCACCTTCGACATCGACGCCAACGGCATCGTGCACGTGAACGCGAAGGACCGCGGCACGGGCAAGGAGCAGTCGATGACCATCTCCGGCGGCAGCGCGCTGTCGAAGGAGGACATCGACCGGATGGTCAAGGACGCCGAGCAGCACGCGAACGAGGACAAGCAGCGTCGCGAGGAGGCCGAGGCCCGCAACCAGGCCGAGGCGCTCGTCTACCAGACCGAGAAGTTCGTCGCCGACAACTCCGACAAGCTGCCCGACGACGGCAAGGCCAAGGTCGAGTCCGCCGTGGCGGAGCTGAAGACGGCGCTGAACGGCACGGACGCGGCCGAGATCAAGGCGAAGTCCGACGCCGTCGCGCAGGCCTCCCAGGAACTGGGCGCGGCGATGTACGCCGCGCAGCAGTCCGAGGGCGCGCCGGCCGGTGACGCGGGTGCCCAGGACGGCCCCGACTTCAGCAAGAGCTCGTCCTCCGACGAGGACGTGGTGGACGCCGAGGTCGTCGACGACGAGAAGGACAAGTGATGTCGGAGGAGTTCGCCGAACCCACCGTGGTCCGCGACAACCGACGCATCGACCCCGAGACGGGTCAGGTGCGGAGCCAGGGCGAGGACCTCGCCGCCGACGCCGAGACCCCCGCGGCCCCGGCCGCGGGGGGCCCGGACGACGGGGCCGCCGACGCCGAGCTGGAGGCCGCGAACACCCTCGCGGCCTCGCGGCTGGACGAGCTGCAGCGGTTGAACGCGGAGTACGTGAACTACAAGAAGCGGGTCGACCGCGACCGCGACGTCGCCAAGAACGCGGCGGTCGCGGGCGTGGCCGAGGCCCTGCTGCCGGTCCTGGACGACCTCCACCTCTCGCGCGAGCACGGTGACCTCACCGGCCCGTTCTCCGCGATCGCGGACAAGCTCGAGGCGACGCTGCACCGGTTCGGCCTCGAGCGGTACGGCCAGGACGGCGAACCGTTCGACCCGGCCGTGCACGAGGCGCTCATGCACAGCCACTCCGACGAGTACGAGGTGGCGACGTGCACGAAGGTCCTGCAGCCGGGGTACAAGCTGGGGGAGCGGATCCTGCGTCCGGCCCGCGTCGCGGTGGCCGACCCGCAGGGATGACCTGCCACGACCAGCACGAGACCGAGGGAGGGGGACGCCGGTGAGCATGCAGGACTGGGCCGAGAAGGACTTCTACGCGGTCCTCGGCGTCTCCCACGACGCCGACGCGGCCGAGATCAAGAAGGCCTACCGCAAGAGGGCGCGCACCCTGCACCCGGACGCGAACCCGGGTGACGCGGCCGCCGAGCAGCGTTTCAAGGAGGTCGGCGAGGCCTACGCGGTCCTGTCCGACCCCGAGCAGCGTCAGCAGTACGACGGCATCCGCGCCATGGTCGGCGGCGGCGCCCGCTTCTCCTCCGGGGGATCGGGCGGCGCGGCCGGCGGCGCGGGGTTCGAGGACCTCCTCGGCGGGTTGTTCGGCCAGGGCCGCGGCGGGGCGCCGGGCGGCGTCCGCTTCGGCACCCCCGGCGGTGGTGCCGGTGGGGGCGCCGGCGGAGGTTTCGAGGACCTCCTCGGCGGGTTGTTCGGGCAGGGCGGCGCTGCTCCCGGGGGTTTCCCGGGTGGTTTCGGTGGCGCCGGCACCCAGACGCCCGCGCGCGGTCAGGACCTCGACGCCTCGGCGCGCGTCACCTTCCGCGACGCCCTGGAGGGCAAGACCGTCTCCCTGCGGGTCCCCGACCCGCGGGGTGGCCCGGCCCGGACCGTCAACGCGCGGCTGCCGCAGGGCGTCCGCGACGGGCAGAAGGTCCGGTTGCGCGGCAAGGGGCTGGCCGGTCCCGGCGGCACGGGCGACCTGCTCGTCACGGTGCACGTCGAACCGCACCCGGTGTTCCGCCGGGACGGCGACGACCTGCGCATGACGCTGCCGGTGTCGTTCGACGAGGCCGTGCTCGGCGCGACGGTCGAGGTCCCGACCCTGGACGGCGCGACCGTCAAGGTGAAGGTCCCCGCCGGGACGCCGTCGGGCCGGTCGCTGCGGCTCAAGGGCCGCGGGGTCAAGCGGTCCCGGTCGACCGACGAGCGGGGCGACCTGTTCGTCACGATCGAGGTCGTCGTCCCGCAGCGGGTCGACGGGGCCGTGCGCGAGGCCGTCGAGGCGTTCGCGAAGGCGACGGCCGGCGACGACCCGCGCGCCGGGCTCGCCGACCGCGCCCGCAGCTGACGGGCCGGCACCACGACGAGACGGGGACGAGATGAGGAGGGGAGCGGTGTACCAGGACGACAGTCCGCTGTTCGTGATCTCGGTCGCGGCCGAGCTCGCGGGGATGCACCCGCAGACGCTGCGGCAGTACGACCGCCTCGGCCTCGTCTCCCCGAGCCGGGCCCGTGGGCGGGGCCGCCGGTACTCCGCGCGGGACATCGCCCAGCTGCGGGAGGTGCAGCGCCTGTCCCAGGAGGACGGGGTGAACCTCGCGGGCGTCAAGCGGATCCTCGACCTCGAGAACCAGGTGCTGGCCCTCGGGCAGCGCGTGGCGGAGCTGGAGACCGAGATCGCGATCGTCCGGCAGCAGGCCCGGCGGATCTTCGCCGCCGGGGTGGCCGGTGACATCGTCGCCACCCCCATGGGTCGGCGGCCGGAGTCGCAGCGCTCCACCGCGCTCGTCGTCTGGCGGCCCGACCGCAGCCGCTGAACCCCGCTGGGGAACACCCGGAACCCCGTCCACCGCACGGTGGGCGGGGTTTCCTGCTTCCCTGGTCCGGTGGACGACGCCGCACTGCCCTGGGCCGTCGCCGTGCTCCGTCGCGCGGGGGCCGGTCCCGGGTCCGCCGAACTCGTCAAGGACCGCCCCTGGTCGACGGTGTGGCGGTTGCCGACGACCACCGGCCCGGTGTGGCTCAAGGCGTGCCCGGTGCGCACCCGGCACGAGGTCCGGTTGCTGTCCGCCCTGGCCCGCTGGGGCGTCCCGCACGTCCTGGTCCCGCTCGCGGTCGAGGAGGACCGCGGCTGGGTGCTGCTGCCCGACGGCGGCCCGACCGTCCGGGACGTCCTGCTGGACCCCGTCGCGGCCGGGGGTCGCTGGCGTGACGTGCTGGCGGCCTACGGCGAGGTGCAGCGCGCCACCGCTCCCCACGCCGACGACCTCGTGGCGCTCGGTGTCCCCGACCTCCGGCTGCCGCAGCTGCCCGCGGCCTTCGAGCGGCTGGCGCAGCGCTGGGCGCCCGACGTGCTCCCCCTGCTGCCCCGCGTGCGCGACGAGGCCGCCGAGCTCGCCGCCGCGGGGTTGCCCGCGACGTTGCAGCACGACGACCTGCACGACGGCAACGTCTTCACCGTCGGGGCGCGCCCCTTCGACTGGGGCGACGCCTGCGTCGGCCACCCCTTCACCAGCCTGCTCGTCGCCCTCGACGCCGCGCCGGAGGGGCCGTCCCCCGACCCGCGCGGTCCTGCCGCCGCCTACCTCGCGGGGTGGCCCGGCCTCCCGGACCCCGCCCGCGTCCTGCAGCTCGCCGTCCGGCTGGCCGTCGTCAGCCGCGCCGACAGCTGGGACCGGGCCCTCGCCGGGTGGCCGGACCCCCCGGCGGGGTTCCGGGACGCGCCCGGGGACTGGTTGCGGCGGCTGCGGTGAGCCCTCGCGTTGTCCGGCTGGTGGTCGTGCTGCGCAGCGCCCGGCACGGTGTCGCGACCCTGGAGGCCGGCGGGGGTTCCCCGCTCGGCGCCGACGTCGAGGAGCGCTCCACCCGGCTCGTGGAGTTCCTCGACCGCGGACTGCGCTGATCACCGCCGGGCCCGCAGCAGGAACCGCCGCTCGGTGAACCGCAGTTCCGGGCGTGCGTGCAGGGCGAGCAGGGACCCGGCGCAGCCCTCGACCGTGAAACCCGCCGGCAGTTGCCACGGGACCATCCGCAGGAACGACACCAGGGTCGCCACGTCCGCGAACCGGACCGGGCCGCTCCACGACTCGGCCACCTCGACACCGAGCCCGGCGGACCGCGCGGCACGGCCGGCGTTCTCGAGGGTCACGTCCGGGAACGCGGGTCCGGTCCCGAACACCGCCGCGAGGTCGTCGAGGTTCCGCCCGTCGACCTGCTGGGTCAGGAACGTCCCGCCCGGTCGCAGCACGCGGGCCACGTCGTCGGCCGCGTAGGCCGTGTGCCGGGACAGGACGACGTCGAAGCGGCCGTCGGGGAAGGGCAGCCGGTCCCGCGCCGCGTCGTGCGCGACGACGCCGACACCGAACGGGGCGAGTGCCGCGCGGGCGACGGGCAGGTTCGGCGCCCAGCCCTCCGTGGCGTGCGTGTCCGGGGGCAGGACGTCCGCCAGTCCGGTGAGGAACTCCCCGCCCCCGGTGCCGAGGTCGAGCGCGGAACCCGCCCCGGTCAGCGACTCGCGGGCGAGCGCCGTGTACGACCAGGGGGGACCGGAGGTCTGCACGACGTCGGTGAGCGCTGTGAACGACCAGCCCGAGACGGGTTCGGCGAACCGCCGCGACCAGTCGGCGAGGAGGTCGGCGGTGGGGTCCACGCCTCCACCGTCTCCCCGTTCGGCTGTCCGGGGCAACCGGGTTGGTGCGGGCCCGCGACGGGATCGACACTGAGCGCGTGTGGTGGCGCTGGTACACGGCCCCCGCCTGGTGGCGGGTCCTCGAGTTCAGCGTCCTGTTCGCAGCCGTCTACGCGGTGGGTGCCGCCGTCACGGGTCCGGACGGGACGGGCTTCACCCTCTGGACGGGTCTCGTCGCCGGCCTCGTGGTCGGTCTGTCCCTCGGGACGCGGACGGCGGCCGCACGGCGGCGTCTCGTCCGCTCCCTGCCCCCGGGGACCACCCCGGAGCAGGTGCGCGCCGCCGTCCGCGCCAGTCGTCGCGGGCCGGTCCCGCACGACCCGGTCGTGCGGGTCGTCGCGACCGTCCTGCTGCGGCAGCGGGTGGCCGGGGCGCTCGGCACCCGCCGGTGGTCCGCGGTCGTCGGCGCCGTCGGGACGGTCGTGGGCGTCGTGCTCGCCCTGACGTCGGAGCCGGGCGGGTGGTTGCTCGCGGCGGTCTTCCTCCACGCGCTCGTCGAGGCGTTCTGGGCGCCCCGCCGGCTGGCCGGGCGGCTCGTCGTCGTCGCCGACGACTGATCCACGCGCGCCCGGGGCCGGATCGGCGCGGCGGTGCGCCGACCCGGCCTGCCCGGCGGTGCCTCAGCCGGCGAGCCGGCGCACACCGACCCCGTGGCGCGTCGCCACGAGTTCGGCCCGGCCGCCGCCGATGACCACGACCGCGCCGAACCCGCCGCGCACGGAACGGGCTTGCAGCACGGGCTGAACCTCCCCGACGCGGCAGTCGTCGGCCAACTCCACCTCCAGCCGGCTGCCGGGCGCGAGCGTCGCCGTCCCGCGCACGGTCAGCGGAGCGTGCCGACCACCCGCGGGGACGTGCAGGACGGCGCCCGGGGCCTGCGTCAGGTTCCCCTCGACCCGGAGTTCCGACGCGAGGGTCAGCGTGCCCCCGCGCAGGTCGACGTCCCCGCACCCCAGCGCCGCCGCGGACGCCGCGACGAGTTCACCCGCCTCGAGGCGAACCCCACCGCGGAAGGAGTTCCGGCCCGTGAGGGCGAGCCGGCCGGAACCACGCTTGACGAGCCCGCCCGCGCCGCCGATGTCGTTGCGCCACGCGTCGGTCGCGCAGAAACCTCCCGCGGCGGCGTCCAACCGCACCGCGACGGTCGTGTCGAAGCGGCCGTAGCCGTCGGCGGCGTCGAAGAGGTTCAGCCGTCCCCACAGCTCCGGGCCGTCCAGGACCGGGTACCCCGACGGCAGGGCCGTCGAGCGCAGGACCTCGCGGCGCTGGTCCCGGTCGAGGTAGGGGTGCCGGGTTTCCAGCAGCACCTCGGCCCCCTTCGGGACGACCATCGCGCGCCGTGGTCCGGTCCGGGGGAAACCGAGGGTCAGGTGGTCCAGGACCTGCGCGCGCACGGCGTCGCGGTCGAACGCGGTGAGTTCCACGAGTCCGGTGGCGTCCTGGCCGGTGGCGTCCTCGAAGTGGGCGAGCGCCGTGGCGCGGGCCGCGGTCTTCACGGCCGCGTTCGCCGGGTCGGCCAGGGTCGCGGCGGCGAGGGCGGTGGCCAGCGTCCGCCCGCCGAGCACGTCCAGCGGCGAGTGCATGCCCGCGACGATCCGCAGGTGCGAGCGTTCGAGGGCCCGGGTCACGAGCGCCTGGTAGCGCTCGGGGACGGCGTGGGCGTAGGCGAGGGCCGCGAGGTGGAAGGCGTTGGTGTGACCGCTGGGGTAGCCGCCGTCGGTCTCGGGGGTCGTCGAACGCTGCCGCAGCAGCGTGGGCACGACGGCCACGTCCGAGCGGTAGACGGGGTAGCCGAGGGCGTCGGTGCGGCCCGTCGGCTGGACGGTGCTGTCGGGGGCGAGCCGCCACGGGCGCGGGTACTGCAGGACGTTCTTGCTGGGGTTGCTGGAGGCGAACGGTCCGCGGACGGTCTGGACGAGGCGGACGACGTCCCCGAGGTCGGAGTCGACCGACCCGGCGCCGGTCGCCGCGCCCGCGGGGGCGTCCTCGGGGACCTCGTCCTCGATCTTCGTCGGCGGTGTCGTCGCCGGCGCCCGGGTGATGCTCGTGACCGCCAGGCTGCCGTCCAGGTACGGCCGGGCCAGCGGGCCCAGGCCGGCGATGAGCGCGTAGCTCTGGTCCTGCCGGTCGGCGACGAAGGCCTCCGCCGCCTGCTCGGCGGTGCGCGCGGCGGTGGTGCGGGCGCAGTACCGCACGTTGCGGCGCAGCGTTCCCGGGTCCAGGACCCGGCCGGTGTCCCACGTCGGGCCGGTCCGCCAGAACCGGCCGAGGTCCGACAGGACCCGCACGGCCGCGTTCGTCTCGGCCGTCGTGTTCGCCGCGACGTTCGTGCGGTAGCTGTCGACGAAGGCCGGGGCCGGCGGTGCCGGCGGGGCGGCCTGCGCGGTGCGGGCCGGCGTGAGCAGGGCGGCGGGTGCGGCGAGCCCGACGGCGAGCAGGCTGCGGCGGGTGGGGGC
>NZ_JBGGTQ010000009.1 GCF_041320705.1 Kineococcus mangrovi
CCCCTCTCGAGAACGCCCGCCGCCGCAGCGCCGACCTCCTGGCCGAGGTCCACGCCGACCCCGGCCGGTTCCGCGTCGTCACCGGGGACCGCCCCACCGGACCCCTCCACCTCGGTCACCTGCTGGGAACCCTGGTGAACCGGGTCGCGCTGCAGCGCGACGGGGTCGAGGTGTTCGTCGTCATCGCCGACCACCAGGTCACCACCGACCGGGACGACCCGGGTGACGTCCGCGGGGCGGTGCGGGACCTGCTGCTCGACAACCTCGCCGCGGGCCTGGAACCGGGCCCGGCCGAGCGCGGCGGGGCGGCGGTGTTCGTCCACAGCGCGGTCCCGGCGCTGCACCAGGTGTTCGTGCTGCTGCTCGGGCTCGTCACCGAGGCCGAGCTCCGGCGCAACCCCACGGTCAAGGCCGAGGCGGCCGCCGCCCGCGCCCGCCCGGGGGGTCACCGGGCGGTCAGCGGTCTCCTGCTCACCTACCCCGTGCACCAGGCCGCCGACGTCCTGTCCTGCCGCGGCACGCTCGTCCCCGTCGGGCAGGACCAGCTGCCGCACCTGGAGATCGCGCGCACCGTCGCGCGGCGGTGCAACGAGCGGTTCGGCGGCGGGGGGCCGGTGCTGGTCGAACCCGAGCCCCTGCTGTCGCCCGTCCCGCTCCTGGCCGGCACCGACGGGCGGAAGATGAGCAAGAGCGCGGGGAACTCGATCGCCCTGCGCGCGAGCGAGGACGAGACGGCGCGGCTGGTCCGCTCGGCGCGGACGGACGCCGAACGCCGGATCACGTTCGAGCCGGACCGCCGCCCGGAGGTCGCCGCTCTGCTGGTCACGGCCGCCGCCTGCTCGGGCGCGACCCCGGAGGCCGTCGCCGAGGAGGTCGGCGACGGCGGTGCGGTGCGGCTCAAGGCGGTGGTCACCGAGGCCGTCAACGAGCACCTGCGACCGCTGCGGCGGCGCCGCCGGGAACTGGAGGGAGCCGACGACCACCTCCGGTCGGTGCTGGCCGCCGGGGCGGAACGGGCGAACGAGGCGGCCGGGGGGACGGTGGCGCGGGTGCTGGAGGCGATGGGCCTGGGGGTGTGACTCCCGCACGACCCCCGGGTGGCTCCTCCTGGGGGCGCTGTCCACGACCGCGGGTCCCCCGGGCGGTCCCCGCGGCCCGAGGGCCCGGGGCGGTGCGCGACGATGCGCAGGACATGTCGATCCCCCCTCCCGGTCCCGCCCCGGCCGTCGTCCCCCGCCGCACCGTCGTCCTCCTGCTCGCCGGGCTGCTGCTCGTGGCGTGCGCGATGCGCTCGCCGATCACCGGGGTCGGGTCCGTGCTGCCGCTCGTCTCCGACGACCTGGGCCTGTCGGCGGCGGCGGCCGGGGCGCTGACCTCGCTGCCCCTGGTCGCCTTCGCGGCGAGCTCGCTCGTCGTCCCGAAGGTCGCGGCGCGGCTGGGCGCCCGGACCACGCTCGTGCTCGCGATGTTCCTGCTGACGGCCGGATCGGCCCTGCGCTGGGTGCCGGGCGTCGCCCCGCTGTTCGCCGGGACGGCGCTGCTCGGCATCGCCATCGCCGTGGCGAACGTCCTCATGCCCGCCCTCGTCCGCGCGGAGTTCCCCGGCCGCACCGCCCTCCTGACCAGTGGCTACGTCGTGCTCATGCAGGTCGTCGGCAGCCTCGCCTCCGGCGTCTCGGTCCCGGTGTCCCAGACCGTCGCCGGCGGGTGGCGGACCGCGCTCGTCGTGTGGGCGGCCCCCGCCCTCCTCGCGGCCCTGCTGTGGCTGCCGCTGGTCCGCGGTCGCCGGGGCGCCGGGGCGGTGCAGGCGCACGCGCGCACGCCCTGGCGCTCCCCGCTGGCCTGGGCGGTGACGGCGTTCATGGGGACGCAGTCGATGCTCTTCTACGTCCTGCTGTCCTGGCTCGCCACGATCGCGCGGGACCGCTCGGGGCTGGACGCGACGGCGTCCGGCGTCCTGCTGTCCGAGCTGCAGGTCGTCGGCGTCGTGGGCTCGCTGCTGGTCCCCGCGATCGCCGGCCGGTCCGTGCACCGGACGCGGTGGGTCGCCGTGGCGGCCACGCTGTGCTCGGCCACGGGGATCCTGCTGCTGCTGCTCGCGCCGGCGGCCGCGGTGGCCGCGGTCGGCCTCGTGGGGCTGGGCGGCGGCGGGTCGGTCGTGCTGGCCCTGGCCGCGATCTCCGCGCGGGCCGCGGACGCGCCCACCGCGGCGGCGCTGTCGGGCATGGCGCAGGCCGTCGGCTACCTCGCGGCCGCCGTCGGGCCGGTCGCCTTCGGCGCCCTGCACTCGGCGACGGGGGACTGGACGGTGCCGCTGGCGGCGCTGGTCGCCGTCGCGCTCGTGCAGCTCGTCCCGGCCTGGACGGCCCACCGGGACGCCACGGTCTGACCCGCTCAGTGCTGGACGGACTCGTCGGTCAGCTCGAACCACACCGTCTTGCCGAGGGGGCCCACCGCGAGGTCGGTGCCCCAGCGGGTCGAGAGCATCTCCACCATCGCCATCCCGCGACCGCTCTCGGCGTCCGTCCGCTGCGCCCCGATGAGGGGCATCCCGCCGCCGTCGTCGGAGACCTCCACGCGCAGCGAGGTGCCGTCGACGCGGCGGACGGCGAGCTGGACCATGCCGTCGCCGTGCACGACGGCGTTCGTGACGACCTCGCTGGCCAGCAGCAGCGCGGCCTCGACGGTGTCCTCGCCGAGCTCGGAGGAGGCCACCCACGGTGCGCACCACTCGCTGATGAGCCAGCGCGCCACGCTGACGGAGCGGCGGCTGGGGGGGAGGACCACGTGGAACAACGGTCCTCGACCTCCCCGACTGCGATCCGTACACCGCGGCTCCTCCGCGGCGTGCACCACTCTCGCGTGTGAGCACAGTCATCGACGCGTGACTCACAGTCAATCACTCGGGTCGCCTCTTGTCCGCACGCAGGCGGATCCCGGCACCCGCCCCGCCCGTCCCAGAGGTCACACCGGCAGCTGCACCCCCGCCACCTCCAGCACCGTCAGGACGGCCAGGACGGCGCACACGACACCGCCGACCCGGCTCACCGCGGCGACGCTGAGCCGGCGCACGATCGTGCCGCCGAGCGCCGCCGCCAGGCCGGCCACGACGAGCAGCGCCGCCCACGAGCCGGCGAACACCGAGACCGGGTCGTCGTAGCGCGCGGCCAGTCCGGCCGTGAACAGCTGCGACAGGTCGCCCCACTCGGCGAGGAAGACCACGCCGAAGCACGTCAGGACCCCGCGCCGGCCCGACCGGCCGCCGCCCACCTTCGCCTCGTACTCGCCGCGGGCCTCCCGCCCCGCCTGCTCCGCCTTCGCCGCCCCCCGGAACAGCGTCACCGCGCCCACCGCGAACAGCACGGCGGCCACGGCCGCGACCGGGCGTTCGGGCAGCTGGGCCAGCAGCCGGCCGGCCACGACGGCGATGAGGGACTGCACCGCGAAGGCCAGACCGACCCCCACCCAGGCGGTGAGGGGCTTGAAGCGGGTGGCGAGCACCAGCGTGGCGACGAAGGTCTTGTCGGGCAGCTCCAGCAGCAGGATCGGCAGGAAGCTGGCGGCCAGGACGGCGAGGTCCACGGTGGGTGCGGCTCCTTCACGGCGGGACGGGACGGGCGCGTCGGTGGGCCGCGGGCCATGCCAGCACACCCGGTGCGGGCCGCGACAGCTCCAGCACTCGCCTTCGGCGGGCCGAACACCTGGTTCGGCCGCACCGGGTGCCCCAGACTGGCCGCGTGCCGGAGCTGCCCGAGGTCGAAGCGCTCGCCGCCTTCCTGCGCGAGCGCACGGCAGGTCGCGTCGTCGCGGGGGTCGAGGTCGGGGCGGTCAGCGTGCTCAAGACGTACGACCCGCCGCCCACGGCGCTGCAGGGGCTGCTCGTCACCGGCGTGCAACGGCGCGGCAAGTGGCTCGACCTCGACGTCGACGGCCTGCACCTGGTGGTCCACCTGTCCCGCGCCGGGTGGTTGCGCTGGTCCGACGCCCTGCCGAAGGCCCCCCTGCGGCCCGGCGGGAAGAACCCCGTCGCCCTGCGCGTGCGGTTGGCGGCCGAGGACGACGAGGACCCGGACAGCCCACCCGGGTTCGACCTCACCGAGGCCGGCACCCGGAAGCGGCTCGCGGTCCACGTCGTCCGCGACGTCGCGCAGGTGCCCGGCATCGCCTCGCTCGGCCCGGACCCGCTCGACGACTCCTTCGACCTCGACGCGTTCCGCGCCCTCCTGGCCGGGTCGCGCCAGCAGGTCAAGGGGCTGCTGCGGGAGCAGTCGACGCTCGCCGGGGTCGGGAACGCCTACTCCGACGAGGTGCTGCACGTCGCGAAGCTCTCGCCCTTCGCGCCGGCCGGGAAGCTGCCCGAGGAGGACGTCCGGCGGCTGTTCCAGGCGCTGCGCACGACCCTCACCGACGCGGTGGCGGCGGCGAGCGGGAAACCGGCCGGGGAGCTGAAGGACGCCGAGCGCGCGAGGATGCGCGTGCACGGGCGGACGGGGCAGCAGTGCCCCGTCTGCGGGGACGTCGTGCGGGAGGTCTCGTTCGCGGACCGCTCGATGCAGTACTGCGCCACGTGCCAGACGGGCGGGAAACCCCTCGCCGACCGGCGGTTGTCGCGCCTGCTGAGGTGAACCGCCGGCGGGTGCGCCGCGTGAGGTCCGGGAGCACGAACCGGCCCCGCGGCGGAACCGACGTTCCGCCGCGGGGCCGGGTTCACCCCTGGATCACTGCACCAGGGCGGTGGCGGCGTCCACGGCCGCCTGCGGGACCGAGGGCGGGCCACCGAAGATCCAGCCCGTGCCCGAAGTGGTGTAGTTCGCCTTGTGGGCGACGAGGTACGCCGACGTGCTGTCGCCGAGGGAACCGTCGAACCCGGTGAACAGCAGCGGGACACCCTGGCTGCCGGCCACGGGCGCCGCCGAGAGGGCGTCGGCCGCGGTGCCGTCGGTGCCGCCCACGAGCGCCACGCTCTGGGTGTCGAAGTGCTCGTTCGCGATGGCGTCGTCGGCGATCTTCGCCGCCGTCTCCTGGCGGTTGGCCCCCGCCAGGCGTTCGGTGCCGCCGGCCTGGCCGTAGACGGCGTCCGAGACGGAGGCGGAACTGCCCAGGACGACCCGGTTCGTCGTGCCGAGCTCGTCGAGCGCGTCCTGCGTGGCCTCCGGCAGGGACCCCGCCTCGGTCAGCAGGATCGGGTAGTTCCGCGCCCAGGCGACGGGGCCGGCGGCCAGGGCGTCGGCCGTGCTGGTGCCGCTGGCGATGAACACCTGCTCCGGGGCGAGACCGGAGTCGTCGGCCTCGGCGACCAGGGCCGCGGTCTCGTACCGGTCGGCTCCCGCGAGGCGGTGCACGGTCTTGCCCGCCGCCTTCCAGGCGTCCTCCTGGGCCTGGGACACGCGGTTGGTGCCACCGACGATCCAGACGTCCTCGGCCCCGAGCCGCTGCAGTTCGGCGGCGGTGACCGCCGGGACGGAGTTCGTGTCGGTGTAGAGGATCGGGGCCGACTTCAGGCCCGCGAGGTAGGAGGCCGTCAGACCGTCGACGGTGGCGTACCCGTTGACGACCACCACGTCGGTGGCCGACCCGTCGACGGGTTCGAGCAGCTTGGACGCGGCGACGGCCGTGGCGAACCGGTCCGGGCCCGAGATGCGGTCGTCGAAGGCGAACCCGGCGGCCGCCTGCGCGGGCACCGCGCTCCCCAGGCCGACGAGCAGGGCGACACCGGCGGCGGTGACGAGGGACTTCTTCTTCATCGTGTTCTCCTGTGGTTCGCGGGGGTCAGCTGGTGGCGATCTCGCCGTTGAGGCCGGCGGGGTAGAACCCGCCCCTGGTGACCCCGGAACCCGGCGTCAGGTACACGATGTTGAGGACCTCCTGCGGGGTCCGGCTGAACGCGATGCTGTCCCCGTTCGTCGGGACGAGGTTCGCCCGTCCACCGGAACCGACCGTGATGCCCTGGTCCTTGTCCGCACCCGAGCCGTCGAGGGCGTCGCGGGCGTCGGAGATGAGGTTGGTGGGGGCGCTCAAGCCGTTCTCGTACAGCAGGGTCCGGACGATCCCGGAGTGGTACGCCTCGACGGCGAGGATCCCCGCCGCCGCCTCCAAGTAGGCGGGGGTCGAGATGAGCGGGGCCGCGCCCTTGTAGGCGGTGACGCCGACGTCCTCGAAGAGGAACGCGCCGAGCAGGAAGAACGCCTCGGAGGAGAACGGGTCGAACGTCTCCCCCTGCTCGATGACACCCGCTGCGACGGCCGCCGCGGTGAAGGAGTCCTGCAGGTTGATGGCCGGGCGGGAGACGGCGGCCGAGCCCAGAGCGGTGCGCAGGAACTTGACGTGGGCGATCTCGTCGTTGGCGATCTCCTCGGCGTAGTACCGCATCGCCTTGGACTTGAACGGCACGCGGTGCCCGCCGGTGACCCCGCCCTGGGTCCCCGTGCCGGTCGCCATGGCGTCGGCCAGACCGTGGCCGTAGGCGGCGTAGCAGTAGAACTCGGCTTCGAGGTACTCGAGGTTCAGGGCGAAGTTGAGGACGCTGCCCTCGCTGGGGGCGGCGGTGGCGGCCTCGGCGGACCCGGTCACGGCTGTCCCCACCAGACCGGCACCCACGGTGCCGGCGGACAGCAGACCCATGCCGCGCAGGAAGTTCCTGCGGTCGGCGGGGGTCTCGGAACTGCGGTTGATCATGTCGACGAGAAGAGACTTCTTGAACATGGGCAGCCTTCGGTGTCTGGGCGCCAGGTGTCGACGCCGGTGCTCGACGCGGCAACTGTCACGTCGTCGTGCTCGGACTCCCGGTGTTCGGAGCGGTGCTCCCCTTGGATGGGGCGTTTCTGTGGCTCCTGGGGCGAACGGGACCAGCCTGCCGTGACGATCACGTTTCGTCTACCCGTAGTGCGTTGGTGGTCACTCGGCGTCATGGCTCGGTGAGGCCGACGGGAGCCGGCGGAGCTGCCGCAGCACGGGCTCGCGCAGGACGACCGGCAGCCGCGCCAGCAGGACCACCCGGCGCGGGTGGGCGCGCAGCGCCTCGGCCAGCACGTCCGCGAGCACGTCCAGGTGCAGGGCGTCGGCGTAGACGACGCAGCCGCGTTCCCGGCCCGCCTCGTCGTCGAGCGCGAGGGCGTCCTGCACCAGCGTGAGCCACGGATCGGCGCTCGGCGGGAGCTCGTCGCCCCACAGGTCCCCGAGCAGACCCCGGATCCACAGGGCACGGCTGGCGGGGGGCCCGTCCGGCGACGACCGGTCGGGCCCGCGCGGACCCACCCGCACGACGCGCGTGGCCGTGGCGGCGTCGCGGGCCACGCGCGCCTGCTCACCGGCGTCGCGAACGGCGCGCGCCTGCTCACGGACCAGGCGTGCCCGTTCCCGCGCCCGCGCGGCCGCGGTGCGCGCCCCCACCCGCAGCCGGGGAGCCGGGTGTGCCCGGTCGCCGTCCTGGTCCTCGGACTGCTCGTCGATCTGGTGCGTCATGCCGATCCCGTGTCGTCCGCCACCGAGGTCGTCCGCCCCGGTGCGGTCGACGGCGTGACGCGGACCCGGGTGGACGACGAGGCCCTGCTTTGGACCGGGAGGTGCTACCTCGTCTCTACCGCCTCACCCCGTTCCCCGGCAAGCGCGGGCGCGTGCCCGCCGGGGTTCACTGGTAGGAGACGAAGACCGGCGGCGGTTCCAGGGCCGCCGTCTGCTGCGGGGTGAAGGTCGGGGTGTCCTCGTCGAGGAAGTTCTTCCACCCCCACAGCAGACCCGCCGGCCCCTGCCGCGTCAGCGCCCGGTAGGTGGCCTCCTTGTTGCCGGGGGTCCCGTGCCCGTCCGCGTGGACGACCGTGACGAGTTCGTCGTGCCCCACGTCCAGTTCCTCCCGGTCCCGGACCATCGACGTCCGGAACTGGTGCAGCAGGAACACCTTCTGCGGCAGCGTGCGGTCGCGGACGAAACCGGCCAGCCAGTCGGCGACCGCGTTGACCTCGGCCACGTCGACGGAACCGATCTGCTGCAGGGGCCGCTGGTCGGGGCCCAGGCGCCACTCGGGGTCCAGGGCCAGCCCGACGTGCGGGTAGCGCAGCAGCTGCTCGTAGCGCCGCGCCTGGGTGAGGAAGTCGCTGCGGCCGGACTGCAGGTCCAGCACCACCGCGACACCCTCGCGGCCGGCCCGGTCGACCCAGGGTTCGAGGTCGTCGGGGTCGAGTTCGGTGGAGTAGTCGCCGTCGGAGCCGGGCGACCCGGCCGCGACCGTGGTGATGATCTCCAGGGTGGGCACGGCGGGGAGCCCCCCCAGCCCGTCGTAGCGGGCCGCGAGCGCCCGTGCGCGGTCGAGCGTCTGCGGCAGCGACTGCTCCCCGAGGACGCCCAGGCTCGGGGTGCCCGGGGTGCCGTACAGGGCGACGGCGCGTCGCCCGGCCAGGGGCAGCTGCCCCCCGCCGGGGACGTGGATCCCGGTGGAGGCCACGGCCGTGCGGCTCGCGAACACCTCGGGGGGGCCGAAGGCGCTGCCCAGCCCGACGACGTGCCGGCCCGCCCCCGACCCGGTGCGCCCGGCGCCGGCGTGCAGGGCGTCGACGGTCGTGGCCCCGGCCCGGGGGTCGGCGCCCGGGACGGTGAGGACCTGCACTCCGAGCGCGCGGGCGGTGGCGGCGGCGGCCGCCTCCCAGCCGGCCCCGGTCACCAGGAGAGTGGTCCCGCCGTCCTCGCCCGGGTCCGGTGCCGCGACGGGGCCGGAGGTCTCGTGCGCCCGCACCGGCGGGTCGTCGGGACCGGTGAAGGTCTGCTCCGCCCACGTCGTGGCCCTCGCCCCGACGGTCAGGACCTCCCCGGCCCCGAGCCGGCGCACCTCCGCCGTCGTCGAGGGCGCGGGGAGGAGGAGCGGGACCCCATCGGTGGCGGCCAGGGCCGCGGCGAGGTCCAGGGTCGCGGGGTCCTCCTCGCCGATGACCACCGAGGGGCTGCTGGCGAGGAGGTGGGCGCTCAGCGCGGCGGCGGCGTCGGCGGGGGAGTCGACCGGGAGGACGGTCGTGGGCGTGTCCTGGGCCCGCAGGACCGCGCGGACGCGGCCGTCGCCGCCGTCCTCACCGCCCTCGGGCGGGGACGCCTGCTCGTCGTCGGAAGCGCCCGTGCAGGCGGCCAGGAGGGACAGGCCCGTGACGAGGGCGAGGCCGTGGGCGGTGCGGCGGCGGATCGGGATCCCCTCCTGCGGACGTCGTGGTCTGGTGCCCCACCGTCCCACGCGACCGGCGGCGGTGCGGCTGCGCCCCCGGGCGCGCGTCGGGACGTGTCCGTGGTCAGGTGCCCGGCCAGTCCCGCACCTCCACCGGGACGGCCGCCTCCGAGGCGTGCTCGAGCGCGCGCTGCAGGTGCCGCCTGCCCCCGGCGGTGCAGTCCACGACGCCGCCCAGGTCGAGGACCAGCGGCGAGGGCCCGGGGTCCGCGCGCTGCGGCAGGGTGCCGTCGAGCACCCCGACCACGAGGTCACCGGTGGTCGCCGTGAGCCGGCCGGTGACCCGGATGACGGCCCGGTCCCCGTCGGACCGCACGTCCAGGGACAGCCACTCCTCGGCCGCCCCGGGCACCGGGCTCACGCGTCCGCGGGGCCGAGCGGGGGGACGCTCACTTGACGGCCCCCGCGGTCAGGCCCTGCACCAGGTAGCGCTGCAGGAGCAGGAAGCCGACGACGACCGGGATGCTGACGACGAGCGAGGCGGCCATCACCTCGTTCCAGTAGACGTTGACCTGCGTCGAGTACTCCCGCAGTCCGACCGCCAGCGTCCGCGACTGCGCGGTCGTCATGACGGAGGCGAAGAGGGTCTCGCCCCAGGCGGTCATGAAGCTGTAGATGCTCACCGCGGCGATGCCGGGAGCCGCGCTCGGCAGGACGACGCGGACGAGCGCCCCGACCGGTCCGGACCCGTCCACGAGGGCGGCCTCGTCGAGCTGGCGCGGGATCGAGTCGAAGTAGCCGACGAGCATCCAGATCGCGAACGGCAGCGAGAACGTCAGGTAGGTGATGACCAGCCCCAGCCGGCTGCCCTGCAGGGCGAAACCCGTCGCCTGCCCGATGTTGACGAAGATGAGGAACAGCGGCAGCAGGAACAGGATGCCGGGGAACATCTGGGTCGACAGCACCGTCACGCGGAAGAGACCCCGCCCGCGGAACCGGTAGCGGCTGATCGCGTAGGCCGCGGAGATCGCCAGCAGCACCGAGCAGAGCGTGGCGAGCAGGGACACCACGAGGCTGTTGACGAAGTACCGGCCCAGCGGGACGGTCGACCACATGTCGATGAAGGGCTGGACCGTGACGGTCGTCGGGATCCAGGTGAACCGGCCCTGGACGTCGCCCAGGGGTTTGACGCTGCTGACGACCATCACGTAGAGCGGGGCCAGCACGAACAGGGTCAGCAGCACCAGGCCGACGACCCGCAGGACCCGGAAGGAGACGGGTTCACGCATCGCGCACCCTCCTGTTCGTGAGCGGCAGGTAGACGGCGGTGATGACCAGGAGGACCAGCAGGAGCAGGACGCTCATGGCCGATCCGACACCGAAGTTCCAGGTGATGAACGACGACTGGTAGACGTGGATGGACAGCAGGTCCGCCGAACGCGGGACCGACTGGCCGAACAGGATGTACGGCACGTTGAAGTCGTTGAACGTCCAGAGGAACAGGACGAGCAGCAGCACCTGGTTGACCGGGGCCAGCATCGGCAGGGTCAGGCTGCGGAACTGCCGCCACAACCCGGCGCCGTCGACCGACGCGGCCTCGTAGACGTCGTCCGGCACCGACTGCAGGCCGGCGGTCAGGGTGAGGAAGGCGAAGGGCCACAACCGCCAGACCGCCACCACCACGGTCGACCAGAAGGCCTGGTCACCCAGGAGCCAGAAGGTGTCGCCCTCGCCGATCCCGAGCTGGGCCAGCAGGGTGTTCACCATGCCGTTGTCGCGGCCCAGCATGAACTTCCACACGATGACCCCGGCGTAGACCGGGATCGCGTAGGGGATGAGGAACAGGGTCCGGATGAGCCCGCGGCCCCGGAAGGGCCGCTGCAGCATGACGGCGGCGAACATGCCCATCGTCCAGGACACGGCCAGCACCGCCAGGGTGAAGGCGAAGGTCACGACGAAGGAGTTGAGCAGCGCCTCGCCCACGGCACCGTCGAAGTTCAGCGCGACGCGGTAGTTGTCCAGCCCGGCGCTGGGGGCGTCCAGCCAGCGGCGGATGAAGAACTGGTTCAGCTGCAGTCCGCTGATCCAGATGCCGGTGAGCATCGGGACGATGTGCACCAGCAGCTCGAACACCAGTGCGGGCAGCAGCAGCAGGTAGGGCAGCCAGCGGGGGGCCACGGACCGGTGCCGCCGTGGGCGGTCGCCGCCGCCGGCCGTGTTCAGCCCGGCCCGGGAGGTGGTGGTCGACAC
Source organism: Kineococcus mangrovi (assembly GCF_041320705.1). Lineage (NCBI taxonomy): Bacteria > Bacillati > Actinomycetota > Actinomycetes > Kineosporiales > Kineosporiaceae > Kineococcus > Kineococcus mangrovi. The sequence continues at coordinate 11,393 of NZ_JBGGTQ010000009.1, forward strand.
GGTGCCTCAGATCCCGGCCATCTGCTGCTGGGCCTGGCGCAGGGCGCCGGCCACGTCGGCGTCACCCACCGTCTGGCCCGTGGCGATCCGCCCGAACAGGTCACGCATCGCCTGACCGACGGTGGTCTCGAACTGGCTCTCGTTCGGGATCATCGGCAGCGGGGCCGCGGTCTCGGCCAGGACCTCCGTGAAGACCTGGAGGTTGGGGGTCTGGAACGCCTCGTCGTCGGCGGCCTCGGCCACCACGGGCAGGGACCCGAACTGCTGGTTGAGGATCACCTGCTCCTCGGGGCTGGTGAGGAACTCGATGAACTGCAGCGCCCCGTCGGTGTTCGAGCTCGCGCCGAAGACGCTGATGTTGATGCCGGCGACGTGGCTGGTGATCTCCTGGCCCCCGTCCGGCAGGGGCTGCAGGACCGGGATGGGGACGACGCCGTACTGCTCGGTGGTCATCCCGTTCGCCAGGATCGTCGCCTCGGAGTTGTTCTGGCCCATGAACATGGCGGCGTTCCCCGAGGTGAAGTCGGCGATCATGTCGTTGGTCGTGGGGTGCTCGGCGGCGGACGGGCTGACGACGCGGTGGGTGGACATGAGCTCCAGGTACTGCTGCAGACCGGCGACGTTCGCGGCGTCGTCGAAGACGGGGTTGCCGTCGTCGTCGAAGAACTCGGCTCCGTTCTGCCGGCCGAAGATGAAGGCGAAGTGGGCGTTCTCGGTGTAGCTGGCGCCGGCGACCGTCATGCCCCAGCGGTTCGCGGCGGGGTCGGTCAGCGTCGTCGCCACCCGCACGAGGTCGTCCCAGGTGGCGGGGGGCTCGGAGATGCCGGCGTCGGCGAACGCCTGGCGGTTGTAGAACAGCCCGTACGCCAGGCCGTAGAGGGGGACGGAGGCCGGCGGCTGTCCCGGCGCACCGGTGGACTGCAAGCTGGACTCCAGGAACTTGTCCTGCCCCCCGATGGCGTCGTACTGGTCGTCCTCGAAGGCGAGGAAGGCCCCGGTCGCCTGCAGAGACGCCGACCAGGTGTTGCCGATGTTCAGGACGTCCGGGCCCTGGCCCGACACGGTGGCCGACAGGATGCGGTCCAGCAGGTTGTCCCAGCTGATGACCTCCAGGTCGACGTGGATCCCGGTCTCGTCCTCGAACTTCTGCAGTTCCGGGGTGAGGGTGTCGACGTCGTCCTGCAGGCTGGTGCCCTGGTTGCTGGCCCAGTACGTCAGCGTCGTCCCACCGCCGCCTGCGCCGCTGTCGTCGTCGCTGCAGGCGGCGGCGCCCAGGCCGAGACCCGCCACGGTCGTGGCGAGCGCGGCGCGGGTGAAGGTGCGTCGTTGCATGGGGGTTCCTCCTCGCTGGTCGCAGGAACACCCCGGCCGGTCCGGGCGCGGCGGCGCGCGCCGGCACGGGGACTGCCCGGGGGTGTTGCTGCGGTCGCACCGTCGCGCGCACCCAGCGGTGCGCTCTCGTGGACGGCATCTCGGGAGCCGCACGGAGCTGTACGGCGTCGTCGCCACCGGGGAGTTCCAGCGGCGATCCTCGCGTCACCTTACGGTTCCCCCGCCCGGGTGCCAACCGTCGTCCGCGATCAGCGCGACGGACCGCCCGCGTCGTCCGTGCCGGGCAGGGCCGAGCGGGAACCCGCCTGGGCCGCCGGGACGACGCTGATCGCGCCGTTCGTCTCGAGCACGGCGGCGGCGACCAGTTCCAGGCCACCGATCCCCTCGCTGCGGACGGCGGCGTGCAGGCTGTCGAGGCTGACCCGTTGCCGCCGCAGGGCGTCGTGGAGGGGGACGCCGTCGCGCAGCAGGACGGTGGGGCGGGACGTGGCGGCCGCCCGCGCGGCGCGGCTGCGCGTCGTCGCCCAGGCCGCGAGCAGTTGCAGGACCGCCAGCAGGACCAGTGCCAGCGCACCCTCCGCGAGAGCGACCGATCCCGAGAGCAGCACGGTCGCGAGCGTGGAACCCAGGGCGACGGTGACGATGAAGTCGAAGGCGTTCAGCTGGCTCAGCGTGCGTTTGCCCGTGATGCGCAGGACGACGACGAGCCAGAGGTAGGCCGCCGTCCCCACCAGCAGCACGCGGAGCAGGCCGGTCCACCCGCCGAAGAACATCCCGTCCACGTCCGTCCTCCCTCTCCCGCCGAACCCGGTGACCGCTCGCCCCACCGTCTCACCGCGGCGGGGAGCGCGCCCGGGGCCGGGCCTGGCTGGTGGGTCCGTCCACCCGGGGCGACCATCGCTGCTCGTGGACGTCGTCGCTCTGCTCGCCCTGCTGGTCCTCGGCATCGTGGTGCTCACGCCCCTGGCGGCGCGCCTGGGGGTTCCCCAGCCGGTGGTGCTCACGGTCTACGGTCTGCTCCTCGCGCTGGTCCCCGCCGTCCCCGCACCGCGCATCCCCCCGGACGTGATCCTGCCGATCGTCCTGCCGCCGCTGCTGTTCGCCACCACGCAACGGGGTTCCCTGCGCGACCTGCGCCGCGACGCGCCCGCTGTCCTGACGCTGGCTGTGGGGTTGACCGCGGCGAGCGCCGCCGTGGTGGCGGTGGTGGCGCACCTGCTGGGGCTGCCCTGGGCGGTCGCCGTCGTGCTGGGCGCGATCGTCGCCCCGCCGGACCCCGTCGCGGCCACCGCCGTCGCGCGCAAGCTCCGGCTGCCCCCGCGCCTGGTGACGGTGCTGGAGGGGGAGGGGCAGTTCAACGACGCGACCGCCCTGACGCTGTACCAGGTCGCCCTCATCGCGGTGACCGCCGGTGGCATCGGCGTCGTCGAGGTCGGGTGGCGGTTGCTGCTGGAGGTGGCCGGGGGCGTGCTCATCGGCCTGGCGGGCGGGATCGCCGCGCGCTGGGCCCTGGCCCGGCTGCACGACGCGTCCGTCGAGACGACCGTCACCCTGGCGCTGCCGTTCGCGGTCTACCTGGCGGCCGACGAGGTGGAGGCGTCCGGGGTGCTCGCGGTGCTGGCCGCCGGGCTGTTCCTGCGGGCGCAGGGGCACAGCGCGACGACGTCGTCGGGGTGGCTGCTGGGCCGGGCGGTGTGGCGGTACGTGGACTTCGCCGTCACGGGTCTGCTGTTCGGCTTCCTGGGCCTGGAGCTGACGAACGCGCTGGAGGCCAGTTCCCGCCTCAGCAGCGGGCACTCGCTGGGCGTGGCGGCCGCGGTGGTGGGCTCGCTCGTCGTGGTGCGGTTCGCGGTGGTCCACGCCGCCTCCGCGGTGGCCGGACGACGGGCGCGTCGGCGCGGGTCGGCCACCCCGGCCGGGTGGCGGGAGGCGACGGTGGCGTCGTGGGCCGGCATGCGGGGCGTGGTCACCGTGGCGACGGCGCTGGCCCTGCCGTTCACGGCGCAGGGCGGGGACTTCCCCTACCGGGCGGAGGTGATCCTCGTCGCGCTGGTCGTCGTCATCGCCACGCTCGTGCTGCAGGGGCTCACGCTGGCCCCGCTCGTCCGGCGCCTCGGCGTCGCCCGGCCCGGCGACGCGGCCGCAGACGTCCGCGGCCTGCGGCGTGACGCGACCCGGGCCGCGCTGCGGGCCCTCGAAGGTGCCGGTGGGGTGTCGGCGCGGGCGCGGGAGACGGCGCTGGGGCGCTACCGGGCGCGCCTGGAGCACCAGAGCGCCCTGGTCGACCTCTTCGACGAGGGGGAGGACGACCCGGGAGCCGTCGACGAGGTGGGGCGCCTGTTCCTCGTCGGGGTCGACGCGGAGCGCGACACCGTCCTGGAGGCCCGGCGGACCGGTCGCGTCAGCCCCGACGCCGCCGACGAGGTCCTGCTCGACGTCGAGGCGCGGGCGGCCCGGTTCGAGTGATGCGCGGGGGGCCGGTCCCGCGGGTGGGCGCCCGACCCGCCCTCGTCCGCGGTGCGACCTCCTCGACCCCGGTGCACCCTGGGGCGTGCCCGCTCCCCGACACCGGTTCCCCGCCCGCCCGTCCACCTCCTCGCGCCGGCGGTGCCTGGCGGTGGCGCTCGTCCTCACCGCCGGGCTGTCGTCCGGGTGCTCGTTCACGGTCCGGGGCGACGACCCCGCACCGCGCCCGGCGACCGGCGCGTCCTCCGCCCCGGCCGGCACCACGACGGTCGACCTGCAGGTCCTGCAGCAGGGGTCGGCGACCCTGGCCCTCGTCCCCGTGACCATCGGGGGCGAGGGGCCGTTCCCGTTCGTCCTGGACACCGGGGCCTCGAGCTCGGCGGTCAACTCCGACCTCGCCCGGCAGCTCGGCCTGGAACCCACCGGTGGCAGCGCCGACGTCAGCGGGGTGACCGGCACCCAGCAGGTGCAGCTGGTCACCGTTCCGAGCTGGGCGGTGGGGGACGCGTCGCTGCCCGCGAGACCGGTCGGCGCCATCGACTTCCCCACCCCCGGAGGGGACGAGGGGGGCGGGACGTCCGAGATCGCCGGTCTCCTGGGGTCCGACGTGCTGAGCACCTTCGGCAGCATCACCGTGGACTACGCCGCGGGAGAGCTCCGCTTCACCCAGTGAAACCGTGGACCCGTGGACCCGTGGACCCGGTGCGCTGCGGCCGTGGTGCAGCGCCGGGGCCGGGCGCGTAGGGTCCGGCCCACGGCGTCGAACAGCGCAGCGCCGACGTTCCCGGGCGCGGGAGTTCCCGGTGGCCCCGACGTCCGTGCCGCCGCGGTGCCGGGAACACCGGTGGACCGCAGGAACACCGATCGGAGGAGAGCTGATGACCGACCAGCCGACCACCCTCGTCCGCCTGGACGACACCGGACGCACCGTCGCCGACCCCGCGGCGGACGTCCGCGGTCGCACCGTGCTCAACGCCGAGGGGGAGGACCTCGGGAAGGTCGACGACCTCCTCGTCGACCTCGAAGGGGGCTTCGCGGAGGGCCGGGAGACCGCGCAGGAGACCGCGCAGGACGACCCGCAGGACGACCCGCAGGACGGTGACGGGCCCGACGTGCAGGTCCGGATGCTGCGCGTCAAGCACGGCGGGCTCCTCGGCATCGGCGCGGAGGTGTTCTTCATCCCCGTCGACGCGGTCACCTCCGTCGACGAGGACGCGGTCCACGTCGACCTGACGCGCGAACGCGTCGAAGGTGCGCCGCAGTACGACCCCGAGATCGTCGACCAGTCCGCGTACTACCAGTCCCTGTACGGGTACTACGGCGTCACCCCGTGGGAACCGGGCTACGTGCGGCCGACCTGGCCCGTCCTGTGAGGACCCCGGTGCGCGGCGGGTCCCGGCGACGGTTCCCCCGCGAGGGGGTCGCGTCCTGCGGTCAGGGGTAGGGGAGGCCCGCGGGTACCCCGTGGCCGTCCACGAGGTGCTGCCCTCCTCGACCCCCTGCGACCTGCTGGCCGGCAACGGCGTCTCGCGGCACGACCTGGCGGCCGAGGCGGTGCCTCGTGCGGCGGAGAACGGGTGGGACGGGCCCGCGGACCGGTTGCGGGAGGAGTTCGCGCAGGAGCGCGACGGCACCCGCGAACGGCCGCGGCGCGACGGGGAGGACCCCGAGGGGATCACCGGCTGGCGGTGGTCCTCGGAGCGTGAGCCCGTTCCGGGCGGGACGGCGGCCGCGACGTGAACCAGGACGATCCCGGCCAGCCGCGCGGCCGGACCGGCTCCGAGGCCCGGACCGCGCGGTCCCCGCTGCGGTTGCGGCTCGTGCTCGCCGCGTTCGGCCTGGTCGTGTGCACCGCCTTCGCCGTCGTCTGGTTCACGGCCGACGAGCCGCCGGGCGGGAGCCGGGCACCGGGCTGGTTCCTCGCCGCCCTCGCCGTCCTGGCCGTCGTCGACCTCGTCGTCGTCGGGGTGAGGGTGCGACGACGCCACCGGTGACACCCCCGGTGAGGCCGGTGGCGCAGGGCGGCGCGGGCGACGTCGTCAGCGGTCCTGCGGGTGGGCGCGGACGGCCAGGACGGCGCAGTCGTCGTCGGGTTCGGTCCCGACGAGTTCGCGGACCAGGTGGTCCAGCAGGTCCTCCAGGGTGACCGCGCCGCCGGCGTGGCCGGCGTTCAGGACCCGCTGGAGGTCCTCCAGCCCGTCGGTCAGCGACCGGCCGCGGTGCTCGATGAGCCCGTCGGTGTACAGCAGCAGCGTCGAGCCCGGTGGCAGCGCGGTCTCGTGGTCGCTGCGCGGGGTGCTCGCCAGCAACCCGATGAGCAGCTCGGGGGTGGAGTCCAGCACCCGGGTGCTGCCGTCGGCCAGGAGCAGCACCGGGGGCGGGTGCCCGGCGTTGGTCCACCGCAACCGGCGCAGACCGGCCTCGGCGTCGGCGTCGGTCTGCTCGATGCGGGCCAGGACGAGCGTGGCCAGGGTGTCCACGCCCAGACCCGTCACGGCGCGGTCCAGGCGGCTCACCAGGGCGCCCGGCGCCTCGTCGCGGTCGTAGGTGAACGCTCGCAGCAGCCCGCGGACCTGCCCCATGCCGGCGGCGGCGGTCATGTCGTGGCCGGTGACGTCCCCGATGACGAGGGTGGTGGCCCCGTCGGGGGTGACGACGGCGTCGTACCAGTCGCCCCCGACCCTCTCGCCGCTGGCGGCGGGGACGTACCGGGCACGGACCTCCAGGCTGTCGGGTTCGGGCAGCCGGGTCAGCATCGAGCGCTGCAGCGTCTCGGCGCTGGAGCGCAGCCGGGCGGCGTACTGCACCCGGGCCAGGGTCTGGGCGGTGTAGTCGGCCAGGGACAGCCACAGCGCCCGGTCGGCCTGGTCGGCGGTGTCGCGGGGGTCCGGCCAGACCAGGACGAGGGCCCCGGAGGTCTCCCGGTGCGGCCCCGGGGTGCCGGACAGCAGCGGCAGGATCACGACGGCGCCGGGGAAGTCCCAGGCGCCCTGGCTGGTCAGGTGCGGGTCGGTGGCGAGCACGGCGTCGCGGTCGTCGCAGAAGAAGGCCGTCCCCTCGGCCACGGCGCGGGCGGCGGGGGCGGTGGGGGCGCGCAGGTCGAAGGACTCCCAGGCCGGGTCGGTGCCCGGGGGGAAGGTGGACATGTCCACGTACCGGGCCCGGTGGTGCTCCACCTCGTGCAGCAGCAACCCGAAGTGGTCCACGCCCAGCTGCCGGCGCAGCAGGTCGGCGAGGATGTCGGAGACGTCCTGGACGGTCTCGGCGCGGGACAGGCCGCGGGACAGGCTCAGCAGCAGCCGGCTGCGGTTCTGCACGGCGCGGGTGGCGGCCAGGGTCACGGCCATCTGCTGCTCGGCCGAGACCGCGCGGCTGGTCAGGACCCGGGAGCGCAGCTCGGCGGCCGCCGCCGCAGCCAGGTCGGTGACCAGTTCACGGTCGCGCTCGTCCCAGTGCCGGGCGTCGGTGTCCAGGACGCACAGGACGCCCCACACCACCGTCGGTCCCCCGTCCCCGGGCGCCCGTCCGCCGCGGGGGGCGCCGCGGTCCGGGGCGGGGCCGGTGAGGTCGTGGATCTCCGGCAGGTCCAGCACGACCTGCACGTCCCGCAGGACCGCGTCCTCCCCGGCCCCCGGGTCGGCGGGGTCGGCGGTGTCGGCGGGGCCCTCGTCGAACAGGCGCGTGAAGTCGTGCGTGAAGCGCAGCGGGGCGGCGATCCAGGACCGCACCCCGAACGCCTCGACGGCCTGGGCGTACTGCGGGGCGCGGGGGTCGTCGGCGACGTCGTCGACGACGACGAGACCGGTGCCGTCGTCACCGTCAGCGCCGCCGGTGGCGAAGCGGCACAGGGACTCACCCCACCGCATCGTCCGCTCGCGCTGCCACGGGTCCGGCATCCCGGCGGCCCCGGGCAGGACGACCCGGTCCGTCTCGTCCAGCAGGGACAGCACCGCCATCGGCGCGCGCAGGGTGCGGGCGGCCAGGGAGGCGAAGCGGTCCAGCAGCGCATCGGGTTCGGGCGGCAGCATCACCGCGGCCGGCCACCTCACGAACGGTCCCCCCGACTCCGGGTGCCTGCACCGGGTGTCCAGGTCGCCAGGCGCCATGATGCACGACCGCGCGCCCCGCGAGGGGGACGGGGAACCTCAGGAGGCGCCGCGGCTGCGCGCGCTCACCTCGGTCCCCGGCTGCAGGAGCGGGGCGAGCCGGTCCCAGCGCGCGATCTGGCAGCCGTCGTTGCGCGCGTACCGCGCCTGCACCTGCTCACCGCCCCACGTGCCGGTCACCGTGGCGGTCTGGGCGCCGCCGTAGATCTGGGTGCACGCCATGTCCTTCGGGACGGGCGCCCAGGGGGCCTTGGCCGCGGCGACGGCCTCGCACGCGTTCTGCGCGTCGGGGTGGTCCCCGCCGGCCGTGCCGTCGGCCGAGCACGTCAGGGTCCACGTGCGCTGGTTCCCCGCCCCGTCGTCGACGACGACCGTCAGCTCACCCCCGGACGTCGCCGGGACGTCGCCGGTGGGGGTGGTGCCGGAGGGGGTGCTGCTGCTGGACGTGGGGCTGCTGCTCGTCACGGGCGCTCCTGCCTGCTGCTCACCGCAGCCCGCGAGCAGACCGAACCCCACCGCCAGGAAGGCGGCGGCGCCGGTGCGGGCGCTGCGCTGGACGGTCCTGCGTACGGTCACAGGAGTACGACGCCGCCGGCCGCGCGACGGTTCCCGCCGGCTCGACGCGGGACGGGTGACAGGGCGACTGACCTCGCGTTACGGTGGAGATTTCTCTCGAGGCGAGTTCTCCCCGTGCCACCACGGACATCGTCCCGCGACGCCCTCCGTGATCGCAACGTTGTTGTCGTGCAGCGGTTCCGGCAGAATCGACGGTCGATCCGATGGAGGAACCGTGTCCGAGCACGCCCCGGACGAGGTGCTGACCGCCGAGCAGCGGCACCTCGACCACGCCCGCGCCGAACTCGCCCGCATGCGGGCCCACACCCTGTCCCTCGTCGACTCCCTGGCCCCCGGTCACGCCGGGGACGCCGGCGCCGACGAGGCCCTCGGCTGGACGCTGCACCGCCGCGCCGCCAGCCTCGTCGACGACCCGTCCACCACGTTGTTCTTCGGCCGCACCGACCACGACGACGGCCAGAGCCTGCACATCGGCCGCCGCCACGTCACCGACTCCGCCGGGGACCCGGTCGTCGTCGACTGGCGCGCGGACGTCTCCCGCGGGTTCTACCGCGCGACCCGCGAGGACCGCGACGGGGTGCGGTTGCGCCGCCGCTTCGGGGTGGAGCGGGGACGCCTGACGGCCTACGAGGACGAGCACCTCACGGACGCCGGCGGAGCGGACACCTCCTCGGCCATCCTGGCCCGGGAGATCGAACGTCCGCGCTCGGGTCCCATGCGCGACATCGTCGCCACCATCCAGCCCGAGCAGGACGCCCTCGTGCGGGCCGACGCCCGGACCACCGTCTGCGTCCAGGGCGCCCCGGGCACCGGGAAGACGGCCGTCGGCCTGCACCGCGCCGCCTGGCTGCTGTACGCGCACCGGGAACGCCTGACCCGGCAGGGGGTCCTCGTCATCGGCCCCAACCGCGCCTTCCTGCAGCACATCTCGGCGGTGCTGCCGGCCCTCGGCGAGGTCGAGGTCGAGCAGCGCACGGTCGACGAGCTCCTCACCGCGGCCGTCGAGGGGCGCGGGGAGGTCCGTGTCCGCGGCGTCGAACCGCCGGAGGTGGCGACCCTCAAGGGCGACGGGCGGATGGCCGAGGTCGTCCGCCGTGCCGTGTGGGCGGCGGTCGGGGACCCGGCGCAGGTGCTGGACTCGGGCGCCGTCGTCGTCACGCGGGGTTCGCGGCGCTGGCGCGTCCCCGGATACCTCGTCCGCGACCTCCTCGAGGAGCTGACCACGCGCGGGATCCGCTACGAGGCGGCCCGGAACCTGCTGCCGCAGCGCCTCGCGCACGCCGTCCTGCAACTGCTGGAGGCGTCCGGGGACTCCCCGGACGACGTCGTGCAGGACGCCGTCGCCCGCAGCGCCGAGGTCCGCCGGGCGGTCAAGGCGCTCATGCCCGCGCAGGACCCGGCGAAGGTGCTGCACCGGTTGCTGTCCGACGCCGGGTTCCTGCGCGGTTGTTCCGAGGGGGTCCTCACCGCCGCCGAACGCGAACTGCTGGTCTGGCCCGCACCGCCGCGCACCGCGGGGTCGGCGCGGTGGAGCGCGGCCGACGCGGTGCTGCTCGACGAGGTCCGCGACCAGTTGCAGCGCACGCCCTCGCGTGCGCACGTCGTCCTCGACGAGGCGCAGGACCTGTCCGCCCTGCAGCTGCGGGCGGTCGGCCGGCGGTGCAGCACGGGGGCCGCCACGGTGCTCGGGGACATCGCGCAGGGGACGACGCCGTGGTCGGCGCGCAGCTGGGACGACGTCCTGGCCCACCTCGGCAAACCCGACGGGGAGATCGAGGTCCTCGACCGGGGTTTCCGCGTCCCGGCGGCCGTCATCGACTACGCGGCGAGGTTGCTGCCCAGCATCGCCCCGCAGCTCACCGTCCCGCGGTCCGTGCGGACCGATCCCGGTCTGCTGCAGGTGCTGCGCGTCGAGGACCCCGTCGCCCGCGCGGCGCGGACGGCGCGTGAGCTCGCGGAGCTCGAGGGTTCCGTCGGGATCGTGGTCGCGACCGCCTCGGTCGAGGACGCCGCCCGGGAACTGTCGGCGCAGGGGGTGGAGTTCTCCCGGCTCGACGACCCCGAACCCGACCAGCAGCGGGTCTCCCTCGTGCCCGCCGGGCTGGTCAAGGGGCTGGAGTTCGACCGGGTCGTCGTCGTGGAACCCGCGGCTGTCGTCGCCGGGGAACCCGACGAGCGCACGGGGTTGCGTCGGCTCTACGTCAGCCTGACCCGCGCGGTGAGCGCGATGGTCGTGCTGCACCGCGAGGACCTGCCCGCCGAACTGGTGTGAGGGGGTTCAGTGCTCGAACAGGGCGCTGACCGACTCCCCCTCGTGGATGCGCCGGATCGCGGCCGCGAGCGCCGGGGCGACGGAGATGACGGACAACCCCTCGCGCGGTCCGCCGCGCAGGGGGACGGTGTCGGTGCAGACGACCTCGTCGATGTCGGGGTGGGCCAGCAGCCGGTCGAGGGCGTCTCCGGCGAAGATCCCGTGGGTGCAGACGACGCGGACGCTGCGGGCCCGCAGTTCGCGCAACCGGTCGGTGAGCTCGAACACGGTGCTGCCCTTGGCGATCTCGTCGTCGAGCACGATGACGTCCTTGCCGGTGACGTCGCCGATGACGTTCGCGATGACGACCCGGTCGTCGGGGAACCGCTGCTTGGCGCCGGTGGCGATGCCGCAGCCGAGCATCCGCGCGAACGCGGCGGCGGGTTTGGCGTTGCCGAGGTCGGGGGAGACGACGACGGCGTCGGACAGGTCCTCGCCCTCGAAGTGCGTCGCGAGCTGCTTGAGGGCGTGCAGGTGGTCGACGGGGACGCGGAAGAACCCGTGCACCTGCGGGGAGTGCAGCGTCATGACGAGGACGTGGTCGGCGCCGGCGGTCTCGAGGAGGTCGGCGACGAGGCGGCCGCCGATGGAGATGCGGCCGGTGTCCTTCTTGTCCGAGCGCGCGTAGGAGTAGTGCGGCACGACGGCGGTCACGCGCGCGGCGGAGGCGTGCTTGGCGGCGTCGAGCATGAGCAGGAGCTCGACGAGCGCCTCCTGCACGGGCGGGACGAGGGGCTGGACGACGTAGACGTCGCGCTGGCGGCAGTTGGCCTGCAACTGCACCTCGAGGCAGTCGTTGGAGAAGCGGCTGACGCGGGTGGGGGACAGCTCGACCCCCATCTCCGCGGCGACCGCGGCGGCCAGGTCGGGGTGGGCGGATCCGCTGAACACGGCAATCTCTCGCGGGGTGGCTGGCACGGGGCGCCACGCTAGCGGGACGGGTCGCCGGTGCGGGTCGTACGCTCGGTGCCATGAGCGAGTCCCGGACCTTCGACGTCGACGGCGTGCCCACGACCGCGGTGGCCGACCTGCCCGGGGACGCGACGGTGCTCGACGTCCGCGAGGACGACGAGTGGGCCGCCGGCCACATCGACGGCGCCGTGCACGTCCCGATGGGGCAGGTGCCCCAGCGCCTGGAGGAGTTGCCGCAGGGGCGGCTGCACGTCGTGTGCCGTGCCGGGGGCCGGTCGCAGCGCACGGCGGAGTGGCTGCAGCGCAACGGTTACGACGTGGTGAACGTCGAGGGTGGGATGACGGCGTGGGCCGAGGCGGGCCGGGGGATGGTCTCGGAGTCCGGCCAGGAGCCGTTCGTCCGCTGAGTCCGGGCCCGGCGCCCGGCCCGCACCGTCAGGACACCTTCGCCGGGCGGGCCCGGTACCCCTCCACGGTGAGCATGGGGGGCCGCTCGTCGAGGGTGAGGACGTGGGTGACGGGGGCGTAGTGCCCGTACCCGTCCCGGGCGAACTGCGTCATCGCGGGGGGCCGGCCCAGGGTCTCGCCGGCGGCGCGCTGGTGCACGACGTGCGTGATCTCCGCGGCCATCCGCCCCAGCGCCGCGGTGTCCTGGTGGCTGTGCCCGCGCCGGCCGAGGTCGACCTGGGCGATGGCCTGCAGGCCCTTCAGCTCCAGGGTGTCGATGAGCATGGCGATCTCCACGCCGTACCCGCCGCAGAACGGGATCGCCTCCAGCAGCCGGCGGCGGGCGGCGTACTCCCCGGCCAGCGGTTGCACGAGCCCGGCGAGGTCGGGGTAGAAGCGGCTGATGAGGGGCCGCGCGACGAGCTCGGTGACGCGCCCGCCCGAGGCGTTGCCGGCGCCCTGCAGCGGCCGGTCGTAGCAGCCCTTGACGAGCTCGACGCCGGGGTCGGTGAGCAGGGGACCGAGCAGGCCCGTCACGAGCTGCGGCTGGGGGTCGACGAGGTCGGCGTCGACGAAGACGACGACGTCGCCGGTGGTGACCGCCAGCGACTTCCACAGCACCTCGCCCTTGCCCGGCCGGGACCCCGTCTCGGGCAGGACGTCGTCGCGGTGGTGGACGGTGGCGCCGGCGGCGGCGGCGACCCGGGCGGTGCCGTCGGTGGAGCCGGAGTCCATGACGACGACCTCGTCGACGAGGCCGGTGGCGTCGGCCAGGCGCCGGACCATGGTCACGACCCCGCCGACCGTGGCCTCCTCGTCGAGGGCGGGCAGGACGACGCTGACCCGGGTCCCGGCCTTCTGGCGGCGCAGCCGCTCCAGGGGCCAGTCCCGCGCGCGGGACGTGGACCTGCCGAACCAGGCCTGCACGGGCAGCTTCACGGGGTCCTCCGTCACCTCGACACCGGCTCGGTCCTCGGCTCACCGTGGCACGGCCCGGCCGGCGCGGACCACCGCTGGCGGCAGAGTTCACGCCAGCGCAACACGGGACCGGTCCGGGCCCGGCCAGGTTTCGGGGACGTTGCGGTCCGTTGTCCGGCGCGTCTCGCGCCCACGCGGGTGACGTGGTGGTCGCGGCAGGTTTGACCCCCGGCAGGTTCGGGTACCCACCGTCCGGTCGATCCGCAGGAGGAGTGGAGGAACATGCCGACGGGAGCACGGCCGGTACCGGCCACCCACTGGGCGACCTTCGCCCACGACGCGGCGTCCGTCCCCCGGGCGCGGCACGTGGTGCGCATGGTGCTGGACGGCGCGGGTCTGGACGAGATGACGACGGCGGAGATCGAGATCGTGCTGTCGGAGATCGTCGGCAACGCCATCCGGCACGCGCGTCCCCTCCTGGGCGGGGACATCCACGTGCAGTGCGAGGTCGTCCCGGACGACTCCCCGCACGTGGAGATCGCGGTCACCGACGGCGGGTCGCCGGGGTCGGTGCTGAGCCCGCGGGCCGCCGCTGACTCCGACGTCAGCGGCCGCGGCCTGTTCATCGTGGACGGTCTGGCGCACGAGTGGGGTGTCGTGGAGAACCTGGACGACCTCAGCCGCACGGTCTGGGCCTCCTTCGGCGGGCCCACCCGGCACCACCCGCACTGACCAGCCCCCCGGTCCGACCGGGCCACCCGTCCTCACCCGTTCGGGTCACCAGGACGCCGAGGGCCAGCACAGGCCGCTCTCAGTCGGCTACGGTCTGCACACGGTGTCGCGCGGTGCGGACCGGTGACCGGCGGGAGGCGCAACGTGGAGTCGCCCACGGCGCCCCTCTCCCTGGAACTGCTGCACCGCACGGCCGCCGAGCTGGCCGCGGCCCTCGACGTCCGTGACGCCGTCACCTCGGTGCTCCTCGCGGGCCGTCAGGTCGTGGGCACCAACACGTGCGGCGTGGCCCTGCTCGACGAGACCGGCACCGTCCTCGTCCCCACCACCCCCCGCGACGGCGGCGACCTCACCGGGCTCGGCACGGGCCTGCCCGTCCCCCTGGACTCCGCCACCCCCAGCGCCGAGGCCGCCCGCACCCTGCGCCCCGTCCTGCTGCGCGACCGCGCCGAGCTGGCCGCCCGGTTCGGCACCGGCCCGGGCCGCGGGCTCAACGACACCGTCCTGGCCCTCGGGGAGCACTCCTGGGCCATGTACCCGCTCGTCGCCCGCGGCCGGCTCGTCGGCGTCCTGCGCTTCGGGCTCCTGCGCGAGGGGTCGCTGGACACCGACGAGCAGCTGTTCGCCGCCACCCTGGCCGACCAGTGCGCGCTCGCCCTCGAGCGGGCGCGGCTGCTGCGCGAGGCCCGCCGCAGCGCCCTGCGGTACCGCACCCTGGCCGAGGCCGGTTCCCTCGACGTCTTCACCGCCCGCCCCGGGGAGGGCATGACGTCGGACCTGCCGGGGTGGAGCGCCCTCACCGGCCGCACCGACCCCCGCGGGAAGGCGTGGCAGGCCGACGTCCACCCCGAGGACCTGCCGGGGGTGCTCGAACGGTTCGACGCGTCCGTCCGCGAGCGCTCCACCGCCCGCTTCCGGCTGCGCGTGCGCGCCCTGACCGGCTGGCGGACCGTCGCCGCCGTCGCCGTGCCCGTCCTGGCCGACCCCACCGACCCGGCGTCCGAGATCGTCGAGTGGGTCGGTTCCCTCGACGACGTCACCGACCGCGTCCGCACCCGCCGGCAGACGCGCATCCTGCACGCCCTCACCGCGGCCCTGGCCAGCGCCGGCGGCTACGAGCAGGTCCTCGACGCCGTCCTGGGCGCCTGCCTCGAGGGCGCCGGTGCCGCGCGGGGCGTCCTGGTCGTCGCCGCGGGGCAGGGCGAGCAGGGACTGGTCGCCCACCGGACGGGGCCGGACCGGCGGCGCACGACGGCCGTGCTGCCCGAGCTGACCCTCGAGGACCTCGCGGCGCTGGCCGGGGACCGCGGCGTCTTCCCCGTCGGCGAGGCCGGGGTCCGGGACCTGCCCGCCGGGGTCCGCCCCTACTTCGAGGCGGCCGCGCTCTCGGGGGAGAGCGCGTGGGCGGTGCTGCCGCTGGCCTCGCGGACCCGCCGCCTGGGCACCCTCGTCCTGGGGTTCACCGACGGCGACCCGGCCGACGGGACCGACCCCGGCCCGCAGGACGAGGACCGCGAGTTCCTGCTCACCTTCGCCCGGCAGGCCGCGACCGCCCTGGACCGGATGCAGCTGCTGGAGCAGCAGCGCGACACCGCGACCGTGCTCGCCGAGGCCCTGCGCCCCGGCCCGCTGCCCGCGGTGGACTGGCTCGCGACGCACCGGGTCGCGCAGACCAGCGCCGGCGTCGAGGTCGGCGGGGACTGGGCCGAGCTCATCCCGCTGCCCGCCCCGCACGGGGCGGACGGTGCCGCGGGCGCCGCGGGCGAGGACCGGGTGGCGGTCGTGCTCGGGGACGTCATGGGCCGCGGGGCCCGGGCCGCCACCGTCATGGGCGAGGTCCGCACCCAGGTCCGCACCCTCGCCCACGTCGACCCGCACCCGAGCGCCGTCCTGCGCGGCCTCGACGCCCTGGCCCGCGCCGGCGGCGGGGAGGACCTGGTGACCATCTTCTACGCGGTCCTGGGGCGGGACGGGCGCCTGCTCGCCGCGAGCGCCGGTCACCTGCCGCCGCTGACGTGCAGCACCGGCCCGCACTACCTCGACGTCCCGCCCGGGGTGCCCGTCGGCGTCGAGGGCGACCCGCGCACCGACGTGCTCGACGTGCGGCTGGACCCCGGCAGCGCTCTCGTCGTGTTCTCCGACGGCCTCGTCGAGACGCGGACGCGATCGCTCGACGAGGGGCTGGCGCAGGTGCTGGAGCACTTCCGCGAGACCGCCTACGGGACGCCGGCCGACATCGTCGCCACCCTGGTGGACCGGATGGTCGGGGCCGGCGGGCAGGTCGTGGACGACGACGTCACGGTCCTGGCGCTGCGCCTGCGCTAGCGTCGCGGCGTGCCTGCGCTGCATCCGTCCTCGACCGTCGCGGTCGTCATCCCGGCCAAGGACGAGCAGGACCGGATCGCCGAGACCGTGCGTGCCGTCGCCGGGCTGGCCGTCGTCGACGTCGTCGTGGTCGTCGACGACGGCTCGACCGACCTGACCTCCAAAGCCGCCCGGGACGCCGGCGCCGTCGTCGTCGCCCACCGCCGCAACCGGGGCAAGGCCGCCGCGATGCGGACCGGGGCTCGCGCGGTCGCGGACTGGGAGAGCGCCCGGCCCCGGCCCGGCGTGCGGCCCCGGCCGCTGCTGCTCGTCGACGCCGACCTGGCCGCCAGCGCCGTCGAGACGGCCCCCCTCACCGTGCCCGTCCTGGCCGGTGAGGCCGACATGACGATCGCCGTCCTGCCCCGGCAGGCCACCGCCGGTGGCGGTCGCGGGTTCGTGGTGGGCCTGTCCCGGCGCGGCACGGTCGCCGCGACGGGCTGGTCGCCCGAGCAGCCGCTGTCGGGGATGCGCTGCCTGACGCGCGCGGCCTTCGAGGCCGCGCTGCCGCTGGCGCCCGGGTGGGGCGTCGAGACGGCGCTGACGATCGACCTGCTGCGCGCCGGGTTCCGGGTCCGGGAGGTGCCGTGCGACCTGCACCACCGCGTCTCGGGCAGGGACCTGCGCGGCCAGCTGCACCGGGCCGCGCAGTTCCGCGACGTCGCCCGCGCGCTCGGCCGGCGCCGCGTGCAGGACGTCCTGCGCCGCTCCACCCGCTGACCCGTGGGCGCCGCCTCCCCGGTCCCAGGTCCCGCCCGACCGGACCGGCCGGTCCGCTGGGCCGTGGCCGGGACGGTCGGCTGCCTCCTCGGCTGGCTCGTCGTGGCCGTCCTGGGTCCCTCGGCCGCCGCGCCCGCGCTCGGGCCGGGGCCCGTGCCGTTCGACCTCGGCCGGCACCCGTCGTCGGCGACGGTCAGCGTCCTCATGGCCCTCTCGGTCCTGGCCGGGGGGGTCGGTCTGGGTGGCGGGGCGCTCGCCGTCGCCCGGGGGTGGCGGCCCCGGCGGTTCCTGGTCCTGGCCGGTGCCGGCGCGCTGCTGCTCGTCCTCGTCCCGCCCGTCGGCTCGGCCGACCACCTCAGCTACGCCGCCTACGGCCGCATCGCCGCCCTCGGCGGTGACCCGTACGGCCAGCCCCCGGACGCCTTCGCCGCCGGCACCGATCCCGTCGTCTCCGCCGTGCGGGACCCGTGGCGCTCGACGACGTCGGTGTACGGGCCGGTCGGCGGTCTGCTCATGGCGCTGTGCTCGGTGCTGGGCCAGGACTCGGTCCGCGCGACCGTGTGGGTCTGGCAGGTGCTGCTCCTGGCGGGGTGGGCCCTCGCGGCGCTCGTCGGGCACCGGGTGCTGGGCGGCGGGGGAGACGGTTCGGGGGACGGTTCGGCGCGGCGGGCCTGGTTCGCGGTCCTGTTCACGGCCAACCCCCTGCTGCTGACCGTCGGCCTGGGCGGGGCGCACGCCGACGTCCTCGCCGGGGCGGCCGCCGTCCTGGCCCTGCTGCTCGCGCCGCGGGCCCCGGTCGCCGCCGGCCTCGCGCTCGCCGTCGCCGCCGGCACCAAGGCGCCCTACGGCGTGGTCGCCGTCGGGATCGTCGTGGCCGCCGTCGCCGCCGGGCGCCTGAGCGCGGGCTGGCTGCTGCGCGGGGTCCTGGCCGCCCTGCTCGTCCTCGTCCCGGCGCACCTGTGGGCCGGCGCCCACGTCTACGACCAGACGCGCACCGCGAGCCGCTACGTCTCCCTCGCCACCGTGTGGCGGCCGCTGGTCGAGGCGGGGCTGCCGCGGGGGCTGCTCCTGCCCGGGACCGCTCTCGTCGTGGCCCTCGTCACCGTCCTGTGGTGGCCGGCCCTCGTGCGCGGCGGGCGGCTCGAACGCTCGGCGGGGGTCAGCGCCGTGCTCGCCACCGGGTACCTGCTGGGTGCCGCCTACGAGCTGCCCTGGTACGACCTGCTGCTGTGGGGGCCGCTGGCGCTCGCGGTGGCGGCCGGGGCGCCGGCGGCCCGGCTGCTGGTGGCGGTGCTGGCGGCGCGGCTGACGCTGCTGGCGCTGGCGTACGTGCCCGGTCTCGTCGACGGCATGAGCCCCCTCGTGCAGGCCGTGACCCTCGGCTACCGCCGGGAGGTGGGGCCGTGGGTGGCCTGGGCCGCGTTGGTCGTCGTCGTCACGGTCGGTGTCCGAGCGCGACGCTCGGTCGCGCGGACGTGACGGTGTGGCATGCTCGGGTGAGGGCTCAACCAGAACCGGCGGGTGCCGGTCGCCGGCGGGGCCCGTGTCTGGACGATGGGCCCAGAACGTCGGGTGATACCCGGTCTTGAACGGTTCATCCGGTCGGGTGGTTGTTCTGGTGGAACGGTCAAGCAGCACCAGCGACCCCCCGAACCAGTCCGGGAAGGCGGGACACCGGTTCCGCGCGCGGAACACGTCGAGCAGCGGCTGAGAGGTCTGAGCGCACATGGGGCACAACGTGGCGGTCGTGGACGGCAACAGGGTCCAGGTCCCCGAGGACTGGTGGTCGGACGTCCTGCGCACCGTCACCGAGGGTGACCGGCCGATGATCGTCGAGGACGCCACCGGCAACCGCTTCGTGCTGGTCTCCGAGGCTCGCTACCGCGCCCTGGAGAACCAGGGCCCGACCCGTCCCGGGGTGACGCTCACCGCCCGCGAGCAGGAGATCCTGCAGATGATCGCCGACGGCTGCCCCGGCTCCGTCGTCGCCGAGCGCCTCGGCCTCGCACCGAACACGGTCGCCCAGCACCTGGCCTCGGTCCGCCGCAAGTACGGCGTGCGCTCCTCCGCCGCGGCCGCCGCCGTCGCCCGCCAGGACGGTCTCGTCTCCTGACCTCCCCCGCACCGCGACGGGCCCTCGGAACGCTGCTCCGGGGGCCCTCGCCGTGCCCGGCGCCCGTCCACGGGTGAGCGGGCCGGTCCGCCGACGTCACGGGCTGGGCATCGTGAACCCGACGACCTGCTCGGTCCCCCCGTCCTCCCCGGTGAGGGCGTGACCGACGGTCGACAGCCACCGGACGGTCCCGTCGGGGTGCACCACGCGGAAGCGCAGGCTCAGCGAGGACGCCTTCGTGAAGGCGTCCCGGGTCGTCTTCGAGACGCGCTCCTGGTCGTCGGGGTGGACGCACCGCAGCGTCTCGGTCCACGGCAGCCGGTGCTGGCGCGAGGGGAAGCCGAGGAGCCCGCTGACGCGCTCGTCGAGGTCGACGACCTCGGGCGAGGCGTGCATGGCGAACGCGCCCGAGGGCGTCTGCGGCAGACCCCGGGCCTCGATCCAGGCGCGGAAGCCGACGGGGTCGAGCGTGGAGGCGGCCAGGTCGACGCGGACGCGGACGGGCGCGGGGAGGTCGGACAGGACGGCCTGCCCGACGGGGCTGGTCAGCAGCAGCCGGACGAGCACGTGGAAGGGGACGGCGTCGCCCTGCACGAGCAGGCCGAGCCGGCGTCCGTGGTCGTCGTCGAGGGAGAGGCTGTCCACCAGCGAGGTCATCGCGGGGTCCGGACCGGGGGGCGGTTCGTCCCCCCACAGGTCGGCCACGTCCGCCCGCACCTGCTCGGCACGTCGCCGGACGTGGTGCTCGCGCGACAGGCTGTCGTCCTCGTCGATCGGACCCACCCCCGGGAAGCTCTGACCAGGCGCACAGGATGACGCAGGGAGCGCTCCCGCACCACGGGTGATCCTCACGACTTCGGCGGTCCCGGAGGGCCGGTCCAGCCGCGGGGGACGAGCGCCGGGTCGCCGGCGGGCCCGGACGGCTCCCGGTGGGACCATGGGAGGGCCATGACGACCCTCGCGCCCACGCTCCCCGAGCTCCTGCCCACCCCTCCCACCGGTCCGGCCGACGGCCCCGCCGACCCCGACGCCGTCCTCGCGGCGTTCACGGAGTGGGTCACCGGGCGCGGCATCACCCTCTACCCCGCGCAGGAGGAGGCCCTGCTCGAGGTCGTCTCCGGGTCGAACGTCGTGCTCGCCACCCCGACCGGCTCCGGCAAGTCGCTCGTCGCGGCCGGTGCCCACGCCGCGGCGCTCGCCACGGGGACCCGGTCCTTCTACACCGCCCCGCTGAAGGCGCTCGTCAGCGAGAAGTTCTTCGCCCTCATCGAGGTCTTCGGTGCGCAGAACGTCGGGATGATGACCGGCGACGCGTCCGTGAACCCCGGCGCCCCCGTCGTGTGCTGCACCGCCGAGGTCCTGGCGAACCTCGCACTGCGTTCGGGCGCCTTCGCCGACGTCGGCCAGGTCGTCATGGACGAGTTCCACTTCTACGCCGACCCCGACCGCGGCTGGGCCTGGCAGGTCCCGCTCGTCGAGCTGCCGCAGGCGCAGTTCCTGCTGATGTCCGCGACCCTCGGCGACGTCACCGCGCTGCGTGACGACCTGACCCGCCGCACCGGACGGGCGACCGCGCTCGTCACGTCCGTGGAGCGGCCCGTCCCGCTGCACTACTCCTACGCGACGACGCCGCTGCAGGAGACCGTCGAGGAACTCCTGCAGACCGACCGCGCCCCCGTCTACGTCGTGCACGCCACCCAGGCCGCCGCCGTCGAGCAGGCCCAGGCCCTCACCAGCGCGAAGATCGCGACCCGCGAGCAGCGCGACGCGATCGCCGAGGCCATCGGCGGGTTCCGGTTCGCCGCCGGGTTCGGGAAGGTGCTGTCCCGGTTGCTGCGGATGGGCGTCGGCGTCCACCACGCCGGGATGCTGCCGAAGTACCGCCGGCTCGTGGAGACGCTCGCGCAGGCCGGGCTGCTGAAGGTGATCTGCGGCACCGACACCCTCGGCGTCGGCATCAACGTCCCCATCCGCACCGTGCTGTTCGGCGGGCTCACGAAGTTCGACGGCCGCCGCAACCGGCACTACCGCGTCCGGGAGTTCCACCAGATCGCCGGCCGCGCCGGCCGCGCCGGGTTCGACACCGCGGGCACCGTCGTCGTGCAGGCCCCCGAGCACGAGGTCGAGAACGCGCGCCGCGTCGCCAAGGCCGGTGACGACCCGAAGAAGCAGAAACGCGTCCAGCGGGTCAAGGCCCCGGAGGGTTTCGTCTCCTGGTCGCAGCAGACGATGGACAAGCTCGTCACGGGTGAACCCGAGCAGCTCACGTCCCACTTCCGGGTGACCACGTCGATGCTGCTGAACGTCCTGCAGCGGCCCGGGAACCCCGTGGAGGCGATGCGGCACCTGCTGCTGGAGAACCACGAACCCCGCAAGAACCAGCTCAAGCACGTCCGCCGCGCGGTCGAGCTGTTCCGCGCCCTGCTCGACGCCGGGATCGTGGAGACGCTGCCCGAACCGCTGTCCGACGGCCGCCAGGTGCGGCTCGTCACCGACCTGCAGCTCGACTTCGCCCTCAACCAGCCGCTGTCGCCGTTCGCGCTCGCCGTCGTCGACGACCTGCTCGACCCCGCCTCCCCGACGTACGCGCTCGACGTCGTGTCCGTCATCGAGGCCACCCTCGACGAACCGATGAAGGTGCTGCTGGCGCAGAAGTCGAAGGCCAAGGGCGAAGCGGTGCAGCGGATGAAGGCCGACGGCATCGAGTACGAGGAACGCATGGAACTCCTCGAGGACGTCGAGTGGCCGCAGCCGCTGGCCGAGGAGCTGCGCGCCGCGTACAAGACGTACCGGTCCGGGAACCCGTGGGTCGGCGACTACGAGGTGCGGCCCAAGTCCGTCGTCCGCGACATGTACGAGCGGGCCATGACGTTCGGCGACTACGTGGCGTACTACCAGCTCGCCCGGTCCGAGGGCCTGGTGCTGCGGTACCTGTCCGACGCCTACAAGGCGCTCAAGCAGACCGTCCCCGACGACGCCCGCACCGAGGAGCTCACCGACTTCGTCGAGTGGCTCGGGGAAGTGGTGCGCCAGACCGACTCCTCGCTGCTCGCCGAGTGGGAGGCGCTGCGCGACGGCGTCGACGCCGCCGACGTGGAGGACGTCGTCGCGCCGCAGGAGGACGAGGCCCCGCCGGTCACCGCGAACACCCGCGCGTTCCGCGTCCTCGTGCGCAACGCGGTGTTCCGGTTCGTCGAGCTGTGCGCCCTCGACCGCCCCGCCGCCCTCGCCGCGCTCAACGGGTCCCCCGACGAGGACACGTGGGCCGACCAGCTCGACGCGTACTACTCCGAGCACGACACGATCGGGACCGGGCCCGACGCCCGCGGCCCGCACCTGCTGCAGGTCGACGACGGCTCCGGCCCCGAACCGAAGGGTTCGCCCCGGAACTGGTACGTGCGGCAGGTGCTCGAGGACCCCGCCGGCGACCGCGACTGGGGGGTCGTCGCGGAGGTCGACCTCGACGCCTCCGACGAGGCGGGGACCGCCGTCCTGCGCGTCGCGGGCCTGTTGCGCTTGTGACCCCGCCCCGGCGCAGTGGTCGCGCGACCCGGCGTGAGCCCTCGTAAGGTCGAACCCGTGCAGACGAGGACACTGGGCAGGACGGGCCGCGACGTCGGCGTCGTCGGGATGGGCTGCTGGCAGATCGGCGGCAGCTGGGGGACGGTCGACGAGGACGCCGCGCTGGGGACGCTGCAGGCCGCCGCGCAGGCCGGGGTGACGTTCTTCGACACCGCCGACGTCTACGGCGACGGCCGCAGCGAGCAGCTCCTGGGGCGTTTCCTGCCGACGGCACCGGAGGGGGTCGTCGTCGCGACGAAGATGGGCCGCCGGGCGGACCCGCACGTCGCGCAGGCGTACGCGCTCGACGCGTTCCGCGCGTGGAACGACCGCAGCCGCGAGAACCTGGGCGTCGACACGCTCGACCTCGTCCAGCTGCACTGCCCGCCGAGCGACGTGCTGCACACCGACGCGGTGTTCGACGCGCTCGACACCCTCGTGCAGGAGGGGCGGACCCGCGCCTACGGCGTGTCGGTGGAGACGGTCGCCGAGGGCCTGGCCGCCGTGGCGCGCCCGAACGTCGCGAGCGTGCAGGTCATCCTCAACCCGTTGCGGCTCAAGCCGGTCACCGAGTTCCTGCCCGCGGCCGCCGAGGCCGGTGTCGGCGTCGTCGTCCGGGTGCCGCTCGCCTCGGGGCTGCTGACGGGCCGCATCGACGAGTCGACGACGTTCCCCGCCGACGACCACCGCAACTTCAACCGCAACGGCGAGAGCTTCGACGTGGGGGAGACGTTCGCGGGGGTCCCGCTGCGCGCCGGGGTGGCTGCGGCGAAGCGGCTCGCCGAGGTCGCCGCGGACACCCCGCTGGCCGCCTTCACCCTGCGCTGGATCGTCGAGCAACCGGGCGTGAGCGTCGTCATCCCCGGTGCCCGTTCCGCCGAGCAGGCGAGGGGCAATGCCGCCGCGGCCGACCTCCCGGCGCCCACCGCGGCGCAGCTCGACGCGGTCGAGGAGGTCTACCGCGACCTTGTCGCCGAGCACGTGCACGACCGCTGGTGACCGCGGCGGGCGGGTGGTGCCGATCGGGCCCCGCCCGCCGCGTCAGTCGGCCGACCGAAATACCGGCTCGGTGCCCCAGAGGTCCATCCGCGGTTCCTCCGCCGGGTCCGTGAGGTGGTGCTCCACCCGGCACCCCCACACCTCGCCCTCGGGGCAGGGGTGGACGTCGAACCGCAGACCCTGCGCCCGGGCCGGCAGGTCCGTGGAGATCACCAGCCCACGAGGGTTCTCCCGAGACCGGATGGGGAGCACCCTGGACGGATGGAGCCGCTGACCGCCGCCGCCTCCGTACGGGCCGTCCGCGCGGTGCTGCGGGTTCAGGGTGTCGTGGGGGAGGAGTCGTGGCGGACCACCGTCGCGCCCGCCGACGGCGGGACGTGGACGGTGCGGACGTGGATCGGCGTCGGCTCGCCGGGACCGCCCGACCACGTGCACCGCGTCCACCCGCCGTCGGGTGCCGGCGAGGCCCCGCGCGTCGAGCAGGTCTTCCCGGTGCGGGCGCCGCGCCGGACGAGGGTGTCCCGGCACCTCGACTACTTCGCCCCCGGGACGCTCCACGACCCCCCGCCGTGGCCGGCGCGCGAGGACCTGCCACCACGGTCTGACTGAGGCGGGCCCGTCAGAGGCGGTCCAGCCGCCGTCGCACCGCCTCGGAGTCCTCGCGCGGCAGTTCCGGGACGTCGCGCAGCAGCGGCAGGAGTGCGGGTTCGGTGGTGAGGGCGGCGAACGCCGTCGCCACCGTCACGCCGTGCGCCGGGACGTCGGTGACCTGGACGGTGGCCCCGGCGGTGAGCGTCCCCGGGGTCAGGACCCGCAGGTACGCGCCGGGCACCCGGGCGCGGGTGAACCGCGGCAACCACTGCCGCTCCCCGACCCACACCGCGAACGTCACGCACGGGATCCGCGGGCAGGACACCTGCAGGACGACGTCACCGATCTCCCACCGCTCCCCGATGACCGCACCGCTGACGTCCACGCCGCAGGTCGTCAGGTTCTCCCCGAAGACGCCGTTCGCCAGGGGTCGACCCAGCTCCCGCTCCCACGCGTCGAGGTCCTCCCGCGCGTAGGCGTAGGCCGCCTGGTCGTCGCCGCCGTGGTGGGCGGTGTCGCTGATGTGGTCCCCGACGAGCCCGCTGCCGCCGACCCCCTTGGGGCCGGGGGCCTGCACCGCCACCGGCCCCGGCGCCGGTCGCTTGTCGATGCCGCTGGTGCCCGACTTCGCCGCGACGGCCCGGCGGTCGCCGACGTTGACGCTGAGGATGCTCGCCACCCCGTCAGCCTAGGAACTCCCCCGCGGGTCCGACAGCGGTTTCCCGGTGCCTGCGGGCCTCAGCGCGGCAGGTCGAACCAGATGGTCTTGCCGCGACCGTCCGGCCGCACGCCCCAGTCCTCGGCGAGGCCGTCGACGATCGCCATGCCCCGGCCGTGGACGGCGGAGGAGTCGGGGCTCCGGACGGCGGGCAGGGCGGCGTTCTGGTCACCCACCTCGACGTGCACGAGACGGGCGCTGACGGCGACGGCCAGGCGGACGCGGCTGCGGGCGTGCTCGACGGCGTTGGTCACGAGCTCGCTGACGAGCAGCACGGCCGTGTCGCAGACGGTCTCCGCGACCTGGGACTGGGCGCAGTGGTCCCGCACGAACGCGCGGGCCCGGGCGACGGCCCGGCGGTCGCGTTCCAGGTCCAGCG
Organism: Kineococcus mangrovi; assembly: GCF_041320705.1. Lineage (NCBI taxonomy): Bacteria > Bacillati > Actinomycetota > Actinomycetes > Kineosporiales > Kineosporiaceae > Kineococcus > Kineococcus mangrovi. The sequence continues at coordinate 36,638 of NZ_JBGGTQ010000009.1, forward strand.
ACGTGGGCACCGACGGGGGCACCGACCGGGTGATCACGGCACGATGGTGGACCATCAACCGCCGCCCCGCGCGGGTGGGGCGGTCGTGGGCGCGCCCCCGCGCAGGATCGACGACATGCGCTTGCCGCGGGCCACCTCGTCGACGAGCTTGTCCATCCAGCGGATCTGCTGCAGCAGGGGGTCCTCGATCTCCTCGACGCGGTGGCCGCAGACGACCCCCGTGATGAGCGAGGCGTCCGGGTTCATCCGCGGTGCCTGCGCGAAGAAGGTCTCCAGGTCCAGGCCCGCGTCGACCGCCCGGCGCAGGCCGTCCGTGTCGTACCCGGTGAGCCAGGTGATGACCCGGTCGACGTCCTGGGGATCACGCCCCTTGCGCTGCACCTTCGTGACGTAGAGGGGGTGGATGTCGGCGAACGGGACGCCGAAGATCCGCTGTCGCGCCACGGTGCCCTCCCTCCTGTGGACGTGGGCCCAGTGTGGGTCACCGCGGCGCGTGCTGACCAGGTCCGCACCGCTCAAGGCGGACGCCGCGACGTTCGATGGGAGGGGGTGGATCCCGTCGCGTCCGCCCCGGACTGCCCGCAGTGCGGTCGCGTGCTGCGCCCGGAGGCCGCGTGGTGCTCCCTCTGCTTCACCCCCGCCCCGTCCCGGGCGTTCAGCGGGCCCCTGGTGACGCGCCGCTGCGACGACCCGGCCCCCGTCGAGCGGGTGCAGCACCGGACGTCGCGGTGGGCGGGCAGCAGCGTCAGCTTCGGTCCCGTCGGCCGGGTGCTGATGACCGCGCTGCTCCTGTGCGTCGGCCCCGCTCTGCTGGTGGGGGGGGGGTGCGGGCAGCGTGGTGGCCGGGATCGTGTGGATCGCCGTCGTGCTGCCGTGGGCGTTGCGCGACGTCTGGCGCGAGGTGCGGGTCCGGCGCTGAGGGCCCACGCTGGCCCGGTGACGATGCTCCGGCTGACCGCGACCGTCCTCGACACCCCCGATCCGCCGGCCCTGGCGCGGTTCTACCGCCACCTGCTCGGCTTCGAGACGGTGTCGGAGGACCCGGACTGGGTGGTCCTGCGGGGCTCGGAGGGGCAGGGGCTGTCGTTCCAGCGCGAGTCCCGGTACGCCCGGCCGGCCTGGCCGGCGGCGCAGGGTGAGCAGCAGGTGCAGGACCACCTCGACATCGCGGTGGACGACCTGGAAGCGGCTGTGGCGCACGCCGTCTCGGGCGGGGCTGAGGTGGAGGAGTTCCAGCCGCAGGAGGCGGTGCGCGTCCTGCGCGACCCGCACGGGCACCTGTTCTGCCTCTACCTGCCGGACTGACCGGGAGAGGCTGACACGTCGGAAGGGGTTGCCTGGTGGCCGACCCCCCGGCCACCAGGCTGTCACCCCTACGCCCGCGAGTCCGATGCGTCCTGTCCGACCCCCCGGTCGGGACGCACCCCCCGGACTCCCGGGTTCGACCGTCCGGCTGTCGACCCCCCGACCGCCGGACTCAGGCCTTGCGCACTGCGTTCCCCCCGAGTCCGTCGCGCCGCCAGGCCCCCCGACCAGGACACGCCCCCCGGACTCACCCGCGACATCGCTGCGGCCGACGTGAGCGTTACACCCGTTCGGGCGTGTCCTGGGTCACACGCGGGAACGTCCCGACCGTGGGGTCGAAGCCGGGCCAGCGACCGCTCGCCCAGTCGGCCCAGGTCTGCCCGGCGGGAGGTGCGGGGACCGGCCCGCCGGCGAGCTCGGACTCGTCGGGCGCCTCGAAGGAGGCCCGCCACTCGACGAGCTCGTCGTCGGAGATGGGGAAGGTGTCCTGCGGCCGTTCCCGCCACCGGCGCGCCACGCGCCCGCGCTGGACGTCGGCCTCGACGACCAGGTGCTCGACGACGCAGGAGACCCCTGCGGCACCGAAGACGTGCCGCAGGGCGTCGCGCTCGTCGCGCGACCAGAACCCGAAGTCGAGGACCACGTCGACGCCGAGCGCGGCGGCCCGCAGACCCGTGGTGAGCAGCAACCCCTCGACGACGTCGCGTTCCGGCGCGGGGTTCGCCCCGCCGAACAGCCGCAGGACCCAGGCGTCGGTGGTCAGGCGCAGCGCGGGGCGCTCTCGCTCCAGGACGCGGGCGCGGCTCGTCTTCCCCGCGGCGGGGAGCCCGACGAGGAGGAACGCGGTGGCCACGAGCCCACCCTGCCCCGCCCGGGTCACCAGCGCGACGGGGTTCCGCGCCGGCGCGCCGTGGTCGTCGTCGCCTCCACGGGGTCGATCATCGACACCGTGGAGGCGACGAGGCCTCCTCCCGCGGGCGGGTGGGGGTGCGTCAGCTGACGAGCGCGCCCGTCGTCGCGGCGGGAGCCGACGCCGGGGCGGCGGTGGCGGCCACCTCGGTCTCGGCGAGCCTGCCGGCGGTGCCCTTCAGCGAGTACGTCGGGATCTGCAGCCCGATCGCGGCGCAGATGGCGTGGAACACCTCGGTGTTGTCCAGCAGCGTGGCGAAACCCTGCGAACCGGGACCCGAGGCACCGATGAAGACGTCCTCGACGGTGTGCACGCAGTTCGTCTCCTCCAGCGGCAGGTTGCCGATCTGGACGACGGAACCGGGGTCGCGGGCGGGGTTCGGGTAGGCCCGCTCGGTCACCGGGTCCTCCAGGGCCGGCTGCGCCAGGACGGCGTTGTGGGCGAAGTCGTCCGGGTGGTCCGGGTGGTTGGACCAGCCGAAGAACAGCTGCACGTCCGGGTTCGGGTCGTCGGGGAACCCGTCGCCGTCGGAGTCGACGTAGGTCGGGAACCCGGCGTCGGCGTACACGCCGTTCTGCTGTCGCGCGGGTGAACCCTCCTTGGAGAGGGTGTGCGTCCCGGCGATGCTCATGGCGTGGTTGTGGTCGGCGGTGATGACGACGAGGGTGTCGTCGCGGTCCTTCGCCCACTCCTTCGCGGCGGCCAGGGCCTGGTCCAGCTCGATCGTGTCGTAGACCGCGCGCGGTCCGTCGAGGGGGTGCTCGGACTTGTCGATGGAGGCGCCCTCCACCATGAGGAAGAACCCCTCGTCGTTCTTCTCCAGCACCTTCAGCGCGGCCTTGGTCATCTCCACCAGACCGGGCTGGTCGGGGAAGTCGCCGAGCACCTTCGGGTCCGGGGTGACCTGGCGGTCGAGGTAGACGTTGAGGTGGCCGAGGGTGAAGGTGCCCAGCAGCTTGTCCGGGGTCCCGGCGGCCATGACGGCGGCGAGCTCGGTGCGGGTCCCCGCGTAGGCGAAACCCTTGTCCTTGAACTCCTCGATGAGGTTGCGGTCGTCCTTGCGCCGGGACCCCTTCTCCGACTGCGGGAGGAAGGTGGCCCGGCCGCCGCCCATGAACACGTCGGGCATCTGACCGGGTTCGAGGGCCTGGTCCATGATGCTGACGTACTCGGATCGGCGGCGCGTGTGCGCGAACACCGCGGCCGGGGTGGCGTCCTGGACCTCGGCGGTGGTGACGATGCCGATGGACATGCCGCGGGCCCGCTTGAGGACCTCGGCCATCGTCTCGACGTGGGGACTGGCCGCCGGGTCCTCGGAGTTCCCGGGGTAGACGCCCATCGCGTTGACGGCCGACTTGTGGCCGGTCATGTAGGCCGACATCGAGTTCGCCGAGTCGGTCGCGATGGAGTCCATGCCCGAGGTGGTGACGTTCCCGCGGTGCTCCATCGTGTCCATCTCGAGCAGGGCGGAGTACTTGCCCTGCACGATGCCCTTGGACAGGATCCGGGCGCCGGTGATGGCGGCCTGGCCCATGCCGTCGCCGAGGAAGAAGATGACGTTCTTGGCCTTCTCGCCCTTCGCCTCGGACAGGACGACCTCGTGCACGACCTCCTGGGCGGCCGACCCGTTCAGGGAGGTGACGGCCGCGGCGATGCGGTAGGTGCCGGCGGCGGGGTAGAGGAGGTTCTTGAACGTGACCTCCACCGAGTCCGGCGCCGAGCTGGTGCGGACGGGGGCGGGGCTGAGCAGCGGGGCCGGACCCTGGCCGTCGCTGACCTTGACGACGACCTTCGTCGTCTCGGGGTCGACCCCGGTGGCCTCGACGCGCAGGTCGAAGGTGGCGCCGACCTGGAACTTCGCGCGGTCGATGGGCAGGATCCGCACGGCGCTGCCGGTGGTGGCGGCCCGGGTGATGCGGCGGACCGTGGTGCCGAAGTGCGCGTCTTTGACGTGGAGCTGGGCCGGGACGTAGGCCGGGGCGGCGGACGCCGAGGAGGCGTCGACCAGACCCTTGCCGAAGACGACGGCGGTCGCCAGACCGCCCGTGCCGAGCAGGCCGCGGCGGGTGAAGAACCCGCGCCGTTCCTGCGGGGCGTCCTCGTTCGGGGTGTTCTGCGTGTCGGACACGGGGGTCCTCTCGTCGGGGGTTCCTCCGGCGCTGGGCGCCGGCTCCGGGGGCAGGCACAAGCTGGCAGGGCCCGGGGAACCGCGGGCGAACTCACCGCGAACGTCGCGTGCATGGTGGGTGCCCCGAGCAACACGCTCCGACGGCGCACTCAGGCGAGCAGGTGGTCCATCCGGTACCCCAGGAGCTCACGCAGCACGATGGACGTCGAGGTCCGCCGGATGCCGCGGCAGCGCATGATCCGCTGGGTGATGTCGTAGACGTGGTCGGCGTCGCGGGCCGCGATCTGGATCATGAGGTCGGAGTCGCCGGAGATCCCCAGGCACTCGACCACCTCGGGGATGCGCGCGATGTCCTCGACGAGCCCGGTGAACTCGCTCTGCTCGACACCCGCTGTCACCACCGCCCGCATCGGCAGCCCCACCCGTCCGGGGTCCAGGCGGGTCGAGTTCGCTCGCAGCGTCCGTTCGGCGCCCAGGCGTTCCAGTCGGCTGTGGACGGTGCCGCGGGCCAGTCCCAGGGTCAGCGCGAGCTGGGCCACGGTCGCCCGCGGGTCGCGGTCCAGCGCGAGGAGGATGCGCCGGTCCGTGTCGTCGAGAGTGGTCACGTCGACCAGCCTATGCGCGTGATCCGCGACCGGACTGGTCGGATCGACCAACGTGGCGCGTGTCTCTTGTACGTTCCGACCGGGTGCCGTGTCATCGGTCCCATGACCCCCACCGTCACCGTCGGCACCTACCTCGCCCGCCGCCTGGAGCAGCTCGGACTGCGCCACCTGTTCGGCCTGCCCGGGGACTTCAACCTCGGGCTGCTCGACGAGATGCTCGGCGGCTCGGGGCTGCGGTGGGTCGGGTCGAGCAACGAGCTGAACGCCGGCTACGCCGCCGACGGTCACGCTCGGTTGCGACGCGGGCCGGCCGCCTTCGTCACGACCTTCGGCGTGGGGGAGCTGTCCGCCGTCAACGCCACGGCCGGCAGCCGCGCCGAGGACGTCCCCGTCGTGCACGTCGTGGGCCTGCCCGCCACGCGCGCGATGGCCGACGGGGCCCTGCTGCACCACTCCCTCGCCGACGGCGACTTCGGCCACTTCGTGCGGATCGCCGCGGAGGTCAGCGCGTCGGCCGTCGTCGTGCGCGCGCAGAACGCGTGCACCGCGATCGACCGGGCCCTGCTCACCGCGGTCGGGTCCTCCCAGCCCGTCTACCTCGGGATCCCCGCCGACGTCGCCGTGGCGCAGGTCTCGGCCGCCCCGCTGGCGCGGCCGCTGCGCGTCCTGCGCAGCGACCCCGCCGTCGCCGAGGAGTTCCGCGAGGCCCTCACCGAGTTCCTCGGCGGGGCCGGGGAGGTCACCGTCCTGGCCGGGCCGCGGCTGCACCGCCGCCACCTGGAGGACCGCGTGCGCGCGCTGGCCGCGCAGAACGGCGTCCGCATCGCGACGCAGTCGGCGTCCAAGGCGATGCTCGACGAGTCGCACCCGGCGAACCTCGGCGTCTACGCCGGCACCTTCACCCGCGACCCCGAGACCCGCCGGCGCGTCGACGGGGCCCGGCCGCTGGTCCTGGCGGGCGTGGTCATGACCGACTTCCTCACGGGGTCCTTCACCCACGGCTTCGAGCCCGACGCCGCGGTCGACCTGCACCTGGACCACGCCCGGATCGCCGGGGCCGCGTTCTACGGGTTGTTCCTGGAGGAGTCGCTGCGCATCCTCGAGGAGGTGCTCGAGGCCCGGTCCCCGCGGCCCGCGCCGCTGCCGCGCCGCGCCGTCGCACCGGTGGCCGAGCACGTCCCCGCCGACCCCGACGGACCGCTCACCCACGCCGACCTGTGGCCGCTGCTGCAGGGGTGGCTGGCCCCCGGGACCCTCGTCGTCGCCGAGGCCGGGACGTCGTTCTACGGCGCGCTCGAACTCACGCTGCCCGACGGGTGCGACCTGCTGGGGCAGCCGGTGTGGAGCTCGATCGGCTACACCCTGCCGGCCACCCTGGGCGCGATGCTCGCCGCACCGGATCGGGAGACGGTCCTCGTCATCGGGGACGGGTCGGCCCAGCTCACGATCCAGGAACTCGGACGGTTGCTGACGCTCGGGCTGACCCCGACGGTGCTGCTCGTGAACAACTCCGGCTACACCGTCGAACGCGCCATCCGCAGCCCCGAGGCGCCGTACCAGGACGTCGTGGAGTGGGACTGGACGCGGCTGCCCGCGGCCCTCGGCGCCCCCGGGACGCCCGTGTTCCGGGCCCGCACGCCCGCCGACCTCGTCGAGGTCCTCGCCAAGGTCCGCGCCGACCGGGAGTCCGGCGGCGGGCACGCGCACTTCGTGGAACTGCTCCTGCCGCGCGACGACGCCCCGGACTCCCTCGTGCAGCTCGCGCGGTCGGTGCGCTGAGCACCCGCCCGCGCGCCGCGCGCCGACCCGGCCGGTTTGACCCGGCCGTCGCCGCGGGAGAACCTGGACCCAGCGCCGGTGACCGGCGACCGGACGAGTCCGCCGTACCCGGTCCGCGACAAGACGGTGGGGGAGGAACCCGTCGTGTCCTGGATCGTCCTCGTCGTCTCCGGTGTGCTGGAAGCCGTCTGGGCCAGCGCCCTCGGCAGGTCGGAGGGTTTCAGCCGCCCCTGGCCGACCGCGGTGTTCGCCGTCTCCGTCGTCCTCAGCATGGCGGGCCTCGCGTTCGCCATGCGCTCCATCCCGACCGGGACCGCGTACGCGGTGTGGGTCGGGATCGGCGCGGCGCTGACCGTCGGCTACGCGATGGCGACGGGGGTCGAAGCCGTGTCGCTGGTGAAGGTCCTGCTGATCCTCGGGTTGGTGGGCTGCGTCGTGGGGCTCAAGCTGGTGAACTGAGCGCCGGGCGGGGTGTCAGCCCCCGAGGCCCGGCAGGTGGGCGGCGTAGGCCGCCCGCAGTTCCCGCAGCCGCAGGTTCGTCGCCGTCCCCCAGGCGCTCCAGTCCACCGACCCGCCCTCGAGGGCGACCTCGAGCTGGTCGAGGTGCAGGTGCCAGGCGGCGAGGGACATGGGGACCCACGCGTCCTCGCCCTCGAGGTCGTTCGTCAGCCGCAGCCGGGTGCGGGCGCGCAGGGCGCCGACGTCGAGGGGTTCGAGTTCCCACCGGAGCAGACCGTGCTCGGAGTTCGTGTGCTCCAGCAGCCGGGGCGGGTCGAACGCCGTGATCTGCCCGGACCACCACTCCAGTTCCCCCGGCGGCCCGGTGAGCCACTCCAGGGAGAACTCGCCACCGGGGCGGAGGTCGGCGCGCAGGTCGGCCCACCACAGGCGGGTCAGGGCCGGGTCGGTCAACGCCGTCCACAGCGTCGCGACGGAGTGCGGGTACTCGCGCGCCAGCCGCAGGGTCGCGCGTTCCCCGCCGTGCAGGACGGCGTTCCCGAGGAGTTCCACGTGCCCATCCTCCCCGACGCCCCGGGGTGCTCAGGCGTGGGCGTCGCGGCGGGGGACCAGGGGCAGCGCCACCAGCGGGGCCAGGGCGACGAGGGCGACCGCGCCGCCGAACCCGACGAGCGGGACGAGCGCACCGATCCCGGGACCGACCGCGGAGGCGGCGAGGAACTGGCCGGTGTTCTGCACGCCCAGCGCCCGCCCGGACCAGCGCGACCCGGCCGCCTCGGCGACCGACGTGAACGCCAGTCCGTTGTCCGCGACCGAGACGGCCGTCGCGAGGACGAGCACGGCCCCCGTGAGCAGCCGAACGTGGCTGGTGCCGCTGAGCGCCAGCGCGACGAGCGCGATCACCCCGCCGACCGCGACCCAGCGCAGCACCCGCACCCGGCTGCCGACGCGGTCGCTGAGCGCGCCGACGGCGATGCGGCCCACGGCGCCGACGAACTGCGCCGCCCCGACGAGGATCCCGGCCGGGGTGGCGCCCCAGCCGAGGCCGACGGTCAGCCAGACGAGGCCGAACGTCGACAGCGTGAACTGCGGGACCACCAGCAGCAGCGAGACGGCGTGGACGCGCCAGAGGAACCCGTCGCGGCGGTAGGGGTTCGGCGTCGGGGCCGCCCGCGTGCGGGTGGCCCGCGGCGGGTTGCGGACGCCCACCGCGCACGCGACGGCGAGGACGAGCAGCCCCGCGCCGGCCAGGAGGAGCGGAGCCCCGGTGCCGTGGCGCGCGGCGAGCGGGGGGACGACGACGGCGGCCATCGCCACCCCGAGGGGCTGGGAGACCTGCCGGACGCCCATCGCCAGTCCGCGCCGCCGTGCCGGGAACCAGCCCACGACGACCCGCCCGCTGGCGGCGTTCGTGCTCGCCGAGGCGGCTCCGGCCACGGCGAGCAGGACGCCGAGCAGCACGAGGTCGCCGACCGGGGCGGCGACCAGGGCGGGCACCGCGGTGAGCGCGAGCCCGCCGGCGATGACCCAGCGCTCCCCGAACCGGTCGGCCAGCGCGCCCCAGGCCACGAGCGTCAGGACCATGCCGAAGGTCGGGGCGGCGGCCAGGGTCCCGGCGCGGGACAGGGACAGGCCGTCGCGCTCGTGCAGGAGCGGGATGAGGTACACCGGCGTGCTCACGAGGAAGGTCCCGGCGGCCTGCGCGGCGACGCCGAGACCGAGCACCCGCCACGCGGCCCGCGGGACGGCGACGTCGGTGTAGGTTGGCACACCAACTTGGTATACCACTCGGGGGACTCACGTGGGCGACGCGTACGAGCTGATCCGGCGGGCCGTGCTGACGATGGAGCTGCTGCCCGGTCAGCCGCTCAGCGAACGCGGGCTGGAGACCCTCGCCGGCGCATCGCGGACGCCCGTCCGCGCCGCCCTGGTGCAGCTCGCCCACGACGGGCTCACCGTGCGGGACGGCCGCGGCTGGCGCGTGGCCCCGCTGGACCTCGACGAGGTGCGCGCGGTCGTGGAGCACCGCGAGGTCGTCGAGCGCGGAGCCGTCGCGCTCGCCGTCGAGCGCGCCACCGACGCCGAGCTGGACGCGGTGCAGGTGCTCGCGCAGTCGCCCGCCGAGGACGCCGTGACCGGGCTGCGCGACGGCGCGCAGTTCCACGTCGCCCTGGCTCGTCTGTCCCGCAACGACTTCCTCGCCGGTGCCGTCGACGGGACGCTCACCCGGCTCGCCCGCACCAGGTGGCTGGAGGTGCGCTCGGGCGCCTCGCGCGAGCAGGCCCGCGCCGAGCACCTCGCGATCCTCACCGCCGTCCGCGACCGCGACGCCGACCGTGCCGCGACCCTCGTCCGCGAGCACGCCCGGGGCACCCGTGACCGGCTCCTGGCCCACCTCGAGGCCGACCGCCTCGGCCTGCGCAGCCGCGGCGTCGCCGTCGTCGGGGTGCGTGCGGGGACCGGGTGAACCGGGCGCACCGGCGGGCCGGGCCGTTCGTCGTTCTCGGACCGGTCCTCGGCGAACGCGCTGCACCACCCGTGCTGCGCCACGTCCAGCGCGACCTCCCGGCGCCGCTGCCCGACCGCGCGGTTCACCGCTCGTCCGGTCTCGTCGCCCACCAGGCGGCCGGCAGCACCGTGGCGGCGGTGAGCAGCACCACGACGGCCAGCAGCCCGCCCGTCAGCGGCAGGTCGAACCGTGGCACGGGCTCGCCCAGCAGCCCCTGCGCCGCGCTGACCAGGCCGGGCAGCACGGCAGCCGTGCCGACGACGATCGCCGCCCCCGCGACGAAGACCGCCTCGATCGCGGCCGTCCGCAGCAGCTGCCCACGGGTCGAGCCGATCCGGGCGAGCAGGAGGAACTCCCGCCGCCGGGCGGCGGTGGCGGTGACCAGCCCGACCGCCGCGGCGACCGCGACCAGCGCGAGCAGGGCGAGCAGCAGGACGACGGACAGCCGCTGCTCCGCGTCGGCGGGGGCGGTCGCCGACCGGACGTGCTCGGCCGTGCCGACCACCTCGTACCCGAGGTCCGCGGCGGTGCGGCGCACGTCGTCGGCGCGTCCGTCAGCCGTCTGCAGCAGCACCGCGGTCGTCCGCGCGCCGGGCGCGTCGCCGAGCAGCAGGTCTCCGACGCCGAGGCCGCGGGAGTAGACGGCGATCACGCGCCGCTCCTCCTCCCGGTCGCCGGCGAACCGCACCCGGATGCGGTCCCCGACGCCGGTGCCGCTGAACGCGAGGAGGTCCCGGCTCACGGCGACGGTGCCCGGTTCTCGCAGGTCCGCGAGGGACCCGGTGAGCACGCCGGGGTCGAGCAGCGCTGCGCCGGAGGGCAGCGCGGTCGCTGCGGCCCGCTCCCAGTCGAGGCCGTCCGCGGCCGGCAGGTCCGGGTCGGGCGCCGAGACGTTCACCGAGACCGCGACGGCCGCTCCGGGTGTCGCGGCCATCACCCCGGCCACGGCCGCGAGCCGGTCGGGCGCCGCGGCACCGCTGCCGGTCGGCGTGGCGACGAGGTCCCCCCGGACGGCGGCGGTCAGCTGTTGCCGGGCGGCGGCGGCGAGCGTCGCGTTCGCACCGGACTGCACGACGCCGAGTCCGAGCAGGAGCGCCAACGGGATCACCGCGGCGGACAGCCGCGCGGCGGCGCCGCGGGCGTTCAGGAGGGCGAGGGCGCTGGCGGCGCCGCGGGCGCCGCGGGCGCGCACGGCCTGTGCGGCGAGGGCGTGCACGACGGCCGGACCGGCGAGCGCTGCGGCGGTGATCAGCAGGATCGTGCAACCGGCGCCCGCCGCCGCACCCGCGACTCCCGGGACGACGGCGGGCGTCCCGGCGGCCCCGAGGCCGGCGACCGCCACGACGCCGGCGGCGATCAGCCGCCCGCGCGAGACGGGCCGGGTCGCGTCTTGCACGTCGCTGCGCAGCGCCTCCACGGGGCTGAGCCGCAGCACGCGCCGGGTCGCGAGCCGGCCGGCGACGATGCCGGTGGGCAGCAGCAGGACGAGCGCACCGAGCACGGGCAGCGGAGACAGGGGCGGTTCCCAGCCGGCGGGCGCGAGCCCGCCGGCGACGACGAGCGGCACGGCGAGCACGGCGAGGCCGAGCCCGGCGACCGCGCCCGGCACGGCACTGGTGAGGACCACGAGCACCGCCTCGGCGGTCAGGGAGCGCCGCAACTGCCGCGCGGTGGCGCCGACGGCGCGCAGCAGGGCCAGGTCGGTCCGGCGCCGGCTGACGGCACCGCCGAAGACGCCGGCGACGACGAGCGCCGCGATGACGACGAGGGTCCCGGCGAACGAGCCGGCGACGGTCGCGAGGTCGTCGAGCCCGGGGGCGGCGCCGGCCTGGAGCCAGCTGCCGGTCCCCGTGAGCAGGGCGGCGGCGAGGCCGGCGACGAGGGCCGTGCCGACCATGTCGGCACGGTGCGTGACGAAGACGGAGCGCAGCAGAGCCCGCACGGTCAGCGCGCCAGCTCGAGCAGGCGGGCGGCGATCCGCCCGGCGGTGGCGCCCTCGAGTTCCCCGCGGAAGCGGCCGTCGGCGAGGAACAGGGTGCGGTCGGCGGCTGCGGCGGCGGCCGGGTCGTGCGTGACGAGCACCACGGTCTGCCCGAGCCCGTCCGCGACGTGGCGCAGCAGCGCCAGCGTCCGCTCCGAGGTGGCCCGGTCGAGCGCACCGGTCGGTTCGTCCGCGAACAGCACGTCGGGCTGCGACACGAGGGCGCGGGCGATGGCGACGCGCTGTGCCTGCCCGCCGGACAGCTCCGCCGGCAGGCGGTCCTCGGTGCCGGGCAGGCCGACCGACTCGAGCAGCTCGGCGACCCGCGTGGGCTCGGCGCGGCGGCCGGCGAGGGTCAGGGGCAGCCCGATGTTCTCGGCGACGGTCAAGTGGCGGACCAGGTCGTACCCCTGGAACACGAAGCCGACGTGGTCCCGGCGGAAGCGGGTGGCGGCGTCCGGCGACAGGCGGTCGATCTCGGTGCCGCCGACGACGACGCGCCCGGCGGTCGGGGTGTCGAGCCCCGAGGCGACGTGCAGCAGTGTCGACTTGCCGGATCCGGACGGGCCCATCACGGCGGTGAACGAGCCCCGGTCGACGGCGAGCGACACGCCCTGCAGCGCGTGGACCGGCACGGGGCCGGGATAGGTCCTGGTGACGCCTTCGAGCAGCAAGGCGGTGCCCGTCGTGCTGGGGACCGTCGTGCTGCGGACCGGTGTGCTGGGGACGGTCATGGGATCTCCTGGCTGAGTGGGAGGTGCGGGGGGTGGGGGAACTCGCAGCGGCGGCGCTCACCGGTGACCGGTCAGTGCGCGGCCGCCGACCCCGGCGTGCAGCAGCACCACGAGCGGGACGCTCTGCCGGTCCGGTCGAACCCCCACGTCGTGACGAGGTTCACCGGCACGCTGGGGGCGGGTGAGCGAGTCGGGCACGTCGAAGACCTCCGCGAGATCGGGAGCCGCTGGGACGACGTCCAGTCCAGCGGGCGGCGGAGATCCGGTCACTCCTGCAGGGGAGAGACCCGAGGTAGCGTCAGCGCTACCCCCGGACGCCCACCCACCGAGACCGCGAGAGGACGGCGCGCCGCGCCGACCCCGGCGTCGAGTCCGTCACCGGATCCCGCACACCCGGCGGAACACCCGCCCGGTCCGGCCGAACCGCACGGCTCCTCGATGAACCGTCGACCGGTGCTGCCCCTGCCTCACCGCCCGTCCCGACGCGGTGCCCCGTCTCGCCGACGATGCGCCGCGCGACGGCAGCAGCTGCGGACGTCGTGCGTCCAGACCCCGAGCTGAACGCCGTCGCAGCGTCAGGGGACGCACCGGCTCGCAGGAACCGTCGCGGGGGTCCGGGCGAAGACGACGTCCGCCGGCGCGGGGCGGGCGATGTGGAAGCCCTGCAGGCTCTCCACACCCAGCCGGCGCAGCTCCCGGGCCTGCTCGGCCGTCTCGACGCCCTCCGCGGTGACGCGCAGGCCGAGGCCCGCCCCGAGGTTCGTCAGCAGTTCGACGACGGCGCGGTCGCCGTCCCGCGTGAGCATCCCGGCGACGAACGAGCGGTCGATCTTCAGGCCCTGCACGGGGAACACCGACAGGTGCCGCAGGCTGGACGCCCCGGCACCCATGTCGTCGACGACGAGGGCGACACCGGCCCGCGCGAGGCGGTGCAACCGGGGGGCCGCGGCCTGGACGGCGCTCAGGGACGCCGTCTCGGGCAGCTCCAGCCGGAGGTGGTCGGCGGGGACGGCGTGCCGGTGCAGCAGCCGCAGCAGGTCCTCGTCGAAGGTCGGCGACTCCAGGGTCGCGGTCGAGACGTTGACGTTGACGAGGTCCGGGGTGCCGGGGTGGTCCCGCCGGCGCGCGTGCTCGGCCAGCGCCAGGTCCAGGACGTGCAGGTCGAGGGCGACCGAGAGCCCTTCCTCCTGGGCCGCGCGCAGGACCCGGTCGGCCCCGAGCAGCCCGGCCCGGGGGTGCTGCCAGCGGACGAGGGCCTCCGTGCTCAGCACCCGGCCGTCGACGGCGCTGACGATCGGTTGGTGGTGCAGCACCACCTCCCCGGCCTCCAGCGCCCGCGCCAGACCGCCGTCCGGGGCGGTCCCGGGTTCGACGCGTTGCACCGGGCCGACGCGGTCGCCCCCGGCCTGCTTCGCGGCGTACATCGCGACGTCGGCCTCGCGCACGAGCGCGTCGACCTGGACGTCATCGAGCCGGGGACCGGACAGGGCGGCGCCGATGCTCGCCGTGCTGCGGGCACCCACCGCCAGGTCGTCGTCGACGAGGCGCACCGCGTCCAGGTGCCGGCGGGCGAGGGCCTGCAGCACCCGCGCGGCCGCTCCCGGTGACGTCTCCGGCAACCGGCAGGCCACGGCGAACTCGTCCCCGCCGAGGCGGGCGACGAGGTCGTCGGGTCGGGAGGCCGCTCGCAGCCGGCGGGCCACGGACCGCAGGAGGCGGTCGCCGGCGTCGTGGCCGTGGGTGTCGTTGACGGCCTTGAGGCGGTCCAGGTCGATGAACACGACACCGACGCGCACGTCCCCCTCGTTCGCGGCGGCGAGGACCAGGTGCTGCAGGTGGCTGAAGAACGCGCCGCGGTTGGCCAGGCCGGTGAGCGCGTCGCGGCTGGCGTGCCACGCCATCCGCGACGCCGCCGCCTCCAGGACCGACGTGACGGGCAGGCACCGCCACTCGTCCCCGTCCCGCAGGAGGAGGTCGTCGTAGCGGCGGTCCGCCGGCCGTCCGAAGACGGCGGCCAGGGCCTCGCCCAGCGAGGCGGTGGCCGGCAGGACCGCGCCGTCGACGTCCGCGACCGCGGTGACGGGCCGGTGCGTGAGCAGGGCCCGGCCGAACCCGTAGGGCCCGCTCATGGCCTGTTCGAAGCGCCCGCGCTGGACGGAACCCACCCGCTGCGACCCCGGGCCGGCGACCACGACGCTGGAGGAGTCGGCCGGTCGGCCGGCGCGGAAGCGGGCGTCGAGCTGCCCGCACGTCATCGCCGCGGGCACCACCCACGCGGGGGTCGACAACTCCCACAACGAGGTCGCGGACCGGGCGGGCAGCGAACTCAGCGCCACTGCGTCGATGATCGTCACGTCCTCGCGTTCGGCGTCCGCGCCGTCCGGCGCGAGCTTCGTCGACGGGTGTTCACCTGGGGGCACGTTCAACCACCTGTTCGGGCGAGCAGCACACGGTGTCGTGTGGACGCTACCGGGAGTGCCCGGAGGCGGCTGCTCCAGGACCGGACGGGAGCCGTCACCGGACGTGTTCGCCGCGCGTTCACCCCCGGTCCACCCGCAGTACCTCCCCCGAGGCCCGTCCGGGTGTTCCGTGCCAGCCGTGCGACTCACCCCTGACCTGGGCATGTCCGTCCGGGACGACGAGGACGAACCGGAACTCCTGCTCGCCGACGGCCATGTCGTCGACACCTGGCGGGAGGACTACCCCTACGAGGCCCGGCTCGGCCGGGCCGAGTACGAGCGCGACAAGCGGCTGCTGCAGATCGAGCTGCTGAAGCTCCAGCGGTGGCTGAAGGAGTCGGGGGAGCGGGTCGTCGTCCTGTGCGAGGGGCGTGACGCCGCCGGCAAGGGCGGGACCATCAAGCGGTTCACGGAGCACCTGAACCCGCGCGGTGCCCGGGTCGTGGCCCTGGAGAAGCCCAGCGAGCGCGAGGCCACCCAGTGGTACTTCCAGCGCTACGTCCAGCACCTCCCGGCCGCCGGGGAGTTCGTCCTGTTCGACCGCTCCTGGTACAACCGTGCCGGGGTCGAACGCGTCATGGGGTTCGCGACGCCGCAGGAGTACGACCGCTTCACCGCGCAGGTCCCGCTGTTCGAGCGGATGCTCGTCGACGACGGCATCCACCTCGTGAAGTTCTGGTTCTCGGTGACGCGCGCCGAGCAGCGCACCCGGTTCCTCATCCGGCAGATCGACCCGGTGCGGCAGTGGAAGCTGTCCCCGATGGACCTCGCGAGCCTGGACCGCTGGGACGACTACACGGCGGCCAAGGAGGCGATGTTCGAACGCACCGACACCGACGTCGCGCCGTGGACCGTCGTCAAGACGAACGACAAGAAACGAGCCCGGCTCGCCGCCATGCGGCACGTCCTGGCGCGTTTCGACTACACGGACAAGGACGCCGGTGTCGTCGGGCAGCCCGACCCGCTGCTCGTCGTGCACGCCCGCACCATCCTCGAGGCCGACCGGCGCCCGGAGGTCCCGGCCCGTTGACCCCCGCTCGGCCCGGTGTTCACCAGGAGTTCCCGGGATCGGGTGAACTCGCGGTGAACTCTCCGGGGCGGGCCCGTTCCCGGGTTCCCGGATCGACCTGAGGGGTGCAACGTCTCACCCGTGGAGACCGCAACCGTCATCCTCGTGCTGGTCGTGGTGGTCGCTCTGTCCTTCGACTTCACCAACGGCTTCCACGACACCGCCAACGCGATGGCCACGTCCATCGCCACCGGAGCGCTCAAGCCCAAGACGGCTGTCGCTCTCTCCGGGATCCTCAACCTCGTCGGCGCGTTCCTGTCGGTCGAGGTCGCCCTCACCGTCACCAACGCCGTCGTGAAGATCCAGGACTCCGACGGGTCACCGAAACCCGAACTCCTGCAGGGCGGGGGGTCCGCCCTCCTGCTCATCGTCCTGGCCGGCCTCGTCGGCGCCATCGCCTGGAACCTGCTGACGTGGTTGCTGGGCCTGCCCTCGAGCTCCTCGCACGCCCTGTTCGGCGGGCTCATCGGCGCGACCGTGGCCGGCCTCGGCTGGGCGGGCGTGAACTGGAACGGCGACGGCACCAAGATCGACGGCGTCGTCGGGAAGGTCATCGTCCCGGCGATCGCGTCCCCGGTGCTGGCCTGCGTCGTGGCGACCGTCGGCACCTGGCTCGTCCACCGCGTTGTCTCCGGCGTCGCGCAGCGATTCACCGACCAGGGTTTCCGCTGGGGCCAGATCGGCTCGGCCTCCCTGGTCTCCCTGGCCCACGGCACCAACGACGCGCAGAAGACCATGGGCGTCATCACCCTCGCGCTCATCGCCTCCGGGCACTGGAGCGACACCGGGTCCGTGCCGTTCTGGGTCAAGGGGGCCTGCGCCCTCGCGATCGCCTCCGGGACCTACCTCGGCGGCTGGCGCATCATCCGCACCCTCGGCAAGGGCCTCATCGAGATCACCCCGCCGCAGGGCATGTCCGCCGAGGCGTCGTCGGGTGCGGTCATCCTCATCTCCAGCCACCTGGGTTTCGCGCTGTCGACGACCCACGTGACGACCGGTTCCGTCCTGGGCGCGGGCCTCGGCAAACCCGGCGCCACCGTCCGGTGGCGGGTCGCCGGGCGCATGGTCGTCGCCTGGGTCATCACCCTCCCGGCCGCCGGTCTCGTCGGCGCCCTCACCTGGTGGATCGGGCACGCGCTCGGCGGCGGCGTCGCCGGGGCGCTGGTCATCAGCCTGCTGCTGCTCGCCTTCGCGAGTGCCGTCGTCCGGCACTCGCGCGAGAGCCCGGTCCACGCGGACAACGTCAACGACGAGTGGGACGCGACCGCGGGTGCCGAGCGCGCCCCGGCCGCCGTCTGACCCCGAACGGGAGGAGAACGCGTGACGCAGAACCTCGTCCTCGTCGGGGACGCCCTCTGGAAGATCCTGCTGGTCGCCCTGGTGCTCGGCGCCGGTCTGCCGGTCCTGTTCTCGGCCGGCGTGCGCGCGATGGCCCACGGTGCCGGCGGCGACGCCGAGACGGACCACGCACCCGGCCACCCGGTCGGCAAGGTCCTCGCCGTCGTGTGCTTCGCCGTGGTGGTGGCGGTGGTGGTCCTCGGCATCACGTTCATCGTCGCCGGCGGCTTCGGCAAGGTGCTGAGCTTCGAGCACGTCTACCCGACCGTCGTCGACGGGTGAGGGGAGTCCACCCGTGACCTCCACGACCCTCGCCGGTCGCGTCCTGGAGTGGTTGCGCGCCGGCTACCCCAGCGGCGTCCCGCAGCAGGACTACGTCGTGCTGCTCGGTCTGCTGCGGCGCAGGCTCACCGACACCGAGGTCCGCGAGATCGCGGCCGAGATCGTCGGGCTGGCCCGGCAGGGCGAGGTGACGACGGTCGCCGACGTCGAACGCCTCGTCAACGCCGCGACCCTCGACGAGCCGTCCGAGGCCGACGTCGCGCGCGTCTCCTCCCACCTCGCCGCCGGGGGCTGGCCGCTGGCCGACCGCCCGTTCTGACGGGGTTCGTCCCGGCGCTCGCGGGCTGCAGCTCCCCGGGACGCCGGTGCGAGCGGCGTCCCGGTGCGCGGCGGCCCCCGGTGGTCCCTGCTCCACCGTGCCCGCCCGAGCCCTGACCGGTGGCCGGCCGGAGGCGGGGGCTACGGGGTGGGGACGAGGGGGGACGCGGGAGCCTCCTCGCGGGTGCCGACCAGACCCGCGGCCCGGGTGTCCGCCGCCGCGGGCCGGGTTCCGACGGGGACCACCAGGCCGCTGCCCAGTTCGTAGGTGGCGGCCCGGACGGCGACCTGGCCGTGGAAGACGGCTTCGCGCAGCACGCTGGAGCGCTGCTGGAGCAGGTCCGCCGTGGCGCCGGCGTGCCAGCGGGAGAGGTCCAGGTTCTCGTGCACGCCGGCGTGGTGGGCGGCGCCGACGTGCAGGCTGAGGCGTTCGACGATGCCGCGGACGTACCCGCCCGGCGCGTCGGCTCCCCGGACGGCCGCCGCGGTGGCGGCCACCGCGCCGCACCCCTCGTGGCCCAGGACCAGCACCAGGTCCACGCCCAGGACGGCGACGGCGTACTCCAGGGAACCCAGGACGGTGTCGTCGACGGCGTGACCGGCGGTGCGGACCACGAACAGGTCACCGAGGCCCTGGTCGAAGACTA
Organism: Kineococcus mangrovi; assembly: GCF_041320705.1. Taxonomy (NCBI): domain Bacteria; kingdom Bacillati; phylum Actinomycetota; class Actinomycetes; order Kineosporiales; family Kineosporiaceae; genus Kineococcus; species Kineococcus mangrovi. Next base: position 55,161 of record NZ_JBGGTQ010000009.1, read on the forward strand.
GCTCGGCCGGGACCCGGGAATCCGCGCAGGACAGGATCATGGCGAAGGGGGTCTGCCCGGCGACCAGGTCGGCGCGTCGTTGCGGGCTGCGAGCGTGGACGGCGTCGGTGCTGCCGCGAGCCCAGCGGCGGTTGCCGTCCTGCAGCTTGATCCAGGCGGCCGTGCGGGGGTCGTCGTTCGAGGGCACCGTGTCCGCCGCGGTCGTCGCGGGCGCGGCGCAGTTGGTGTCGGACGGGGCGAGTGGGGAGGTCATGAGGCTTCTTCCGTCGGTGCGGACGCTTGTCTGACGGTGTTCGGCCGGCCCTGCGGGGTGGTTGAGGGCACGAGGACCGGGTCCGCCCGTTTGCCCTCGACCCGTGACCCGAACGGTCTCACCGGTGACCGCCGTCGTGGTCGGGTGGACGTCTCGTGCCGGGTGTCGTGCTCGACCGGCGGCCGGCTCCGCGGGGGACGACGGGGTGAGGGTTCCGCCGCGCGAGTGAACGGTTCACGAAGCGTTCAAGACGGCGCGCGTCAGCGCCGACCCGTTGAGCGATCCACCAACCGGTGGGGCGCGTCACCCTGAGAGGAGCCGAGTACCTGTGTTCACCAACTCCACGGCCAGCACGTCGCAGCAGACGTCGCAGCAGACGTCGCGGACCCCGCGCGGCGCGTCCGACCGGGCCCCCGGGGCGAGGCCGCGCACGAGGTTGCGCGGCAAGGCGGCGGTGATCGCCGACCTGACCCGGCACGCGGCCGACAGCGACGCCGACGTCGCGGCGCTGGCCGACGTCGTCCGCGCCCTGGCGCAGGTCACCACCCCGGCCGACGCGGTGCGGATCGCGCTGGAGACGGTGCGGGACCGGTTCGGCTGGGCCTACGGTTCGTACTGGACCTTGGACCCCACCGCCGAGCACGGGCGCGGTGCGCTGCGGTTCGCCCAGGAGTCCGGGACCGCGGGGGCGGAGTTCCGCGAGGTGACGCTCTCGGCGACCTTCGCCGAAGGTGTGGGGTTGTCCGGTCGCGCCTGGCGTTCGCGCGATCTGGTCTTCGTGCCCGACCTGGCTCAGGTGACCGACTGCGTGCGCGCTCCGGCCGCTCAGCGGGCGGGGGTGAAGTCCGGCGTGTGCTTCCCGATCGTCGAGGGCGGCCGGGTGGTGGCCACGATGGACTTCTTCACCACCGAGGAACTGACCCCTTCCCAGGGGCGGCTGGACGCCCTGCGCGCTGTCGGCGTCCTGGTCTCCAACGCGCTGGAACGGGTCCACGAGAACGTGCGCCAGGAGAAGGCCGCCCAGGACGTGGACGCGGTGTCCACCGTCATCCGGGAACTCACCACCGCCGCCGACGAGCAGACCGCGCTGCGGACCGCCCTGGAGACGATCCGACGGGACTTCGACTGGCAGTACGGCTCCTTCTGGCGCCTGGACGAGGACGCGCAGGTGTTGCGGTTCGAGCTGGAGTCCGGTGACGCCGGGGAGGAGTTCCGCCGCGTGACGCTGTCGGCGTCCTTCGCCAAGGGCGTGGGCCTGTCGGGGCGGACGTGGGCCAAGCAGGACTTCGTGTTCGTCGAGGACCTGGGGGAGATGACCGACTGCGTGCGCGCCCCGGCGGCTCAGCGGGCGGGGGTGAAGTCCGGGGTGTGCCTGCCGGTGCTGGTCGGTGGGCGGGTCATCGGCACGATGGACTTCTTCGCCACCCGGACGCTGATCATGTCGGCCAGCCGCGAGAGCGCGTTGCGCAACACGGCGTTCCTGGTGGGGCAGGCGATGGAGCGTTTCGTGGCCGGGACCCGTCTGCACCGGGCCGGCGGTGACCTGCTGGCCTCGATCGCCGAGGTGGAGCGCAACGTGACCTCCGCCGCCGACGTGGCCGCGCAGGGCGAGTCGCTGGCGCAGGAGGCGAACGGCCAGGTCGCGGCGCTGGGGCAGGCCAGCACCGAGATCGACGACGTGGTCCGGGCCATCCAGTCCATCGCGGCCCAGACCAAGCTGCTCGCCCTGAACGCCACCATCGAGGCGGCCCGGGCCGGAGAAGCGGGCAAGGGGTTCGCGGTGGTGGCCGGGGAGGTCAAGGAGCTGTCGAGCCAGACCGAACGGGCCACGGACGACGTCAGCAGGAAGGTCGCCACGATCCAGGACCGGGTGCAGGCCGTGGTGACGTCCCTGGCCGGCATCCACGCGGCGGTGGAGGAGATCAACCAGCGGCAGTCCCTCATCGCGGGGGTGCTGGCCGAGCAGGAGGCCACCACCCGCACCGTCCTGACGTGACCCCGGGCGCGGGAGGTGCCTCGAGCGGGAGGAGCGGCGCCGCGGGGCGGGCACTCGACCTCGGACCTGGCCCGCGGTCTGACCGCATCAGCGTCGAGGCGCCCCGCGCCCCCCGCCGGTCCGGGGCAGGACCACCGCTGCCGAGGCCAGGAGCGCTGCGGAGACCGTGAACGCGCCCGGTGCGCCGAGCGTGCCCGTCAGCGACCCGGTCAGCGGTGACCCGACGGCCTGCCCGGCGGTCAGGGCGATGAACAGGGTGGCTGTCGTCGCACCCGCCAGGTGCGGGCGGAGGGCACCGGCCCACGCGATGAGCGTTCCGCTCAGCGCGGTGTACGACCCGCCGAACACGGCGGCGGCCACCCCGGCGGCCACGGGGTCGGCGGCCACCGCGGCGAGTCCGCAGGTGCTCGCGGCCGACAGCGCGACGGTCAGCACCCAGGTCCGGCGCAGCCCCAGCACGCGCACGGCGTCGCCGCTGAGGGCCCCCAGGACGGCGGTCGCGCCGAGCAGCACCCACAGCACCGCGGTGGTCCGTTCGGGCAGACCGCCGACGGTGGTGAGCAGATCGCGCCCGAACGTCCACACGGCGGCGCTGCCCAGGCCGGCGAGCGTGGCGGCCAGCACCGGGCGCAGCAGGGCTCGCCAGGTCCCACCCTCCTCAGCGGTCGTGCCGGTGGACGCGGCGCCGTCCGGTCGCGGCCAGTCCGTGCGCCGGTCCACGACCGCGGCCGTCACGACCGCGGCGACGGCCGCCGCGATCCACACCGGCCGCCACGCCGAGGGGGCGAACAGCGCCACCAGCCCCGCCGCGACGACCCCGGCGCCGGTGCCGGCGTTGACGACGGCCTGACGACGGTCGGCCGCCCGCGGGGGTGCGGTGGCCGAGACCGCGACGACCAGGGCCGGTGAGGCCGCTCCCGCCGCGCTGCCGGCGATCAGCACCCCCGCGGCGAGGGCCGCGGCCGTCCAGGCGACCGAGACGAGCAGGGCACCTGCGACGGCCGAGGCCGTGGCCAGCCACAGCACCGTCCGCGCTCCGCGGTGAGCGGTGACCCGCCGGGCGGTCAGGGCGCTCACGCAGTAGGCGGCGAAGCTGCCGGAGGCGATCAGCCCGGAGAGCGTCGGGGTGAGGGAGAACTCGGCCGACAGCTGGGTCAGCTGCAGACCGAAGCCGAAGCGGACCACCCCGTAGGTCACGGCGATGAGGCCGGCTCCTGCGGCCACGACGGCGCGCCCCGTCCGCTGCCGGGCCGGGGGCGGTGGTGCGCCGGTGCGAGGTCGCGCGGCGGGACGGGGCGCTGGGTAGAACGATCGTTTCACCATAACGCTCGTTACAGTAGACCCGTGGCGACGACTCCCGCGAGACCAGGACGAGGACGACCGCAGGAGGGCTCGGCGCGCACGCGGCTGCTCGACGCCGCGGAGGAGCTGTTCTACGCGCACGGGGTCGCCGCCACCGGGGTCGACGCCGTCCTGCGTCGCGCGCACGTCGCGCCGGCCACGCTCTACGCCCACTTCGGCGGCAAGGACGGCCTGGTCACCGCCTACCTGCAACGCCGCCACGAGCGGTGGCGGCAGGTCTGGGACGCGGCGCTGGAACGGGCCGGTGACGACCCCGTGGCGCGGCTGCTGTCGGTCTTCGACGCCCTCGAAGACCTCCAGGACGTCCAGGACGCGGCGCGCGGGTGCGCCTTCCTGGCGGCGGCGGTGGAGGTCGTGGAACCGGAGCACCCGGCGCACGAGTGGCTGGCGGCCGACACCGGACTGCTCACGGGCCGGCTGCACCGCTGCGCCGCCGAGGCCGGCGCCCGGGACCCGGCGGCGCTGGCGGCGGAACTGCTGGTCGTCTACGACGGCGCGCTGGCCGCACGTGCGCGGCGCGCCATCGCGCCGCGGGGAGCCGTCACGGCCACCGCCTCCCGGTCGGCGGCGCGGGCGCTGGCCGTCGGTGCGGTCACGCGCCACCTCGCCGGGCCCGCCGGGTCCTGAGCGGGGACCCCGCCCGCGGTGCCCTCGGTCCCACCTCGGTCCCACTCCGGTCCCCTCCCTGCGGGACAGTGGGCGCGTGGAGATCCTGCGCGTCCCCGACCCCGTCCCGACCGACGTCCTCGCCGGGTTGGTGGAGGTGCTGCGGGACGCCGTCCGGGACGGTGCCAGCGTCGGCTTCGTCCGCGTCCCCGCGGTCCCGGACGCCGAGCAGTGGTGGCGCCGGTACCTGCCCGGCGGGTGGACGTGGGTCGCGACCGAGGACGTGCGGGGATCCGTCCGGGTCGTCGGGACCGTCAGCCTGCGGGTCGACCAGCCCGAGAACGCCCCCCACCGCGCGGAACTCACCAAACTGCTGGTCCACCGCGACTCCCGGGGTCGTGGGGTCGCCTCCCGCCTGGTGGCCGCGGCCGAGGGGGCGGCCGCGGTGGCCGGGCGGACCCTGCTGGTGCTGGACACCGAGACGGGCAGCCCGGCGGAGGGCGTCTACGAACGCTGGGGTTGGCACCGCGTCGGGACGATCGAGGGGTACGCGGTGAACCCCGCGGGGCACGTGGCGGGCACGACGGTGTTCAGCAAGGTCCTGCGCGCGTCGTCGGCAGCCGCCGGCGGCTGAGACCGGGGCCGCGGACCGGCCGGGCACCTGTGGTCGGGCGCCTGTGGCAGGGTGACCCGCGTGAGGGCCCCGCACCGCGACCCGCGCCCGGTCGCGCTGGTCGCCGTCGGCGGCGCGGCGGGAACCCTGGTGCGCTGGGCCGTCTCCGCGGCCGTGCCCGCGCTGGACGGGTTCCCGGCCGCGACCCTGACCGTCAACGTGGTGGGGTCGTTCCTGCTCGGCTGGTTGCTGGAGCACCTGGTCCGCCGCGGTCCCGAGACGCCCACCGCACTGCGCTGGCGGCTCGGGCTCGGCACCGGGTTCTGCGGCGGGTTGACGACGTGGTCGAGCTTCGCGGTCGAGGTGGACCGCCTCACCAGCACCGGCTCGGCGGGGACGGCCGCCGGGTACGTCCTCGCCTCCCTCGCCGCGGGTCTGCTGGCCGTCGTGGCGGGCGTCGCGCTCGCCGGGCGGAGGGCGCGGTGATCGCGCTGCTGGCGCTCGCCGGCGGGGCGGGGGCGGCGGCCCGCTTCGTCGTCGACGGTGCGGTCCGCACGCGGTGGCCCTCGCAGTTCCCCTGGGGGGTCCTCCTCGTCAACGTCCTGGGCTCCCTCCTGCTCGGCGTCCTCACGGGCCTCGTCCTCGAAGGGGCCGACGAGCGGTGGGGGCTCGTGCTCGGCGTGGGGTTCTGCGGGGGGTTCACGACGTTCAGCACCGCGATGACCGACACCGTGCGCCTCGCGCGGGACGGTTCGGTGCGCCTGGCCCTGGTGAACCTGCTCGGCACGCTCGCGGCGACGGTCACGGCGGCCGCTCTCGGGCTCGGGCTGGCCGTCCTGGGGTGAGACGGCGCAGGTCCTCGCGCGCGGGAGGCAACCGGGGAGTCGCCCCCGTCGTCCTGGACGGCGTGGGAGAGGGGTTCGAGGAGTTCGTGGCCACCGGCAGCGACCGCCTGCTGCGGCTCGCGCTGCTGCTGACGGGCGACCGGAACCTCGCCGAGGACCTCCTGCAGGACGTGCTCGAGCGCATGTACGTCGGGTGGCGGCGCATCGAGGACCCGCACGCCTACGCCCGCACGGCCCTGGCCCGCCGGGTCACCGACCGCTGGCGGCAGAAGGGCCGTCGCCCGCGCGAGGTCGAGCTGGAGGACTGGCACGGCGAGGCCGTGGGCGACGGAGCGGCCGCGCGGGCCGAACGGTCGCGGGTGGTGGAGGTGCTGCGGGCGCTGCCGCCGCGGCAGCGCGCGGTCATCGTCCTGCGGTACTTCGAGGACTGGTCCGAGGAGCAGATCGCCGACCAGCTCGACGTGTCGCGCGGAACGGTCAAGAGCCAGGCGTCCAAGGGGCTGCGGACCCTGCGGACCCTCGTCGGGGAGGAGGTGGGTGCGCGGTGGACGAGCAGCTGAGCACCTGGGAGGAGCGGTTGCGCCGCGAGCTCGACGTCGCCGTGCGGGAGGTGCGGGCCCCCGGCGACCTCGTCGCCGCGGTGCGCGCCGGTGGGCGCCGCCGGCTGCGGCGTCGCCGTGCCCTGCTGGCCGTCCCGGCCGTCGTCGCGGTGGCCGGCGGGGCGGTGTGGGCCGCGGCGAGCGACCCGGCGGCGCGGCCGGTGCCACCCGCCGCCAGCGGTCCGGCCGGTCCGCAGGCCCCCGCCCCCGTCGCGCCGGCGCCGGCCGTCCCCTCGCCGCCGGAGGACCCGCAGGTGGGGGAACCGGCCGACGAGGCGGCGGCCGCCGACCGGTTCCTCGAGCAGTACCGGTTCGCCGACGCGCAGCGGCTGGCCTCGGTGTGGAACGTGGACACCTGGGAGGCCAAGGTCGAGGGCGGCCGGAGGCTGCTGGCGGGCGAGTCGATCCCGGAACTGCCGTGACCACGAACCGCCGTGACCACCCGGGCAACCCCGCCGCGGGTTCCGGCGTCTGGACAGGCATGAGCGGAACTCCGAACCGAACCCCTGCCCAGCGCCGCGCCGCCCGCGCCGTCACCGCGACCGTCGTCGCGGGTGGTCTGGCCCTGGCCGGCGGCAGTGCCTACGCCCAGTCCCGCGACGCCGGTGCGGAGCGACCCGTCCCGGTCGCGGCGGCCCCCGTCGCGGAACCCGTCGCGGTCCCCGCCGGGGAGCCCGTCGCCCGGGACGGCGCCGACGACGTCGCCCGGCAGACGTACTTCGCCGCGGGGTACACCTACGACGACGCCGTCGTCCTCGGTGCGCAGTGGAACCTCGACCCGTTCGAGGCCAAGGCCGAGGCCGGGCGGCGGCTGACCGACGGGCAGACGCTGCCCGTCGCCCCGGGGTCGAGTCCCGTGGCGGTCGACGGGTCCGTGGCGGCGGTGGACGCCTTCTACGCCGCGGGGTACACCTACGACGACGCCGTCGTCCTCGGTGCGCAGTGGAACCTCGACTCGTTCGAGGCCAAGGCCGAGGCCGGACGGCGGCTGACCGCCGGGCAGACGCTGCCCGTCGCCCCGGGTTCCAGCCCCGTCGCGGACCCCGTGGCGGGCGACGGGTCCTCGGACGCAGTGGGCGCCTTCTTCGCGGCGGGGTACACCTACGACGACGCCGTCGCGCTGGCGGCCGTGTGGAGCGTGGAACCCTACGAGGCCAAGGTCGCCGCCGGGCAGCGGATCCTGGCCGGGGAAACCCTGCCGGTGGTCTCCTGAACGGTCTGCCCCGCACGGGTTTCGAGGTCGAGCTGCTCGCCCCGCGGGGGGCGAGCCGGCTCGACCTCGCCGTCGAGGTCGCCCGCCGGTGCGCGGGGCGGGTGGTCCGGCGTTTCCACGTCGACACCGAGTCCTCGGCGGCACCGGGGGTGCGCACGTTCTGGCACCTGACCCCCGCGTTCGACGTCGTCGACGGCACCGGGCGGTTGCGCTGCTCGCTGGTGGACGACACCACGATCGTGGCCGACCTGGACGCGGCCGCCCCACCGCGTCCGGGGTGGTTCCGCGTGCTGAGCGACGACCCCCGGTTGCTGCGGCTCGTGCAGCGGTACGCCGACCCGGCGGAGGGGATCGGGTCGGTGCTCGCGCCGGTCGCGGAGGTCTTCGGGTCGCGGGTCGTCGAGGTCGGTGGCGTGCACCGGCTCGACGACCCCGCCGGGGCCACGGTCGCCCTCGCGGCCCCGTTGCCGGGGGAGCGGGAACGTCCCTGCGAACTGGTCACCCCGCCCCTCACCGGTGACCACGCGGAACGCCTCGAAGAACTCCTCGCCCCCGCCCGGGACCTGGGTTTCTCGGTGCCGCTGGAGGCGGCCGTCCACGTGAACCTCGACGCCGGGCCGTTCCGGGACGTCGGGGGGTTCCGGCGCGTCGTGGAGTTCTTCGCCGGGCGCGAGGAACTGCACCGGAGGTTCGGCACGAACCCGAACTGCCGTCGGCTGGGACCGTTGCCCGCCGACCTCGTGGACCTCGTGCAGCGCCGCTGGCCGGACTGGGATTCGCTGCGGGCGGCGGCGGCGCGCACGGCGGTGACGAAGTACGCCGACGTCGACGTGACCCGCGTGCTGGGGGTCCGGCCCGGGCCGGACGTGCTGGAGGTCCGGCTGCTGCCGGGGTCGGCCGACGGGGTGGCCATCGCCCGGCAGGCCGCTCAGCTCTGGGGGTCCTTGCGTTCCACGAGGTAGGTGTGGCCGTTCCGGGTCACGCGTTCCCACTGCGCGTACCCGGCCCGCGCCTCGGCGTCGGTGCGCGGCCCGCGCTGCGGGCCCTCCTCGTGGGAGACCTGGGCGGGGCCGGTGAAGCTGAACACCGCGTCGAGGAACAGGTCGACGAGCTTGTTCCTCGACGTCGGCCGCCGCAGGCGGGCCGGGGTGCCGGTGTCGTTCCGGGGCGCCGGTCCGGGCGATCGTTCGTGCATGAATCGTCAGTGTACGCGGGAGCGTCGGCCCCCTCCACGTGGGCCGGGTCACGCCCGCCCCACGTCGTCCGCGGCCTCCGGCGCCCGGTTCCGCGGGGTTCCCGGCCCGCGCTGGCACCGGACCGTTCACCGCTCCGTGGTAGGTGTGTGCCCATGCCGTCCCCTCGCCTGGCCCTCACCCGCACCTACCTCGCGCCGCCGGAACCGGCGCCGGAGTCGGCGCCCGGGGGTGGGGAACTGCCGGGCGTCGCCGACGTCCGCCCGGAGGTCGAGGTCACCAGCGAGGAGACGCACTACGACACCAGCGACCTCGCCCTCGCCGCGGCCGGGGCCTCCGTGCGCCGCCAGACCGCCGAGCGGACCAGCCCGGCCCCGCGCGGCTGGGTGCTGGAACTGCCGGGCCGCGGCCCCCGCACGCACGAGGTCCGCCAGGCCCTCGGCCGCGCCGTCCGGACGGCACCGGCTGCGCTGCAGCGCCTCACGTGGGCCGCGGCCCGCGGGCGCTCCCTCGGTCCGGTCCTGGAGCTGTCGACGTCGGCGCGCCAGCGCGACCTGCTGGACGCCGAGGGCGACGTCGTCGCGCGGCTGACGACCCGGCAGGTGCAGGCGCGCGCCCTGGCCCCCGAGGACTCCTCCCCGCAGACGTGGGCCGAGTGGCAGGTCGAGGTCGTCGACGGCCGCCGCGACCTGCTCGACGCCGTCACCGACGCCTGGGAGGCCCTCGGCGCCGAGGAGTCCGACCGCACCGCGCAGCTGCGCGCCGTCCTCGACGGCCCCGACGACGAGGACGGCCTCGACGCCGTCTCCGTCGACGACAGCGCCGGAGGGGTCGTCCTGGCCCGCCTCGCGCAGGACGTCGGCTGGCTGCTGTCGCAGGACCCCCTGGCCCGCATCGACGCCCCCGACGCCGTCCGCGCCCTGCGGGTCGCCGCCCGCCGCCTGCGCCACGTCCTGGCCACGACGGCCCCCCTGTTCACCGAGGGCGCTACCGAGGACCTGCGGGCCGAGCTCGCCTGGATCACCGACGTCACCACCCCGGTCCGCGACCTCGACGTCCTCGCCGAGAAGCTGCTGGAGGACCTCGACGAGGAGGCCGCCGGGCACACCGCCGGCACCGGCACGGGCGACCCGGCCGTCGTCGCCGACCGCGTCCGCGTCGTCCTCACCGAGCGCGCCGCCGCCGCGCACGCCGCCGTGCTCGAGGCGCTGGACTCCCAGCGCTACCGCGACCTCGTCGCCGCGCTCGAGGCGTTCGTCGCCGACCCGCCCACCGTCAAGGCCGCCCGCCGCGAGGCCCGCAAGGTCCTGCTGCCCCTCGTCGCCGACGCGCACCGCGCCGCCCGGGACGCCTACCGGGACGTCGACCTCGACACCGACCTCGAGATCGACCACGACGTCGACCACGTCACCGCCGGCGACGCCGACGCCCTCGTCCGGCTCCGCGACGCCGTCGCCGCCGCCCGCGACGCGGCCGGGGTCGTCGCCCCCAAGGTCGGCGAGGCCGCCGAGGAGTACGTCGACGTCCTCAAGGAGCTGCTCGACCTGCTCGACGAGCACGCCGGCACCGTCCTGGCCCGCGAGTTCCTCGCCGGCCTCGTCGAGGAGTTCGGCTCCGGCGCCTTCGTCCTCGGGCGCCTGCACGCGCTCGAGGAGGTCCGGTCCGCCGTGGCGTTCCACGACGTCGAGGAGGCGTGGGACGCCGCGAACCGCAAGAAGCTGCGCAAGTTCCTCAAGTGAGGTCCCCCGGGTGAGCGGGGGCGCGTCGGTAGGGTCGCGGGGTGAGCGAGATCGCGGACCCCGTGCCCCTGACCGGTGAGCGCGTCGCCCTGGAACCCCTCTCGCACGCCCACGCCGAGGGCCTGCGCGCCGTCGTCGCCGAGGGCGACCTGCACCGCACCTGGTACACGCGCATCCCCGCACCGGACGGGGTCGACGCCGAGATCGAGCGGCGGTTGCGGCTGCAGCGCGAGGGCGTGGTCGCGCCCTGGGCGGTGCGCCGCCTGGACACCGGCGCCGTGTGCGGGGCGACCACCTACCTCAACGTCCGCGCCGACCTGCCCCGCCTGGAGATCGGCTCGACGTTCTACGCGCCCAGCGCCCAGCGGACCGGGATCAACGCCGAGACCAAGCTGCTCCTGCTGGCGCGCGCCTTCGAGGACCTGCGCTGCATCGCGGTGGAGTTCCGCACGCACTGGCACAACCTGCCGTCCCGCACCGCGATCGCCCGGCTCGGCGCCCGCCAGGACGGCGTCCTGCGCCACCACGAGGTCATGCCCGACGGCTCCCTGCGGGACACCGTCGTGTTCTCGATCGTGGCCCCCGAGTGGCCCGCCGTCCGCGCCGACCTGCGGCACCGGCTGGCGCGGGGAGGGTCCCGGTGACCGCCGGGACCCCCGCGCTCGTCCTGCGCGGCCTGCTCAAGCGGTTCGGCGAGAAGGTCGCCGTCGACCACCTCGACCTCGACGTGCCCGCGGGCTCGTTCTACGGCGTCGTCGGTCCCAACGGGGCGGGCAAGACGACGACGCTGTCGATGGCGACCGGGTTGCTGCGGCCCGACGCGGGCCGCGCGTTCGTCGCCGGGGCCGACGTCTGGGCCGACCCGGTGGGCGCCAAGCGGTTGCTGGGCGTCCTGCCCGACGGGGTGCGGTTGTTCGACCGCCTCTCCGGGCTGGAGCTCGTGCGGTACTCCGGCCTGCTGCGGGGCATGCCCCGCGCCGTCGTGGAGGAACGTTCCCGCGAACTCCTCGACGCCCTGGGGTTGACCGAGGCCGCCCACACCCTCGTCGTCGACTACTCCGCCGGCATGACCAAGAAGGTGGCGCTCGCCTGCGCCCTCGTCCACGCCCCCCGCGTCCTCGTCCTCGACGAACCCTTCGAGGCCGTCGACCCCGTGAGCGGGGCGACCATCCGCAGCATCCTCACCGGGTACGTGGGCGGGGGCGGGACCGTCGTGCTGTCCAGCCACGTCATGGACCTCGTCGAACGGCTCTGCTCCCACGTCGCCGTCATCTCCGGCGGGCGGGTCATGGCCTCCGGTGACCTCGCCACCGTCCGTGGCGAGGGCACTCTGGAACAGCGGTTCGTCGCCCTCGTCGGCGGAACCCGCGACGTCACCGGCCTGGACTGGTTGCGGTGACCGGCACCGGCGACGGCCCCGGCCCCGGCCCCGGGACGTTCGTCCGCCTCAAGCTCACGCTGCTGCGCAACGGGTTGCGCCGCAGCCCCTGGCAGATCGTCGCGTTCGTCCTCGCCGCCGTCTGGGCCCTCGGCGTCGTCGGCGTCGTCGGCGCGGGCCTGCTGACCCTGCGGTTCAGCGGGACCGACGTCGCCGGGCCCGTCGTCGTCGGCGGCGGGACGCTGCTCGTCCTCGGCTGGGCGCTCGTCCCGCTCGTCGCCTTCGGCGTCGACGAGACGCTCGACCCGGCGCGGTTCGCGACCCTCGGCGTCGGCCGCCGCCGGCTCGTGCCCGGGTTGCTGCTCGCCGGGCTGCTCGGTCTGCCGGGCCTGGTCACCGTGCTGCTCGCCGCGGCGGCCGTCGTGACGTTCTCGCGGACCCCGGCCGCCACCGCGTTCGCCGTCCCGGCGCTCGCCGTCACCGTGCTCACGGCCGTGGCCGCCTCGCGGGCGACGACGACCGCGGCGGCCGCCCTGCTGCAGCGGCGCCGCACCCGGGACGCCGTCGCCGTCCTCGGCGGGCTCGTGCTCGTCGCCTTCGGCCCGCTCACCAACGTCGCCCTCGGCCGCGCCGGTTCCGGTCTGCCCGCCGTGGCCGACCTCGGCCGCACCGTCGCGGGCGTGGCGGGGTGGACGCCGCCCGGGTTCGCGGTGGCGGCCGCCGCCGACGCGGCCACCGGGCGGTGGGCCCTCGCCGCCCTGCGGCTGCTCCTGGCCCTCGTCGTCCTCGCGCTCGTCCTGGCCGCCTGGGCCCTCGCCCTCGGCCCGGCCGGGACCGGACCGGGTGGGCGGGCCGCGGCCTCGGCCCCCGCCGAGGACCGCCGTCACCCGCTGTTCGACCGGCTGCCGGACACCCCGGCCTGGGCACCGGCGGCCGCCGTCGCCGTCCGCTGCGCGCGGTACTGGCGACGGGACCCGCGCTACCTCCTCAGCGCGGCCTCCCTCGTCGTCGTCCCGCTGCTGCTCGTCGTGCTCCCGCTCTCCCAGGGCGGGTCCATCGGGTCCTGGCCCCTGGCCGCGGGTCCGGCCATCGCGTTCGTCATGGGCTGGTCGCTGCACAACGACGTGGCCTTCGACCACTCCGCGTTCGCCCTGCACGTCGCGACCGGGCTGCGCGGCCGCGACGACCGCGCCGGCCGGGTGCTCGCGGCCGGTCTGTGGCAGCTCCCGCTCCTGCTCCTGACCGCCGTCGGCGGCTGCCTGCTGGCCGGCCGCGCCGACCTCGTGCCCGCCGCCGTCGGGGCGAGCCTGGCGCTGTTCGGGGCCTCGCTCGGGGTGTCCTCGGTGGCCAGCGCCCTCGTGCCGTACCCGGCCCCGGCGCCCGGGGCCAACCCGTTCCAGACCCCCAAGGGGGCCGCCGCCGCCACCGTCGGCGTGCAGTTCGGCACCTCCACCGCGACGACGCTGCTCGCGCTGCCGACGCTCGTGCCCGCCGTCGTCGCCCTCGTCGGCCCGGCCTGGGCCGGCTGGATCGCGCTGCCGGTGGGGCTGGTGACGGGCGTCGTCCTGCCGTGGGTGGGCATCGTGCGGGGCGGGGCCGTCCTGGACCGCCGCGCCCCCGAGGTGCTGGCGCGGGTGAGCTCGTCGTGAGCGCGCGGGGCTGACGGTGGACGCCTCGGTGGTGCCCGTCGCGCTCGCGGTCGTGCTGCTCGCCGGGGTCGCCGTCGGCGTGGGTGCCCTCGCCGGGATCCGGCACGGCCGCGCCGTCGTCGTCGCCGTCGCCCGGGCCGTCGTGCAGGTCGTGGCGGTGGGGCTCGTCCTCGGCCTGGTGCTGCGCACCCCGGCCCTGGCCCCGGCCTACCTCGCCCTGGCCCTCGGGGTGGCGAGCTGGACGTCCGCGCGCCGGCTGCGCACGGACGGGCTGGGCGTGCGGCGGGTGTGGCCCGTGACGGTGCTGGCCGTCGGCGCGGGGGCGGGGACCGCCGCCGGGATCGTCCTGGGGGTGGGTGCCCTGCCGGCGCACGTGCTGCAGGTGGTGCCGTTCACCGCCCAGCTCATCGGCGGGTCGATGACGGCCACGACGCTCGCGGGGCGCCGGATGCTCGACGACGTCGAGGCCGGCTGGCACGAGGTCGAGGGGTGGTTGGCGATCGGGGCCCGCACGGTGCGGGCGGTGGCGCCGATGGGCCGGACCGCGGCGGCCCGGGCGCTCGCCCCGGCGCTGGACCAGACGCGGACGGTGGGGCTGGTGACGCTGCCGGGGGCGTTCGTCGGGCTGCTGCTCGGCGGGGCCAGCCCGCTGGAGGCCGCCCGCGTGCAACTGCTGGTGCTCGTGGGCCTGCTGGCCGCCGAGACGGTCGCCGTCGTGGTGGTGACGCGGGGCGTCGGGAGGTCGCTGCGCGGCCGTCCCGGGGTGCGGGCCTGACCCGAGGACCCGTGGGGCGCCGTCCACGGACGACGAAGGGCCCTCACCCCGGTGCGGGGTGAGGGCCCTTCGCGTGCACTGCCGTCAGCAGGTCAGAGCGCGACGACCGACTCGGCCTGCGGGCCCTTCTGGCCCTGGGTCACCTCGAACTCCACGCGCTGGTTCTCCTCCAGCGAGCGGTAGCCGCTGCCACCGATGGCCGAGTAGTGGACGAAGACGTCGGGGCCGCCGCCGTCCTGCTCGATGAACCCGTAGCCCTTCTCGGCGTTGAACCACTTGACGGTGCCCTGAGCCATGCTTTCTCCAACACGTTTCCAGTCGGTCAAGCCCCACGCGTCTGCGGGGCTCGGGCTGAGTGGAACGCCACGCCGGACCGGTCGCCCGGCCGGCGCGACGCCCGCAACACACTCCGCGGGCGTTCAGAACGATCGAGGAGCTGCGGTGAGCTGCAGCCGTGGGGAAGCTAACACGCACAGTGCGACCGTGCGCAAGACCTTCACGCAGCTTGATCACCCGTGGAGCAGTGGTGCGCGTCACCCGCACCCGTGCGTGTCGTCGGTCCGGCCGCCCCGGTCAGCCCCGGGACCGCGCGACGGCGGCCGCGGTCTCCTCCGCGACGAGGTCGGCGTTGACCGCGGCCCCGGCCACCAGCCCCGCGCCGGCGGCGGTGACGACCTGGGCCTGCGGGTCGGTGACGTTCCCGGCCAGGTGCACACCCGGGACGCTCGTCGTCCCGCCGGGGCCGGACGGGTAGCGGTCCCCGATCTCCACACCCCCGAACACCACCGGTTCGCGGGCGATGCCGAGGTCGTCCAGGACGGGCGAGGAGACGCGCGCGGGGGCGCCGACGACGAGGACGTCGCGCTCGACCACCGTGCCGTCCGCCAGTCGCACACCGCTGATCCCGCCGCCGGTCGACAGGACCTCGCGGACCTCCCCGTCGACGATCCGGACCCCGCGGGCGAGCAGTTCCTCGCGTCGCTCGTCCGTCAGCGCCGGGGCGGTGTGGGAGAAGTACACGAGGTCGGCGCTCCACTGGCGGAACAACCACGCCTGGTGGCCCGACAGCGCGGACGTGGCGAGGACGCCGATCGCGCGGTCGGCGACCTCGTACCCGTGGCAGTAGGGGCAGTGCACGACGTCACCGCCCCAGTGCTCGACCAGCCCGGGGACGTCGGGCAGCTCGTCCACGAGACCCGTGGACACGACGAGGCGGCGCGCGTGGAACTCCCCGGCGGAGCTCGTGACGGTGAACGTGCCGTCGGGGTTGCGCGCGGCACCCGTCGCGGTGGCGGCCACGACCGTCCCGCCGTAGCGGCGGACCTCCTCGGACCCCGTGCGCTGCAGGTCGAGGGGCCCGATGCCGTCGCGGGTCAGGAAGTTGTGGACGCCGTGGGCCGGCGCGTTGCGGGGGTTCTGGGCGTCGAGGACGGTGACGCGGCGGCGGGCCCGGCCGAGGGCGACGGCGGCCGACAGTCCCGCGGCGCCGCCGCCGACGACGAGGGCGTCGAGCAGGTCGGGGGTGGTTTCTCCAGGCATGGTGGGAGCTTCACCGGGGAACTCCGCCGCGACCAGCCTGCTTGCCATTCCGGCAAGCAGGCGCTGGGACGACCCGCGTGGTGGGGACACTGGAGGACGTGGGGGACAGTGGGAACGTGCCGGCGGTCGTCGCCGCCGTGGGACCGCGGCTGCGGCGGCTGCGGACCGACGCGGGCCGCACCCTCGCCGAGGTCGGTGCCGCGACGGGGATCTCCGTCAGCACCCTGTCGCGGTTGGAGTCCGGCGGCCGGAAGGCGACCCTGGAACTCCTGCTGCCGCTGGCCGAGCACTTCGAGGTGGGGCTCGACGAACTGGTCCGGCCGCCGCGCCCCGCCCCCCGCCCGGCCCGGCGGACGACGAACCGCGGCGCGACCTTCCTGCCCCTGACCGCTGCCCCCGGCGGGTTGCGGGCCTACAAGCAGGTGCTCGACCCCGGCACGGGGGAGGACTCCGACGAGCAGTACGTCCACGAGGGGTACGAGTGGATCTACGTCATGGCGGGGCGGTTGCGGCTGCGCCTGGGCGAGGACGACTTCGTCGTGGCCGCGGGGGAGGCGGCCGAGTTCGACACCCGGCTCCCGCACCGCATCAGCAACCCCGGCACCACCCCGACGGAGTGCCTCGTGCTGTTCGGCCGGCAGGGCGAGCGCATGCACGTGCGGGCGCGGCCGGCCCGCTCCGTCAGGTCGCGGTGAGTTCGCGGACGACGATCGCGCTCAGCGGGCGGTCGGCGAAGAGCAGGCGCACGGCGTCCGGGTCGGGGTTGCCGGCGTCCGGGCCCCGCCAGACGAGGTCCAGCCCGGCACGTTCGGCCGCGGCCCGGGAGCGGAGGTTGTGCTCCAGCAGGTAGGCCGTGACCGGGACGTCGGACCGCACCCGCCGGGCCGCGGCGAGGGCGGCGCGGATGAGTTCACTCGCGTACCCCTGGCCCCAGGAGGCCCGGGCCAGCCGGTAGCCGAGGTTCCACGTCAGCCCCAGGCGCAGGTCGCACCCGCCCATCCCGACGAGCGAGCCGTCGGGGTCGCGGGCCACCCAGCTGCCGAGGCCGATGAGCCGCCAGCTCTCGTCGACGGCGTCGAGCAGGAGCCGCGTCGTGGCGGGGTCGGTGTGGCGGCGGCTGGGGAAGTGCTCCCACACCGCCGGGTCGGAGTAGAGCGCGAAGACGTCGTCGAGGTCGGCCGGCACCGGCCGGGTCAGGACGAGCCGGTCCGTCCGCGCGGTCTCCTCGGTCACGGGACCACCCTGCCACCCGGTCGCGTGGACCCGGCCACCGGTCCGCGGTGCCGGGAGCACCCGTCCGTCGCACACTGGAACGGTTGCCCCGCAGAACGAGAGGACGAGGATGAACACCCGCCGGACCCGAGCACTGGCCCTGACGTCGCTGGCCGCGCTGGCGCTGACCGCGGGGTGCTCGGACACCGCGTCGGACACCGCGTCGGGCACCGGGGGTTCGCCCACCACCCCGCCGGTCACCTCCTCGACCAGTCCCACCACCTCGTCCGCCGCCACCACCAGCACCTCCACCGCCTCGGCGACGAGCAGCGTGGACCCCGGTGCCACGGGGCCCACCGCCGGGGTGCCCGACGGGGCGGGGACGGCGACGACGGTCGACCTGGACGGTGACGGGCGGCCGGACACGGTGTGGCTGAACGACACCGGCGACGACCGCGTCCTCGGCGTCACGACGACGTCGCACGGGACGGTGTTCACGAACTTCACCTCCGCCGCCCCGCAGCCGGCGTCGGTGAGCGCGGCCGTCCTCGCCTCGGGGGCGCCGGTCGTGTTCCTGGACACCGGGCGGTCGGTGCAGCTGCACGTCTACCGCGTCGAGGGCCCCGCGCTGAGCGTCGTCCGGGGCGTGGAGGGGGACCCGTACTCCTTCAGCCTCGGGTTCACCCCCTACGGCACCGGGTTGACGTGCCGGGCGCAGTCGGACGGGCTGCACCTGTACGGCGAGAACGCCGTCGCCGACGGGGGCACGTTCACCCTCACCCGCACCGAGGTCCACGTCAGCGCCGAGCACTCCGTGGCCCAGAACGGGGACACGACGACGGTGGGCACCGGGTTGTCCGCCGACGACCCGCTCGTGCGGGCCGCGCGCGGGACGACCTGCGGGGACGGCGGGGTCGCGCACGAACCGCGGTGACGTTCCCAGGGCGGGTCAGCGGAACCGGCGTCCCTGGTCGCGGCGGATCGCCGCCACCGCGACCGCCCCGAGGACGACGCCCCAGCCGAGGAGCACGGGCACGACGTGCGTGCCCACGTCCACGCCGGTGACGGCGCTCGTCACGAGGTCGCGACCGGCGCGCGTGGGGGTCCAGACCGAGATGGAGCGCAACCACCCGGGCATCCCCTCGGGCGGCACGAACAACCCGCCGGCGAACGCCAGCGGCAGCAGGACGACCTGGGCCAGGGCCAGGGCCGACTTGGCGGGCAGCGAGTACCCGATCGCCAGTCCCAGCGCGAGCAGCGGAACCCCGGCCGCGAGCAGGGCGAGCAGACCCGCGAGGAACCGCCCCGGTGTGACGGTCGCGTCGGTGAGCAGGGCCGAGATCAGGACGAGCGGGACGAGGCCCAGCACGGTGAAGAACGCGCCCACCACGACCCGCGCGACGAACCTCGGGGTGGCGCCGACCGGCAGCGTCCGCAGGTGGGTGTCCCAGGGCAGTGCCCGGTCCTCGGCGATCCCCGCGCCGTGGGTGAACAGCGCGACGCTCATGGCGGAGAACACCGCGAGCTGGGCGGTCGAGGCCGTCGCCGCGACCGGGGACATCGCCCCGGCCTGGGGGACGACGAACACGGTGAAGATGAGGGCGGGGAACACGGCGGTGCTCACCACGACCACCGGCACCCGCAACGTCTCCAGCACCTGGTAGCGGGTGTGCAGCCACGTCAGCCGGAGCGGACCGGCGGCTCCGGACGCACGGGTCACGACCGGTCCCCGGGGGTTCCCGTGAGGGCCAGGAACGCCTCCTCGAGGGACGCGGCCGCGACCTCGAGGTCGCGGAACGCCACGGCGCGGTGCACGAGGTCGCGCACGAACTCGTCGGCGTCGGGGACGAGGAGCTCCACGCGGTCCCCGTCGTGGACGAGCACCTCCGTCCCGGCGAGCAGGTCGCCGGGCACGTGCGCGGCGCGGAACCGGACGCGGCGGACGTCGGTGCGTCCCCGCACCTCCTCCACGGTCCCGGCGACGAGCACGCGGCCGTGGTCGACGACGAGGACCCGGTGCGCGAGGGCCTCGACCTCCTCCAGGTGGTGCGAGGTCAGCAGCAGGGTCCCGCCGCCGGCGACGAAACCGCGGACGGCCTCCCACAGCGCGAGCCGGGCCGGCACGTCCAGGCCCGTCGTCGGTTCGTCGAGCAGCACCACCTGCGGCCGGCCGACGAAGGCGAGGGCGACCGCGACGCGCCGCTGCTGGCCCCCCGACAGCCCGCCGCACTGCCGCCGGGCGAGGTCGGTGAGGCCGAAGCGTTCCAGGACCTCCTGCCGCGGAACGGGATCGCGGTGGTGACCGGCGACGAAGTCGACCACCTCGCGCACGGTGAGGGTCTGCGGCAGGCCGGTCGCCTGGGGCGTGACGCCGAGGCGGGCGCGGGCGCGGGGTTCGCGCGGGTCCCCGCCGGCCACCCGCACCGTGCCGCGGTCGGGTCGGCGCAGCCCGGCGAGCAGCGACAGCAAGGTGGACTTGCCGGCGCCGTTGGGGCCCAGGACCCCGACGGCCTCACCGGCCTCGACGTGCAGGCTGACGTCGTCGAGGGCGGTGACGGGCCCGAAGGTGCGGGTGACGTGGGCGACCTCGACGACGGGTGCGGGCACGGACCCACCCTCCCCCGGGGGCGGTGGTGGGACAACCGCGCCCGTCGCCGGTCAGGGGCGGGCGTAGCGGCGGCGGAACTTCTCCACGCGGCCCTCGGTGTCCAGGACGCGGGCGGTCCCGGTCCAGAACGGGTGGCTGGCGGCGGAGACGTCGACGTCCCACACGGGGTAGGTGCGCCCGTCCTCCCACTCCAGGGTCGGCAGGTCGCGCGTGACGATCGTGGAGCGGGTGAGGAACGCGGTGCCGGCGGACTTGTCGCGGAAGACGACGGCCTCGTAGACGGGGTGGATCGCGGGGCGCACGGGGGTCTCCTCGGAGCGATTGTCGGGAATGGTTGTCAGTAGCGGTAGTGTTGCACAGACCGTACGGCGACCAGGAGGAGATGACGTGTCGGCTCGATGCCAGGTGACGGGGGCCGAACCCGGGTTCGGGAAGTCCGTCTCGCACTCGCACCGCCGGACCAGCCGGCGCTGGGACCCCAACGTCCAGCGCAAGAAGTACTTCGTGCCCTCGCTGGGGCGCACGGTCACGCTGACCGTGTCGGCACGGGGCATCAAGACCATCGACCAGCGCGGCATCGAGTCCGTGGTGGCGCAGATCCGAGCGCGAGGGGAGCGCATCTGATGGCGAGGACCGCCGACGTCCGTCCGGTGATCAAGCTGAGGTCGACCGCGGGGACCGGGTACACGTACGTGACCCGCAAGAACCGCCGCAACGACCCCGACCGCATGGTCATCCGCAAGTACGACCCCGTCGCGCGCAAGCACGTCGACTTCCGCGAGGAGCGCTGATGGCCAAGACGTCGAAGATCGCGCGGAACGAGCAGCGCCAGGCCGTCGTGGAGCGCTGGGCCGACCGCCGCGCCGAGCTCAAGCGCGCGTCCGTGAACCCGCACCTGCCGGCCGAGGAACGGGCCGCGGCCCAGCTGGCGCTGCAGAAGCTGCCGCGCGACGCGAGCCCGACGAGGTTGCGCAACCGCGACGCCGCCGACGGCCGGCCCCGCGGGTACCTGCGCAAGTTCGGGATCTCGCGCGTCCGGCTGCGGGAGATGGCCCACGCCGGGGAACTGCCCGGCGTCACGAAGTCGAGCTGGTGAACGAGGTCCGGGAGGAGCCGTCGTGAAGGTCGTGAAGTCGCTGAAGTCCCTCAAGCAGAAGGAGGGTTCCATCGTCGTCCGGCGGCACGGGAAGGTGTTCGTCGTCAACAAGCGGAACCCGCGGTGGAAGGCCCGGCAGGGCTGAGACCCTGCACGGGTGACCGTCGCTGAACTGCACGAGGAACCGCCCGGCGGACCCGCCGGGCGGTTCCTGCGCACCGCGTTCTGGTGCGAGACCGCCGCTGTCACCGGGCTCCCGCTGGGCGGCGGTGCGCCGCGGTCGGACCTGACGGACCTCGTCGCCCCGCACGGCACGTTCGTCGTGGCGGGGGAGCGGCTGGGGTGCGTCGGGGTGCGGCTCCTGCCCGACGGCGCGGCGGAGGTGAAGCGGTTGTTCGTCACGCCGCAGGCGCGTGGCACCGGTCTGGGCCGGCGGCTGCTCACGTGGTGCGAGGACTGGGCCCGCGACCGCGGCGCGGCCCGGCTGGTCCTCGACACCCACGGCGCGCTGACCGCCGCGTGCTCGCTCTACCTGTCCGCGGGTTTCCACGAGGTCGAGCGGTACAACGACAACCCGCACGCGCAGCTGTGGTTCGCCAAGACGGTGCGCGCCGGAACCCCTCGCTGACCACCCGGCCGACCACCCGGCTCGTCACCACCTGGCGCGTTGCGCCAACCCGAGCGCGTAGGAGGACCACCACGTCCCCGCCGCGGGTTCGCCGCGTCCGCACTCCCCGTCGCTCTCCCCGACGCGCTTGACCCACAGCAGGGCGTCGAGGTGCGGGCGGCCCGTGGAACTGGTGGGCGGGTCGCCGAGCGCGCGTCCGGGCGGGTTGCACCAGGTCCCGTCCGCGCCGTTGCCGTTGCGGCTGGTGTCCACGACGTAGGACGCGCCGCCGAGCAGGGAGGAGAGCCGGTCGCCGTAGGCCGCCTCCTGGTCGGTGGTCCCGAAGTTGGAGACGTTGAGCGCGAAACCGCGCGCCCGGGCCACCCCGGCCTCGCGCAGCCGCTGGGCCATCGTGTCGGCGGGGATCCAGCGCGAGGTCCCGGCGTCCAGGTACGTCACGGCGCCCGGGGCCCGGGCGAGCACGTCGACGGCGTCGCGCAGCACCGCGCTGCGGGCCCCCCGGGCGGTGGGGGACAGGCAGTCGTACTGCGCCAGGGCGTCGGGTTCGAGGACGACGACGACCCTGCTCGTCCCGATCCCCGCGGCGACCTCGCGGACCCAGGCGCCGTAGGCGGCGGCGTCGGGCAGGCCACCGGCGGAGTGGTTCCCGCAGTCGCGACCGGGGACGGCGTACAGGGCGAGGACCGGTACGGTGCCGGTCGCGGTGGCCGCCCCGACGACGTCGGAGACGCGGCGGCGGACGTCCTGGGTGCGGTTCCAGTCCCCGAGCCAGACGGTGGAGGGCTGGTCGGCGATCTTGGCGAAGGCGGCCGCCGCGGGGCCGGTGCTCCGCGCCGCCTCGCGGCGCGCGTTCGAGTCGGGGTCGACCCAGAACCGGGCGCCGGCCAGCGGGTTCGACCCCACCGGGAGCGGGGTCGGGGTCGTCACCACGGGCGCGGCGGTGAAGGTGATCGTGTCGAGGCGCAGGTTGCGGTCGCACCCCGCCTGCCGGTCGTTGGTGAACCCCACGCCGACCCGGTGGCCGCCGGCCGCCCAGTTCCCGTCCACGGTCAGGGTCGTGAAGGTGGTGGACGTGACGGCGCTCGCGGCGACCCGCCGCCCGTCGACGTCGACGGTGGCGTTCGGGGCGCCGTCGCACTGGTCCCCGCGCCAGACGACCTGCAGGCGGGTGGCGGCTCGTGGCAGCTGCACGGTGCCGGTGGCGGTGCCGTTCGTCCAGATCAGCAGCTCGGCGCCGGCGGAGGCCCCGGGGGCGGGCTGGACGCGTCCGAGGTTCGCGGCGAGCGAGAACGTCTCGGCCTCCGCGGTGGCCACGACCTCCGGCCCGGCCCCGGGGGTGGTGCCGGTCACGACGGCGGGCGTGGCGAGGGCTCGCGGTCCCCGTGGCACCACGACCCCGGCCGTGGCGGCGCCGGCGGACGGCAGGCCGGTGAGCGTGGCGGTGACCAGGGGGACGGCGCACGCACCGACGAGGAGGCCGACGCGGGTCCGGCGGTGGGGCGCGGTGGGCGCGGCGGTTCCGCCCCTCCTGGTCTTCACGTCGAGTAGTCAAGCACTTACACAGCGTCGACGTACAGGTCAGTGAGGGGTTCGACGACGACGCCCCCGCACCGGGGGTGCAGGGGCGTCGTCGGGACGGGGGCGGGGTCGGTCAGGCCGGTCCGGAGACGTGGACCCACTTCGCCTGGGAGGGCACCCCCGCCGCGGTGGTCACGAAGAGCATGTACCACCCGTCCGGGACGATGCCGGCCTCGGCGGGCACGCCGACGGTGAGCTGGTTCCCGGTGCGCTCCACGTCGAGGGCGACGGTGCGCTGCTCGACGTCGGTCGAGTGCGTGACCGCGCTGGGGCGCATGAGCTTGGCCGTGGCGACGCGTTCGTCGCCGCCGAGGGTGAAGGTCGCCGTGGCGCCCCGCCTGACCTCGTCCGGCCCGGCGGTGAGGGCCGGCTGCGTCCCGTCGAACAGGTAGGGCGGGGAGTAGACCTCGATGCGCTGCTCGAAGTCGGCGGGGACGGTGTCGTCCTCGTCGGCGAACAGCGGGTTGGAACCGAGGACGACGACGCGGCCGTCGGGCAGCAGCAGCGCCTCGGTGTGGTAGTCGCGCCCGACCCGCTGGGAGGCCACCTGGCGCATCGAACCCGTCGCGGCGTCGTACAGCAGGCTCGTGCGGTTGTCGCTGGCGCCCTTGCCGCGGTAGTCCTTCGAACCGCCCGTGATGAGGGTCTGGTCGTCGGGCAGGTTGACCAGGTTGGGGTAGCGGGTGCCCTCCGGGAGCGAGGGGCCCGTGACGTAGTGCGGGTCCGCGGCCGTCAGGTCGACCGTGGCCGTGCGGGCCGAGGACTTCGGCGACTCGCCCACACCGCCGCCGCCGACGATCATCGCGGTCTGGTCCTGGACCGGCGGCAGCATGACCGAGCCGCTCGTCTCGAGCTGGTCGGCGTCCGCCAGCCCGGGAACGGGGTCGAAGGTGTTGTCGGTCAGGTCCCAGACGCCCGGGTCCCGGCCGGCGTCGGCCGGTCCGTACCCGGTGTTGGACCCGCTGTAGAACAGCCGCCCGTCGGCCATCGGGTACAGCCACGGGTACGTCGGGAAGTACCGCGTGAGGTCGACCCGTTCGGCCCACGTCATCGTCTTCGGGTCGAACACCTCGGTCTGCCCGGTGAGGACCTGACCGGTGCCGTCGAGCCCGGAGTTCGCCAGCAGGCTGCCGTCCTGCAGGGCCACGACCGTCGGGTACCAGCGCTTGTACTTCATGTCCGCGACCCGGTCGTACTTCTCGGTCCTGGGGTCGAAGACGTAGGTGCTCTGGGTGCCCTGGTAGTCCTGCTTGTCGAGGGTCATCTTCTCGGCCAGGCCGTAGACGTCGTCGGCCCGGGTCCCGCGGAGGCCGTCGACGGAGTACTGGGCGCGCTGCAGGGTGACCGGGCCCGTGCCCGCGTCCAGGGCCTCGACCCACACGACGACCTCGCTGGCGTGGATCATCACGTCGCCCCCGCCGTGGTCCACCTTGGTGGCCGGCGGCAGGGTGAAGGCGTTCGTGGCCTGGTAGACGTGACCGTCCGGGGAGGTGAACCGCGTGCCCTTCGCGAACTCCTGCGGCGCGGAGTCGGGGTTCTCGTTCTTCACCGTCATGGCGCCGGCGGCGTGGGTGACGTCCCCTGCGAGGATCTCGTACCGCTGCGTGCCACCGGCCACGACGAGGCGCCCGTCGGGCAGGAAGGCGTGACCGGAGCAGAACATGTCCTCCGGGGTGGGGATCTCCCGGAACGTGTTCTTCGCCGGGTCCCACACGATCGAGCGGAACGTGCCCGCCGCGAAGTTCTTCCGGTCGTTGCCCGACCCGGCGATGATGAGCACCTTGCCGGTGTTCAGCAGCGCGGCGTGGATCGCGTTGATGTGGACGTCGGCCGGCATCTCCAGCGTCGACCACGACCCGTTGGCGGCCTTGTACCCGTGCGTGCGGACCTCCACCGCCGTGTAGGCGGACTGGGCGCCCCCGACGGCGGGGCCCGCGTTCACCGCCAGCAGGCCCACGGTCGCCAGACCGGCGAGCAGGACCCGGCGGCGACGGCCGGTCAGGTGCGGGGTGCGGACGGTCACGAGATCTCCCGGGTGGTGGCGGTGAGGGCGGTGGTGGCCAGGGCGGGCACGGGCCGGCGGGGCGCGGGGGCGAGGCGCTCGGTGCGCAGGTCGAGGACGGTGGGCCCGCCCGGGACCTCCGGCGTACGCGCCGAGGCCCGGCGTTCGCGCCGGGCGATGAGCACGGGGGCGAGCAGCACCGCCGTCGACACGAGCGGCCACAGCAGCGACGCGGGGGTCGCGTGGCCCAGGGCCAGCGAGAGGACGACGGCGACCGAGAACCAGGCGAGCCAGAACAGCTGGACGCGGAACGTGAACCAGCCGTCGACCCCGGCCTGGCCGCCCTTGGGGGTGACGGCGAACCGGGCCGGGCGGCGGAACACCGTCTTGAGGAACGACCCGGCGTAGATCGGTGCGGCGAAGACCGACATCAGCATGCCCGACAGGCCGAACGAGCCCTGCCGCTCGAACGGGCTGACGTTGTAGCGGCGGTTGGCGACGTACAGCCAGAGCTGGAACAGCGTCGCGTCGAGGAAGAGGGCGAGCCAGACCTGCGGCGGAACGCTCAGCCCGCCGGCACCCACGACGGCCTGGACCATGACGCAGACCGCGCCGAGCAGCCACGCGACCGCCATCGACGGGTAGAACGTCGTGATGAGGGAGTAGTGCAGCAGGTGCCCGGGCCGCAGCTTCCAGGCCAGGCGCCACATGTCCTTCAGGAGCACCTCGAACGTGCCGCGGGACCAGCGGTCCTGCTGGCTGAAGAAGTCGCCCCACGACGTCGGACCCTCCCCGACGGCGAGGACGTCGGGGGTGTAGACCGACCGCCAGCGGCGACCGGTGGTCGGGTTCTTGCTCGTGTGGAACACCAGGCCGGTGGCCATGTCCTCGGTGACCGAGTCCTTCAGGCCACCGATCGCCCGCAGGGCCGACAGCCGCAGGGCGTTGTTCGTCCCGACGAGCATGGCTGCGCTGTAGGTGTTCGCGGCTCGCTGGATGACGGAGTGGAAGGGGAACTGCTGGCTCTCCGCCCCCATGGGGACGAACCCCGCGGTGCTGTTGCCGTAGTCCTGCGGGCCGACCACGAAGGCGACGTCCGGGTCGTGGAACGGGCCGAGGATGCGTTCGGCGTAGTTGGGGGTGGGGCGGTGGTCGGTGTCGACCGAGAGCATCACGTCGTACTGCTCGTACCCGACGGCGTCGAACCACGCGTTGTAGTTCCCGTGCTTGCTCCTGGCCTTGAACGTGCCGCCCGGCTGGTTGTAGCGGGCGACACCGTGCCGGCTGAAGTGGTGCACGCCGAGCGCCGCGCACAGCGCGCGGACCTGCGGGTCGTTCCCCTCGTCCAGGACCCAGCTGTCGATGCCCCCGCCCGTCGGGTCCTGCACGGAACGGATCGAGCGCAGCGTGCCCTCGAGCATCTCCAGCGGTTCCTTGCCGGGCACGAAGCTCGTCACGAAGGCCAGGCGCAGGTCCCGGGGGGCGGTGACCGGCACGGGGTCGCGGGCGATGACCGAGGCGACGGACAGGGACACGACGTTCACCAGCCGCAGCAGTTCCACGGTGGCGACGGCGCAGATGACCGCGATGTTCGCGACCAGCAGGGGCGTGCTGTCGACGACCCGGGGGTAGTGGGTCGGCCACAGCAACCAGACGGCGAAACCCAGTTCGAAGCAGATGTTCAGGACGGCCAGCAGCAGGGTGCGGCGATGACGGCCGTGGTGACCGCTCAGGTGCCGCCACCGTGGCCGGAACCCCTCCGGCCCCGCCGCGGGTTCCTCGACGGCGCCGGCGATGAGGCTGTGGCTCGGCGCACGGTCCCCCGCGGACCTCTCCTCGGCAGCTCGTGCCGGCAAGACCTTCGACAAGTTTCCCCCCCGGGATGTTTCGTTCGGCCGTGCCCGCGTTCCGCTCCGGCGGCCAGGACGGCGACCGGGGGCGGGGCGGCGGACAGGTTGTTGCTGGGAGTGATCAGTCGGTTACAAACACACTGTGCCGCAACCGTTTCTCCGAGCATTCTCCGAGCAGCAGTCTCACCTGCATCGTCGTGCGGGGTCAGGCGTTACACCCATCGGGCCGAGAAACACCCGCCCGCCTCGAAACTGACTGCTCGTGGTCGATGAATCACCCGGGGTGGTTCTGGCGCACTCCTCGAAACACTCCGTCACCCGATGTCGCGGTGTTACGCTCTCCGCGGTTCACCGCACCCCGTCGATGCTCCGGTCGGGGTGGTTCCGCAACCGGCCGGGTGGCCGAGGCGGCATCCTCTCCACGACGTGCCCGCGCCCCGTCGACGCCCGTCGTCCCTCGCCCCGCCGGTCCCTGTCCGGCCCACCTCCCCGGAGGCTCCCGCTGTGCTCCGTCCTCGAGCTCGACGCCGTCTCCCCCGCCGGCGGGCGGGGCGCGCCCGCCCGGGGTGGTCCGCCCGCCGGTGGGTCGCGACCGCGGCGGCCACGCTGGTCGTCGCCGCCGGTTCCACCGTCGCCGTCCACGCCCTGCCCCCGGACGGGGACCGCGGCGGGCAGGGCACCGGTGCTCCGCAGGCCCCGGGGCCCCTCGCCGGCGCCGAGTTCTTCGTCGACCCGGCCGGTCACGCACCCGCGCAGCTGCGCGAGTGGGACGCGGCCGGCGATGCGCGGGCCGTGTGGTTGCGCCGGCTGGCCAAGGTGCCGACAGCGGTCTGGTTCACCGGCGGCGCGGACCCCGCCGCGCGCGCCGCGGAGCTGACCGCCGCCGCCCAGGCCGCCGGGCAGGTGCCGGTCTTGGTGGCCTACGACATCCCGGGCCGCGACTGCGGGCTCTACTCCGACGGCGGGGCCCCCGACGGGGCCACGTACCTGGACTGGGTGCGGTCCCTGGCGGCGGGGGTGGGCGACCGACCCGCCGTGGTCGTCCTCGAACCCGACGCCGTCGCCCAGGCGCTGGACGGGTGCCTCGCCGTGCGCGGGGAGCAGCCGCAGGACCGCTACGCCCTGCTGAGCCAGGCGGTGGGGATCCTCGGCGCGGGTGCGGGAACCCTCGTCTACCTCGACGCGGGCAACCCTGGTTGGGCCCAGGACGAGGCGGCGCTCGCTGAGGCGCTGCGGGCCTCCGGGGTCGGGGAGGCGGCCGGTTTCGCCGTCAACGTCTCCAACTTCCAGTCGACGCAGGACAGCGCCGCCTTCGGGCAGAGGATCTCCGACCGGCTCGACGGGGCCCGCTTCGTGGTCGACACCTCCCGCAACGGGGTCGGTCCGGCCACCGACGACGACTCAGGTCTGAACTGGTGCAACCCCCGGGGCCGAACCCTCGGGCCGGCACCCACCGGTGACCCGGGGCCGTCCCGGGTGGACGCCTACCTGTGGATCAAGGTGCCCGGTGACTCCGACGGCAGCTGCCGTCCCGGGGAGCCCGCCGCCGGCACGTGGTGGCCGGACTACGCGCTGGACCTCGTCATGCAGACGAGCATGGGTCACCCGTGGGCGGGCCACTGACACCGCCCTGCCTCTGACACCGCCCTGCCCCCGACGGTGCCGTCTCCACGGACCCCCGGGTCCGGGCACCGCCGCGAGCGGTGGGAGGTGGTCTCAGACCGCCGCCGCCCACCCCGCCGCGTCCCCCGGCCCGGGCACCGCGCACACCCCGAACCACAGCGCGAGCAGTTCCAGCCAGTGCCGCTCGGCCGCGTCCAGCGGCCGGACCGCGCAGTACCCGGCCAGGAACTCCCGCCGCACCTGCGGCGGCGTCGGCCGCCAGTCCCGGAACCGCGTCGTCAGGTACGTGCACGCCTGCGCCAGGTCCTCGACGGGGTGGGCGCGGTGGGCGTCGTCGAGGTCGAGGACCCCCACGACCCGGTGCTCCCGCGTCAGGACGTTCGCCGCGCGGAAGTCCCCGTGGACGACCTGCGGTGCGCCGGGCGGGCCGGGGGCGGTCGCGAGCAGTCCCGCCACCCGCCGGGAGGCGTCCAGGACGTGCCCGGGGTCGCCGTCGGTCAGCCACGTCCCGACCCGCTCGGGCAGGGGCACGTCGCTGCGCGGCGGCACCCGGTCCGCGACCGCGTCGTCGAGGTCGGCGAGCGCCGCGTGCGTCCGGGCCAGCCACGCCCCGGCGTCGCGGACGGCGGCGGTGTCGGACACGTCGAGCCAGTCGCCCGCGAGTTCGGGGAACACCGCCGTCGACAGCGGGCCGGCGGGTCCGGCGGCCCGGACGCGGCACGCCCCGTCACGGGCGCGCCGGGGTGCCGCGACCGGGACGCCGGCGCCGGTCAGGTGCTCCAGGGTGGCGGTGGTGGCGTCCAGCCGGTCGAACCGGTCCGTCGCGCGCGACCACTTCACGACGAGCTGTTCGCCGCCGTCGGAGCAGACCCACGCCACCGCGCCGTCCCCGCTGAGGACGAGGCGCGAGCACGGCCCGGCCCCCAGGTCCCAGGAACCCCGCAGCAGGGTGGTCAGCCAGCCGGTCACGGCGGTCAGGCCGGTGAACCCGAACCGTCCGCGCAGCGCCGCGGCCGGGTCGTCGTCCTCCCACAGCATCGACACCCCGGGCGGCAGCACGGACCGACCGTACCGGCGTCCCGGCCCGGCCCGGCCCGGCCCGGGGGACCGTCAGAGCCGGCGCGCGAGCTCCTGCGCGGCCTCGCGCGCGGCGGCGAACTCGGCGTCGCCGCGCTCGCGCAGGGCGGCCATCTCGGGAAGCCGGTCGGCCAGCGTGGCGCTGGTCTGCACGACGTGGACGTCCATGCCGAGGGAGTCGCCGAGGACGATCCGCAGGACGGGGACGCCGTGGTCCCAGCCCTCGGTCGGGCTGCCCGCGTCGTAGGTGGCGCCCCGGGAGCTGACGACCACGGCGGGCCGGCCCGCGAG
The DNA here is from genome assembly GCF_041320705.1 of Kineococcus mangrovi. Lineage (NCBI taxonomy): Bacteria > Bacillati > Actinomycetota > Actinomycetes > Kineosporiales > Kineosporiaceae > Kineococcus > Kineococcus mangrovi. The sequence continues at coordinate 84,886 of NZ_JBGGTQ010000009.1, forward strand.
CGGCTGGGAACCCTCACCGGCCAGCGCGCCGGGGATGTGGACGTGGTCGAGCCACACCTTCAGCGTCGAGGGCACCGTGTAGTTGTAGAGCGGCGCACCCACGAGCAGGACGTCGGCGGCGAGCAGTTCGGCGTGGATCCGCGCCGTCAGCGCGTCCTGGTCGGCGGGGACCTGCGCACCGGGCAGGCGGTCGGCCGCGGGCCAGTGCTGCTCGTTGGTCGCGAAGTGCGGCAGCGGGTCGCGGTGCAGGTCGCGGTGGGTGACGGTGAAGTCGGTCCCGCGTCCGGTCCACGCCTGGGCGAAGGCCGCCGTGAGGGCGCGCGACCGCGACGTCGCGAGGTCGGCGGAGGAGTCCAGGTGCAACAGGTGCGGCATGGGCGCAGGCTACCCAGCGCCCCCGGGCCGCCGGGGCGCGAGGCTCAGGCGGCCTCGGCCACGACGGGGTGGGGCGCCTCGGCTCGGGCCGGTGGTCGGCGCACCCGGGCGACCGCCCGGCACACCAGGTAGATCGTGAACGAGACGGTCGTGACGTAGGGGCTGATGGGCACCGAGGAGCCCAGGGACAGCAGCATCCCGCCCACCGTCGCCGTCAGCGCGAAACCCACCGACAGCAGCGGCACGACGAACGGGGAGGAACTCACCCGCGTCGCGGCCGCGGCGGGGGTGACGAGCAGCGCCAGCACGAGCAGCGCGCCGACGACCTGCACGCTCATCGCGACGGCGAGCCCGAGCACCAGCATGAACGCCGGGGACAGCAGCCGGACGGGGACCCCGCGGGCGGCCGCGACGTCGGGGTCGAGGGAGGCGAACAGCAGGGGCCTCCACAGCGCGAGGAGGGCGAGGAGGACCACGCAGGACAGGACGGCGAGGGAGACGAGCTGGGGGTTGTCGACGGCGACGATCTGCCCGGTGAGCAACCCGAACTTGTTCGCGGACCGGCCCTGGTAGAGCGCCAGGAACAGCACGCCCAGCCCCAGCCCGAACGGCATGAGGACCCCGATGGCGGAGTTGTGCTCGCGGGCCCGGTTGCCCAGCAGTCCGAACAGGACAGCGGCCAGCACCGACCCCACGAGCGAGCCGAGGACGACGTTCACCCCGATGAGCAGGGCGAAGGCGGCTCCCGCGAAGCTGAGCTCGGCGATCCCGTGGACGGCGAAGGGCAGGTCCCGGGCGACGATGAAGACCCCGACGAGCCCGCCGATCAACCCCAGCAGCGCCCCCGCGTACAGGGAGTTGTGCACGAGGGCGAGCAGTTCGCCGTAGTCGGAGAAGTCGAAGACCCGGTCCCACGCGATCGCGCTGGGGAGGGCGGTGGGGATCACGAGGCCTCTTCGTGGTCGTGGGCGTGCGGGTGCTCGCTGGGGGTGGCGCCGCCGGCGACGAGGACGCGCCCCCCGGAGCGGAGCACCTCGACGGGGGCGCCGTACAGGTCCGACAGGGTCGCGGAGTTCATGACGGCGTCGGGGGTGCCGACGCGGAACCGGCCGCCGGCCAGGTAGAGCACCCGGTCGGCGTACGGCAGGACGGGGTTCACGTCGTGGGTGACGAACACGACGGCCGCGCCGGTGCGCAGCCGCGACTCGTGGAACAGCGCGCTGACGGCGGCGGCGTGGTTCAGGTCCAGGGACAGCAGGGGTTCGTCGGCGAGCAGCAGGTCGGGGTCGCCGACGACGCTCTGCGCGACCCGCAACCGCTGCTGCTCCCCGCCGGACAACCGGCCCACGGGGGAGTCGGCGTAGTCGGTGGCGCCGACCGCGGCCAGCACCCGGTCGACGCTCTCGCGGGCGCGGCGGGACGGCACGAGGGGGCCCCAGCGGTGGCCGTCGAGGCCGAGGCGGACGAAGTCCCGGGCGCGCAGCGGGGTCGCCGGGTCCAGGCCCTTCTGCTGCGGCACGTACCCGATGCGCCGGTCCCCCCGCCGGACGGGCCGGCCGACGACCTCGACGGTCCCGCGTTCGAGGGGCTGCAGGCCGAGGACGACCTTGAGCAGGCTGGACTTGCCGGCACCGTTGGCGCCGAGGACGGCGATGAACTCGCCGGGGGCGACGTCGAGGTCCAGCTCCGACCAGAGCCGGCGCTCGCCGTAGGCCAACGACGCGCCGCTCAGGCGGAGGGCGGGGGTTCCCGACCTCACTGCTGGGTCAGCGCCGCGGTGATCGCGTCGACGTTCCCGGTCATCCACGTCGTGTAGTCCTCGCCCTCGGGGAGCGTCTCGGTCACGGGCACCACCGCGACGCCGTTGCTCTTGGCGGCGTCGAGGACCTCCTGGGTCTGCGGGCCGGTGGTCTGCTCGTTGTAGACCAGGGCCTGGACCTGGTGCCCGCTGAAGAGTGCCAGGGTCTGCTGGAGCACGTCGACCGGGACGTCGCTCTCCTCCTCGATGGCCTCGGAGAACTCCTCGGGCGTCTCGTTCTCGGTGCCGAGGGCTTCGAGCAGGTAACCCGGCACGGGTTCGGTGATGGCGACGGCCTTGCCCTCGGTGGAGGCCTTGTCCTCCTCGATCTTCTGCTCGAGGGTGTCCAGGCCCCGCTCGAAGGTCTTCAGGTTGGCCTCGAACGTGGCGGCGTCGTCGGGGGCGGCCTCGGCGAGGGTGGTCTCGATCTCCCGGGCGACCTCGCGGACCGTCTCGACGTCGTACCAGACGTGCTCGTTGAGCTCCTCGCCCGCGCTGGCCTCCTTGCCGGAGATGTCCACGGCGTTCAGGACGGTCGCGTTCGAGGAGGCGGCCGCGAGCATGGTGTCGACGAAGTCGTCGTAGCCGCCGCCGTTCTCCACGACGACGGTCGCCTTGGACAGTTCGAGCTGGGTGCGGGTGTTCGCCTCGTAGCTGTGGGGGTCGGCGCTGGGGTCGTCGATGATCGAGGTCACCGTCGCGTCGTCACCGGCGATCGAGCTCGCGACCGATCCCCACACGTTCGTCGAGGCGACGATGCTCAGGCCGCCGGCGTCGGAGGAGGAGGACGCGGCGGGCGAGGAGGTGTCGTCCCCGCCGCCGCAGGCGCCGAGGGCGAGCCCCGCGGTGAGGACGGAGGCGAGGGCGAGGGTCGAGCGGCGCGAGAGCATGCGGCGGCTTCCTGACGATGGGAACGATTCGCAGGAACTGTACGCCCGTGGGCCTCAGGTGCGCGCCGGGACCGCCCGCGGCAGGTGGGCCCGCGCGAAGTCCGCGGCGGGCAGCGGGCGGGAGAACAGGTAGCCCTGGCCCTGGCCCACGCCCGCGGCGACGAGCTGGGCGCGCTGCGCCTCGGTCTCCACGCCCTCGGCGACGACGTCGAGGCCGAGGTGGGCGGCCATGGCCGTCACGGCGCGCACGATCTCGACCGGCCGGGCCGCGCGGGGGCCGGCCACCGCGGACGGGGACGGGGACCCCGGCCGCGGGCCGCCGGTGAGGGACCGGTCGAGCTTGAGGACCCGCACGGGGAAGCGGCTGAGGTAGTCCAGCGAGGTGAACCCCGTGCCGTAGTCGTCCAGGAGGACGACGACACCGGCCTCGGCCAGCGTCGCCAGCGAGGCCGCCGCCGGGCCGGACACGGCCACCTCCTCCTGCTCGGTGATCTCCAGGCGCAGCGACGACGCCGGGACCCCCGCGTCGGCCAGCACCGCCAGGACGGTCGTGGCCAGGTCCGGGGCGTCCAGGCTCGCGCCGGTCAGGTTCACGCTGACCGGCAGCACCGGCCGCCCCTCGTCCCGCCACCGCCGCAGGTGCCCGACCGTCGTCCGCAGGACCGCCAGGTCGAGCCGGGTGTCCAGGCCCAGGTCGGTCACGACGTCCAGGAACGCGTCGGGGGTCAGCAGGCCGCGGCTCGGGTGCTGCCAGCGGACCAGCGCCTCGGCGCTGACGACGCGGCCGGTCGGCAGGTCCACCACGGGCTGCAGGTGGACGTCGAGCCGGCCGGCACCCGGTGCGCCGTCCAGGAGCTCGCGCACGTCGTGGCCGAGGGCGTAGCGCGCGCTGACCGCGTCGCGCATCCGCGGGGTGAAGGCGACGACGCGGTCACCGCCGGCGGCCTTGGCGGCGTACATGGCGATGTCGGCGCGGGTGAGCAGCTCGGCCAGGGGCACCGGGTCGGTGGTGACGTCGGGGGTGACGTCAGCGGTGACGAGCCCGATGCTGGCGCCCACCCGGGTCTGGACCGAGGGCAGCCGCACGGGTGGGCCCAGCGCCGCCAGCACGTCGGCCGCCACGTCCCGCAGGTGCTCCGGCGCCGCGAGGACGACGAACTCGTCACCGCCCAGCCGGGCGAGGAGCCCGCGGCCCGCGACGGCGGTCAGCGCGCGGTCCCGGACGGCCAGCAGGATGAGGTCGCCGACGTCGTGCCCGTGGCTGTCGTTGACGTGCTTGAACCCGTCCAGGTCGAACAGCAGCAGGCCGACGGGTCCGGCCCACCGCTCGTGCGCGTGGGAGAGGCCGCGGCGGTTGGCGAGGTCGGTGAGGGGGTCGCGCCCGGCGAGCCGTTCGGTGACCCGCAGCGCCCGCGCCGCCCGCACCAGGCACAGCGCGGCGACCAGCGCCCCGGCGGCCGGGACGACCCACGGGGGCAGGGTCCCGACCCCCGCGCGGGTGCCGGTGGAGGCGCTGACGACCACCGTCAGACCGGCGGGGAGCAGGACCAGGGGCAGCAGGCCCAGCAGGGCGGTGGAGTCCGGGCGCCGCCGCGTGAACGTGACCGGGTCGAACACGGCCCGCACGCGGGGGTGGACCGCCGCGCACGCCGGGGCCAGGACGGCGATCGTCCCCAGCAGCCCCACCGCGCTGCCGGGCTGGGCGAGGCGGCTGTTCTCCAGGGCGGTGGACAGGTCGTAGACCAGGGAGGACAGCCCGCCGGCCAGCGCCAGGTACGAGGCCGGACCCAGCCCGCTGCGTGAGAGCGCGAACTTCACCACGACGCCCGCCACGGCGATGTCGACGCTCGCCACCACCACGAAGTACGGCGTCATCACGCCGAGGGTCGCCAGCTGCGCCGCGACGGTGACCCCGACGGTCACGACGATCACCGCGTCGAGGGACCCGCCCGAGCCGGCGGCGCGGGCCGAGCCCTGGTGGCGCACGGACAGGACGACCACGTGGCCCACGACGAACGCGCCCAGGGCCTGCCCGAGGGCCATGCAGACCACCACCGCGACGTGGTGGCGTCCCAGGACCTGCCCGGCGGTGAAGCCGGCCGCCCAGCAGGTGAGCATCGCGGCCACCGCCGACCACACCCGGGTGCCCGGGTCGTGCCGGTACCGGCCCGCCAGGACCAGCACCGGGGCGGTCCAGACCGCCACGAGCATCAGGGGTGAGCGGAGGCCGGGGACCACCAGCGCGGTGAGGACGACCCCGAGGGAGGCGAGGAGCACAGCCCGCGCGGTGCGGTCCGCACGGTGCCCGGGGACGCTGCTCACACCGGCTCGTCGGTACCGCGGTCACCGTCCTGAAGACGGGCGGGGCAGGCTCACCCGGGTGGCGGCACCCCGCCGGTCACGTCTGCCGGGACAACGTGCCGCGCAGGACGCTGTCGGAGGAGTGCCCCGGGTCCCCGTCCAGCGGCTCGCGCGAGACGTCCACGACGTCGAACCGGGACAGGTCCAGGCCGGCCGGGACGGTGACGGTCGTGTCGTCGCCCGCCATCGTCCCCAGCGACACCATCCCGCCGTCGGCGTCGAGCAGCCACGCCTCCAGGTAGCCGTCGGTGGGGGAGGGGACACCGCGCACGACGAGGTGCAGCTGGACGGTGCCGTCCAGGTCGGCGACCTGCGCGCTGCCCCCCGGGGCCCCGGCGCCACCGTCCGTCGCGCCCGGGGGGCGCAACGTCGCCGAGGACACGACCGTCGAGCGGGCGGCGACCGGCTCGGACCCGCCGGTCAGCCGCGACCCCGCGACGCCCCCCACCCCGCCCACCAGGAGACCCGCGACGGCGGCCGCGGCCACGGGCAGGGCCAGGCGGCGGTCCGGTCCCCGGCCCGCCCGGCTGCGCCGGTGCTCGACCAGGGACACCGGGGCGGGCGCCTGGCCGGACCGCGGGACCGGGCGCACCGCGACGGGCCCGTCCCCGGGCCGGGTCGTCCCGTCCAGACCCACCTCGTGCGCGATCCGGTCCCAGGTCCCCGGCGGCGGCGCGAGCGCCTCGACGTCGTCGGCCACCCGGGCCGCCCCCAGGCGGGCCCAGTCGGCCACCTCCGCGCGGCACCGCCCGCAGTCGGCGAGGTGCCGGCGGGCGGCGGCACCCAGCGGTTCGCCGAGCCCGGCCAGCACCGCCTCGTCCTCGTCCAGGTGCGGCGTCCCGGCACCGTCAGCAGGCTGCACTGTCGGCCTCCAGACGGGTGCGCAGCCGGTGCAGGGACCGGCGCAGGTGGCTCTTGACGGTGCCCAGGGGCAGACCGGTGCGGGCGGCGACCTGGGCGTGCGTCAGGTCGTCGAAGAAGGCCAGCCGGACGAGGGTGCGCTGGGGTTCCCCGAGCTCGTCGATCTCGGCGAGCAGGACCACCCGGTCGGCCGCGGCGTCCTGCGGCAGCGGTTCGTGCAGCGCGTCGGCGGCCCCGCCGGTCAGCCGGTCGGGTTCGGTGACGACCTCGGAGCGGTGGCGCTGGGCGAGGGCGTCGGCGACGCGGTGCCGGGTGATGCCGACGAGCCAGGCCGCGAACGTGGACCGGCCGGGGTCGAAGTTGCCCCGCGAGCGCCACGCGGCCACGAAGACGGCCTGCACGACGTCCTGGGCGTCCTGCTCCCCGAGCCGTCGCCGGGCCAGGCCGTTGACGAGGGGGGAGAAGCGTTCGTAGGCCTCCCGCAGGCCCCGTTCGTCGCCCGCCCGGACGGCGTGCCCGACGTCGGCGTCGTCCCACGCGGCCGGCGCGGACCAGTCGCTCGACCGGCCCGTCCCGGCGGGGGAGTCGGGCCGCGGGCTCACGGCACCACCGTAGGGCGGCCCCACCGGCCCGCCACCCGGCGAGCTCAGGCCGCCCGTCCCGGCAGGTCCGGGTAGTCCGGCACGGTGAACGCGTCGGCCGGTGGGTGCGTGAACCGTCCGGTCAGGCCGCCGAGCGCGCGGGCGGGTCGGCTCGTCAGCACCCGGGCGCCCGCCCACAACGCCCGCCGGTGCCGGCGCGACCGGGGGTTGGCGAGCGCCGGCGTGCCCGGCGGCAGGGCCTGGGCCCGGGTGGCGAACGGCCGCACCCGCCGCTCGTAGGCGGCGAAGGCGTCGGTGTGCGAGCGGCCCCGGGCGAGCGCCGTGGCGAGTTCCCCGGCGAGGACGTAGGCGCCGGTGAGGCCGAGCGTCGTGCCCAGGCCGCTGATCGGCGAGGCGCAGTGCGCGGCGTCGCCGAGCAGCACGACGCGTCCGCTGCTCCAGCGGTCCAGGTGCACCTGCGCGAGGTCCTCGAAGTGGAACGGGGTGTCGTCCAGGGCGGCCAGGACGCGGTCGGTCTCCCAGCCCGCGCCGCGGAACACCCGGCGCAGCACCGTGGTCTGGGCCCCGGCGTCGAGGTCGGCGAGGCCGCGGGTGGGGGAGAGGAAGTTCAGCAGCGCGCGCGTGGTGCCGGTGTTGTCGGGGCGCAGGTGGACGCTGCGGCCCTCCAGCGCGTTGTACCAGCGCCAGGTCCGGTCGTCGTCCGGCGTGCGCGGGATCGTCACGTAGGCGCAGTACATGCCGAGCGGGCGCAGGTGGTCGCCCGGGAACACCAGGCCCCGGGTGCGCGACCCCACGCCCTCGGCGACGACGACGAGGTCGACCTCGCGGCGCTCGCCGGAGGCCAGCGTCACGCTGACCCCGTCGGCGTGCTCGGCCAGGTCCGTGACGTGGTCGCCGAACACGTGCTCGGTCCGCTGCGCGGGCAGGTCGAGCAGCAGGCCCGACAACTGCCCGCGCAGGATCTCCAGCTCGGCGGTGGCGCCGTCGCTCTCGCCCTGCGCGGCGGGCAGCACGGCGCGGCGGCGGCCGTGCTCGTCGACGAACGCGGTGCCCTCCTCGGTCGTGTGGGCGGCGAGGGCGGCCTGCTCGACACCCGTGCGGCGCAACACCTCCCGCGCCGCGCCGCGGACGTCGACGTTCTGCCCCTCCTCGCGGCGGCCGGGGGCGCGCTCGACGAGGGTGACCGCGAAACCCGCGCGGTCGAGCCAGTGGGCGAGCAGCGGGCCGGCGACGCCGGCGCCGGAGACCAGAACCGTTCCGCGGTGGGGCCGGGACGACATGCGATCCTCCTGGTGAGTCGATGTCGTTCAGTGAACTGGTAGCTAGACTGTCTAGCAACTTGGGGAGGCGTCCGTGGCGGACGAGGTGGGCGATGAGGTGGGCGACGAGGTGGGCGACGAGGTGGCGCAGGAGATGGTCCCCGGGATCTCGCCCGTCGTCGTCGCCGTGCGCGAGGTCGTGCACGCCTCGCGGGAACTGGGCAACCGCATCGCCCGCGGCGCCGGGCGCAGCGCGACGGACACCACGGCGCTGGGGCTGCTCGACATGTACGGGCCGCTCGGCCCCGCCCAGATCGCCGGGCACCTGGGCATCAGCACGGCCTCGGCCACGACCCTCGTCGACCGGCTCGAGGAGGCCGGTGACGTCCACCGCGTCGCGCACCCCACCGACCGCCGGCGGGTCGTCGTCCACCTCGACGAGACCACGCGCGAGCGCGAGCGCGCCGTGTGGACCCCCGTCGTCGCCGACATCGACGCGGCGGCCCGGGAGCTGCCGCCGCAGGAGCAGGAGGTCGTCCGCAGGTACCTGGTGCGGTTGGCCGCCCTGCTCGCCCGGCACCCCTGACTCAGGGCACGAGCACGGGTTTCACCGTCGTCCCGCTGCGCATGTCGGCGACGGCCTCGTCGAACTCCTCGAAGGAGTAGGTCCGCACCAGCTCCCCCAGGGGCATCCGCCCGCTCGCGACGAGGTCGACCAGCGCCGGGACCAGCGTGGCGCCGTCCCCGTCGCCGAGGGTGATCCCCTCCACGCGCCGGCCCGGCAGCAACCCGTTCACGTCCACGCCCACCTCCACGCCGAACGGGGGCGCTCCCACGGCCAGGGCGCTGCCCCGGGGCGCGAGCGCGTCCACCCCGGCGCGTAGCAGCGCGGGGACCCCCGTGGTGTCCACGACGCCGTCGGCGCCGCCCCCGGTGACGTCGACCAGGGCGGCGGTGAGGTCGCCGTCGAGGGCGGAGGTGTCCACGACGTGCGTCGCGCCGAACCTGCGCGCCGTCTCCAGGCGGTGCCCCACGCGGTCGACGGCGACGATCCGCGTCGCGGGGGTGAGGGCGGCGGCCGCCACGGCGGCCAGGCCCACGGCCCCGGTGCCGAGCACGACGACGGCGTCACCGGGCCCGGGACGCAGCGCGTTCCACACCGCCCCGGCCCCGGTCTGGAAACCGCACCCGAGCGGGGCGAGCGTCGGCAGGGGGGACCCGGCCGGGACGCGGACGAGGCTGCGCTCGTCGACGAGGGCGTGCCGGGCGAAGGAGGACTGCCCGAAGAAGTGCCCGCCGAGGGGTTCCCCGGCGCGGGTGATCGTGGCGCTGCCGTCGGCGCGGCGGCCGCCGAGCAGGTTCAGCGGCAACCACTGCCCGCAGTAGGCGGGGTGCCCCTGGCGGCAGTTCCGGCACGCGCCGCAGGAGGTGAACGACGTGAGGACCTCGTCGCCGACGCAGATCCCCCGGACGGCCGAGCCGACGGCTTCGACGACCCCGGCCCCCTCGTGCCCGAGGACCCCCGGCAGCGGGAACGGCAGGGCGCCGGAGGCGACGGTGAGGTCGGTGTGGCACAACCCGACGGCCACGGTGCGGACGAGCACCTCGTCCGGGCGCGGGTCGTCGAGGTCGACCTCGGTGAGGACGGGGGCCCCGCCGGGTTCGACGACGAGGGCTTCGGTGGTGGTGGGCACGTGGATCCCCTCAGGCCAGCGAGACGACGACGGACTTGGTGCGGGTGTAGGAGGCCAGCGCCTCCGGCCCGTACTCGCGCCCGAACCCCGACGCGCCGACCCCGCCGAACGGCACGGCCGGGTCCAGCAGGGCCCAGTCGTTGACCCAGACGATCCCGGCGCGCAACCGGGACGCGACGCGGTGGGCGCGGGCGACGTCGCGCGTCTGCAACCCGGCGGCCAGCCCGTAGGGGGTGCCGTTGGCCATCTCGACGGCCTCGTCCTCGGAGTCGAACGGCTGCACCGTCAGGACCGGTCCGAACACCTCCTCGGCCACGACGGGGTCGGTGCTGCCCACGTCGGCCAGGACGGTCGGGGAGTAGAAGAAACCCTCCGCGAGGTCGCCGAGGAGTTCCGGGCGCCCGCCCCCGCACACGACGCGGGCGCCGGAGGCCTTGGCCCGCTCGACGAACCCCTCGACGACCTCGCGCTGGCGGGCCGAGGCGAGCGGACCGACGACGGTGCCCGGGTCGCGCGGGTCGCCCACCGGCACACCGGGGACGGCCTGGGCGAGGATCCCGAGCACCGTCTCGTACAGGGGGCGTTCGACGAGCAGTCGCGGCCCGCCCATGCAGAACTGCCCGGTGTTGAAGACGAACGCCTTCACCGCCGCACCCACGGCCGACTCCACGTCGGCGTCGGCGAAGACGATGTTCGCCGCGTTCCCGCCGAGTTCCATCGTGACCTGGGTGAGGTTCTGCCCGCTGACGGCCGCGGCGTGCCGGCCGACCTCCGTCGAGCCCGTGAAGGCGACCTTGTCGACCCCCGGGTGCTGCAGCAGCGCCTCGCCGACCTCGCCGCCGGAACCGGTCACGACGTTGACGACCCCCGCGGGGACCCCGGCGTCGAGGAACAGCTGGGCCATGAACAGGGCGCTGAGCGAGGTGTCCGCAGCGGGTTTGTGGACGACGGTGTTCCCCGCGGCCAGGGCCGGGGCGATCTTCGTGCTGGACAGCACGAGGGGGAAGTTGAACGGGGTGATGGCCGCGACGACGCCGACGGGTTCGCGGACGGTGTACGCGTGCGCGGGGAACGGCGTCGACCGGACCGACCCGTCGAGGGTCTGGGCGAGGGCGGCGCAGTAGGCGTACTGCTCCGCGGCCGTCTCGACGTCCACGGGCCGGCACAACCCGACGGGTTTGCCGACGTCCAGGCTCTCCAGCCGGACGAGCTCGTCGGCGTTCTCGCGGATGAGCTCGGCGATGCGCAGCAGCACCTTCGAGCGGTCCCGGCCCGTCGTGCGCCCCCACGGGCCCTCCCCGGCGGCCCGCGCCGCCGCGACCGCCGCCTCGACGTGCTCGGCCCCGCCGCGCGAGACGTCGCCGACCACGCGGCCGGTCGCCGGGTCGACGACGTCGAGCCGTTCCGGTGTCTGCACCCGCCGCCCGTCGATGAACAGGCCGCCCAGGCCCGCGGGCCACGCCTCCGTCATGCCGCACCTCCGTGTCCGGGGCCGTCCGACGGCTCCGTCGGCGGTACCCACAGCGTGCGGTACGTCAGGAAACCTGTCAACGGCGGGTGGCCCGTCGGGCCGCACCGCCCGGCCCGGGGGTGGCGCCGCCGGTCAGGTGCGCGCGGGTTCGTCCTCCACGACCCGCGTGGTGCACGCGATGAGCAGCGGTACGGCGAGCATCGCGCCGACGGCCGGGACGGCGGCCCCGGAGTCGTTGACGGCGAAGCCGATGACGAGCAGCACGAGCAGGCACGCCAGGCCCGGCTTCAGGACGGGGTGGCGGTCGTAGGCGCGTTCGAGGACCGCGACGCCCAGCACCCGCGGCCTGGCGAGCACGCCGGCGATGAACACCGCGGCCAGGGCCAGGACGAGGCTGAGGATCCAGTTGCTGTAGAGGATCCGCAGGTTCTGCGCGCCCTTGCGCTCGATCACCTGCCAGGCGCCGCCGTCCACGAGCGTCTGCACGAAGCGGCCCAGGTGCGTCTGGTCGTCGGTGGGGCGCAACCAGTCCGCCACGGAGATCGCGGCCAGGACGAGGACGGTCGCGGCGAGGATCACGACGACGCGCCGCCACGTGACCCGCACCCCGGCCACGACGAGGGCGAGGAACCCGAAGGCGGGCAGGATCGCCGGTGGCCCGCCGAAGTCGGAACCGACGACGCCGTCGACGTAGGTCGCGAGCAGCCCCACGACGGCCACGAACACCACCGCCGGACGGCGCCGGCCGGTGCGCACGAGCCGGTCCGCGACCGCGATCGTGAACAGCAGCGACCCGGTCGCGAAGAGGGCGAACTGCTGGTTGCCCAGGCCGTAGAACCGGCCCGCGACGACCGGTTGCAGCCCGTTGAGGCTGGAGGTGATGAGCCGGGACCCGGTTGCGGCGTCGAGGGCCAGGACGGCGGCGGTGACGAAGCCGACGAACCCCAGCGGTCCGAGCGCGTTCCGGCGCCAGGGCCCCAGCAACGCCAGGGCGGTGATGATCGCGACGTACAGGGCGACCGCGCCGGTCACGGCGAGCAGGTGCGCACCGGTCGTGTCCCCCGCCCGCCACCACGGGATCGTGTTGGCCAGGAACGTCGAGGCGCACACGGCCCCGAACACCACGGCCACCGCGCGCAACCAGGTGAGGATCCACCGTCGTCCCGCGGCGCCGCCCCAGGCCTTGCGCAGCGCGATCGTCGCGACGCCGTACAGGACGATCTGCGAGGCCCCCCACACCGTGAAGAACGGGCCCACGAGCGGCTGGACGGCCTGCGCCGCCGCGTCGAGGTCGCGGACCTTCTCCAGGCGGTCGGCGACCGGGGTGCTCGCGTCGGTGCTCGTGACGGGGGCGCCGACGAGCCCGGGGGTGCCGTGGTCGGAGCCCAGGGCCAGGGCCAGGACGGTCGGGGTCAGGTCGGTCGTCTGCACGATCCCCGTCTGCCGGGTCGAGCGGGACCCCAGGTACCCCTCGTAGTCCCCGGAGCCGGGCTGCGGCCCCGTGGCCGCGCCGAACTGCAGGTGCGCCGTGCGGCCGGCGTCGGCCAGGGACACGGCCAGCACCGTCGTGCCGTCGGTCCCGGTGGAGTCGGCGACGGCGCGCTGGACGGCGGCCAGGCGGGCGTCGACGGCCGCGACCTGCTCGGCGCGGGACTGCGCGGGGACCTGCTCCAGAGCGGGCAGGTTCGCGGGGTCGCGGACGACGCCGGCGTCCACCACGACGACGCGGGTCCCGTCCTCCAGGGCGTCCTGCACGTACCCGCCGATCTCGGCGGGCGTGGTCGCGGGGACGTGGTCGGGGACCCGCCCGGAGGTGTCGGCCAGGGCGATCGCCGCCCCCGGACCCACCGCGAGGGAGTCCACCGACGACAGCGCGGACCCGAGCGTGCCGGGCACGGCGCTGAAGGTGTCCCCGTCGGCGATCCGCCGGAACTCCTCGAAGCCGGGGACCGTCACCGGCCCGCCGACCGCGCCGGTGGCGACCGCCGGCACCGGGACGGCGGCGCAGGCGGCCCGCACGTGCTCGGCGGAGGTGCCGTCGAAGTCGGTGGCGCGCCGGCCGGCGGACAGGCCCAGCCACCCGTCGGCGGGGCACGCCGCGGTGAAGACGCTGCGCACGGCGACCGTCCCGATCGCCCCCGACGCCATCGACGCCAGGGCGGGGGTCGCCTCCTGCGAGACGTCGGTCCACCGCACCCCGGAGAACCCGACGACGACGAGCGGGGCCCGCCCGCCGGGGGTGGTGGCCGCCTGCGCCGGCGCCGCGCCCACCCCCAGCAGGACCGCGAGCACCCCCAGGACGGCGGCCACCACGGACCGGCGGTGGGCGGGCGGGACGGCCCGCGCGAACGGTGGGGCGGTGGTCGGGTGGGGCACCCGCCCAGGCTAGGGGCGGAGGTGGTCGGGACCCGTGCGCCGCTGGGGGAGGATCGGGGGGTGCTGACGCAGGGGACCGCTGAGCCGGCCGGACCGACGGGAGCGCGTCCCCGGGGGCGCGCGGGGCTGTGGCGGGTGCTCGGCGTGCTCGTCGTGCTCGTCGCCGTCGCCCCGATCGTGCACCGGTACCTCGTGGCCTACCCCGACGACCAGTGGCAGGTCGACCTGGAGGTCTACCGGGAGGCCGGGCGCTCGCTGCTCATCGGCCGGCCCGTCTACCTCCACGAGACGGAGGTGCCGCAGCTCCTGCCGTTCACCTACCCCACGTTCTCGGCCGTCCTGTCGATCCCGCTGGCGCTCCTGCCGTGGGCGGTGGCGGGGTGGGTGTGGACGGGGTTCCAGCTCCTGCTGCTGTACGTCGTCGTCGGCCTGGCGTTCCGGCCGCTGCTCGAGCGTGCGGGCCGCTGGAGCGGGCTGGCCCACGGGCTCGTCGTGGCGGCGTGCGTGTGGATCTCCCCGGTGGGGGAGAACATCCGCTTCGGGCAGGTCAACGCGGTCCTGGTGACCCTGTGCCTGCTGGACCTCGTCAAGGGCGCCGACGGTCTGCGGGTCGGGCGGTCCACGCTGCGCTGGCCGCGCGGGGCGCTCGTCGGGATCGCGGTCGCGATCAAGCTGACGCCGGGCGTCTTCCTCGTCCACTTCGCGATCACGAGGCAGTGGCGGGAGCTGCGCAACGCCGTCCTGGCCGCGGTCGGGGTGACGGTCGCGACGTTCGCCGTCGCCCCCGAGGGGTCCCTGCAGTTCTGGACGTCGGCGCTGCTGGACTCCGACCGCCTCGGCCCCAACGCGGGGTCCTCGAACCAGTCGCTGCGCGGCTTCGTCCTGCGCCTGTACCTGTCCGACGGCGCGACGACGGCGCTGTGGGGTGTGCTGGCCCTCCTCGCCGCCGTCGCCGGCTTCGCCCTGGCGCGGGCGCTGCACCGGCGCGGGAACCTCGTGGGGGAGGTCGCGGCGTGCGGTCTGGTGGCCCTGCTGGTCTCCCCGGTCTCGTGGCTGCACCACTACCTGTGGGGGGTCGTCGTGCTCGGTGCCCTCGTGGGGGACGCGCGGGTGCGCTCACGGGTCGTGGCGGCCGTCGCCGGGCTGCTGCTGCTGTGGGTCGCCTGGCCGTGGTGGGGGGCGAACCTGCTCGCCGAGCGCAACGTGCCGACCGTCGTGGCGCGGACCGTGCAGAACGGGGACCTGTGGTGGGCCTGCGCCGCGGTCCTCGTCCTGTGGCGGTCGGTCGTGCGACACACCCCAGTTCAATCACAGGTAGTGACGAACCGATCGCATAGCGTTTAGATTTTCCCCTGACAGGGCACTACTGGTCCACGTGACCACGACGTGACACACCTCGAGGGGGGCAATGCCGTGAGTGAGATGGGCAAGGGACTCCGCCCCACGGTCGACGCCTGGGAGTGGCAGCTCTCAGGCGCCTGCCGGGACGCCGACTCCGAACTGTTCTTCCACCCCGAGCTGGAACGGGGAGCCGCCCGCCAGCACCGCGACGCCGCGGCGCTGGCCATCTGCGCCGAGTGCCCCGTGCTGCGCCAGTGCCGGCAGCACGTCCTGACGCACCGGGAGAACTACGGCGTCTGGGGCGGGCTGACCGAGGACCAGCGCGACGCGATCTGGAGCGAGCGCACGGACAAGCGGAGGCTGCGCCGGGCCGGCTGAGGCCGCCCACCGCCCGGCCGTCCCCCGCGGGGGAGGGGGACGGCTACTGTGCGGGACCGTGCTGCGCTACGCGTTCTTCGGCCCCGTCGGGACGTTCACCGAGGCCGCCCTGCGGACCGTCGTCGGCGGTGCGCCCGCCGAGCCGATGGCCAGCGTCGACGCCACGATCGAGGCGGTCCGCAGCGGGGCCGCCGACGTCGGGTGCGTGCCGATCGAGAACTCCGTCGAAGGCGGGGTCCCCGCCACCCTGGACGGGCTCGCGGTCGGTGACCCGCTCGTCGTCGTCGCCGAGGTCGTCATCCCCGTGACGTTCGTCCTCGCCGCCCGCCCCGGCGTCGGCCTGGGCGACATCACGCGCGTCAGCACCCACTCCCACGCCCACGCGCAGGTCCGGCGGTGGCTGCACGCGCAGCTGCCCGGCGTCGGCTACGTGCCCGCGACCTCCACGGCCGCCTCCGCCCAGGCCCTCGCCGACGAGCTCGCCGGTGGGGAACCGGCCGGCTTCGAGGGGGCCATCTGCGCCCCCTTCGCCGCCGCCCGGCACGGCCTGGACGTCCTGGCCGAGGGCATCGAGGACCGCGCGGGCGCCCAGACGCGGTTCGTCCTGCTGTCCCGCCCCGGTGCCGGCACGACCCCCGCGCCCACCGGGAACGACAAGACGTCCCTCGTGGTGTTCCTGAGCGAGGAGCGCCCCGGCGCCCTCGTCGAGGCGCTCGAGCAGTTCGTCACGCGCGGCATCAACCTGACCCGCATCGAGTCCCGCCCCGCCGGGGACGCCCTCGGCCGGTACTGCTTCTCCATCGACTGCGACGGGCACGTCACCGACGCCCGCGTCGGCGAGGCGCTCATGGGGTTGCACCGCGTCTGCGAGCGGGTCCGGTTCGTCGGCAGCTACCCGCGCGCCGGCGCCGGGTCCGCCGCCACCGGCTCCGGGCCCAGCGAGCACGACTTCGAGCAGGCGCGCGACTGGCTCGACCGGCTCCGTGCCGGCGCCGCCTCCTGACGCCCCCGCGGCCACCCGCACGGCGCATCTAGAAGCCCGCGGGGTGCGCCGATGCACAGGACGTGACCAGTCCGACGTGCCCCGAGACGCCGCCCGCGGCCGACCCCGCCGCGCTCGCGCTGCAGACCGAGCTGCCCGCGGCCATCGCGGACGGCCAGCTGCGGGTCCACTACCAGCGGATCGTCGCCGCCGGCACCCACCGCGTCGTCGGCGTCGAGGCCCTCGTCCGCTGGCAGCACCCCGAGCGCGGGCTGCTCGCGCCCGGCGCGTTCGTCCCGCTCGCCGAAGGCACCCCCACGATGGTCGCGCTCACCACCTGGGTCCTGGAACGGGCCGTGGCCCAGTGCGCCGCCTGGCGCGCGGCGGGCCACGACATCGGGGTCTCGGTGAACCTGTCCGCCGCCCTCGTCCAGCACCCCGGCCTCCTCGGCACCGTCCGCGCGGTCCTCGCCGAGCACCGCCTCGAACCCGGCGTCCTCACCCTCGAGGTCACCGAGACGGCGCTGCTGGCCGACCCGTGCGGGGCCGCGGCGGTCCTGGCCGCCCTGCGCGCCGCGGGCGCCCGCGTCTCCCTCGACGACTTCGGCACCGGCTACACGTCGCTGACGATGCTGCGCCAGCTCGAGGTCGACGAGCTGAAGATCGACCGCACCTTCGTCGCGGCCGCGGCGCAGGCGCCCGTCGACGCCGCCATCGTGCGCGCCCTCGTCGACCTCGCCCACCGGCTGTCCATGGAGGTCGTCGCCGAGGGCGTCGAGGACGAGCGGACCGCCGAACGCGTCCGCGCGCTCGGCGCCGACGTCCTGCAGGGCTACCACTTCGCCCGGCCCGTCCCGGCGGAGGAGGTGTTCGCGACCGTCCCCGGCCGCCCGGCCGACTCCTGCGGGCCGGCCGTCGACGGGGAGGTCGAGGGGCTCGTCCCCGCACCGCGACCGGCCGACGAGGCCGACCGCGTCCAGCTCGCCCACCACGTCCTCGCGGCGACGGCGGCCGCACCGGGGCTGCTGCGGCGGACCACCGCCCTCGCGGCGCGCCTGGTCGGGGCTGAGTTCGCGAGCTTCAGCGTCGTCACCGAGGAGCACGTCCACCTCCTGGCCCCGCACGGGCACACCTTCAGCCGGGTCCCGCGCGACGGCACCCCGTGCTCGTGGACGGTGCTGCAGCGCGACGTCCTCGAGCTCGACTGCGGCGAGGACCCCCGGTTCGCCGACGGGGACGCCGTCGCGGCCGGCGTCCGGTACTACCTCGGGGTCCCCGTCCTCGACGCCCTCGGCCGCGCCCTCGGCGTCCTGTGCGTCTACGACCGGCGGCCCCTCGGCGTCGACGACGCCCAGCGCGAGGTGCTGCGGCTGCTCGCCGGGGTCCTCGCCGACCACGTCGAGGGCGTCGACGCGGCCGGCCAGCTCGACCGCGTCCAGGCGATCCTGCAGGCCACGGCCGAGGTGGACCGCGCCGACGGGGAGGCCGGTGTCGCCGACGTCCTCACCCGCGCCGTCCACGACCTCACCCGACCCGACTTCACCGTGCTCGTCGGCCGCTGCGACGGGGACCCGCGGTGGAGGGTCGTCGACCACCACGGCGAGACCCCCCACGCCGTGGAGGGTTCCGTCTACGACGAGCGCGCCCGCAGCGCCGTCGCGCGGGCCGTGGCCACCCAGCGGCCCGTCTGGGTGCCCGACGCCCGGACCAGCACCGTCGTCGACGGCGACCTGGCCCGTCGGTGGGGGGTCTCGGCGGTCCTGGCCGTCCCGGTCGTCACCGCCGACGGCGCCCGCTACGTCCTGTCCCAGTGCTGGCGGCGGCCGCAGCCGGACCTGCCCGCCGTCCTGCGCGACGCGGCGTCGGCGGCGGCCTGCTTCGCCGCGCACGCCCTCACCGCCCGCTCGCTCAGCGGGGCGGCGGGCAGCGCACCAGCAGCGCTCCCGGGTCCACGGTCAGCGTGATGCGCCGCGCGGCCCCGATGGGGTCGCCGTCCAGCTGGACCTCCTGCGGGTCCGTGCACCGCACCTCGAACCGCCGTCCCCGCAGGTGCCGCACCCGCCGCTGACCGCGCCTGTCCCGGGTCGCGATGGCCCACGCCACCTCGCCCCAGCCGATCCCGCCGCGGGGGGACAGCACCACGGCGTCGAGCGCTCCGTCGTCGATCCGCGCGTCCGGCATGAGGACCAGCTGCTTCGTCAGCTTGCCGCAGTTGCCGACGATGACGGCCCGCGTGCGCGACGGCGCCGGAACCGACCCGTCCACCGAGATCTGCACCTTCGCCTGCGGACCCCACAGCGCCCGCGCGCCGGAGACGACGTAGGCGCCGTACCCCAGCCGCTGCTTGAGGCGGTCCTCGACACCGGCCATCATCGCCGCGTCGAAACCCAGCCCGGCCATGACGAGGAACAGGTGCCGCTCGGGGTCGGCGTCCCGGCCGGTCCGGTCCACCTCCAGCCGGCCCACGTCGACGCGGTGGTCCTCCTCGGAGAACACCAGGTCCAGCGCCGCGGCGAGGTCGGTGTGCGGGACGTCCAGGTTGCGCGCCAGCAGGTTCCCCGTCCCCGCGGGCAGCAGGCCCATCGGCGTGGACGTGCCGGTCAGGCCCTCGGCGACCGAACGCACCGTGCCGTCGCCGCCGGCGGCGAGCACGAGGTCCACCCCCTGGGCGACGGCCTCCCGGGCCTGCCGGCGGCCGTGCTCGGTCGGGGTCGTCTCGAACCACACCGGGTCGTCCCACCCGTGGGAGCGGAACACCGCCGCCACGTACGCCTGCCGACGCCGCAGCGCGTGCTCGTCGAGGGAGGAGAACTTCGTCGGGTTCACCACGATCGCCGCGCGCCGGCGCTGCTCGGGGTCCAGGTGCGGGGTCGTGGACGGGACCTGGGCCGCCCGCAACCGCCGCGTGGCCCGGCGCTCGCGGGCGAGCAGGGTGAACACCACCACCAGGGCCAGCGCGAGGACGACGGCGACCGCGCCGGTGTCGATCAGGTCCGCCACCGTCATCCGGCCACGCTAGCGGGCTCCCGCGCCCGCGGCGGTCCGGAGGAGAGGGGCGCACAACTCGGTCGGACCGGGCGGGGCGGACCCGTTAGTGTCGTGCCGTGATCGACCTGCGACTCCTCAGGGACGAACCGGACGCCGTCCGGGCCAGCCAGCGGGCCCGCGGTGAGGACGAGGCCGCC
Source organism: Kineococcus mangrovi (assembly GCF_041320705.1). Taxonomy (NCBI): domain Bacteria; kingdom Bacillati; phylum Actinomycetota; class Actinomycetes; order Kineosporiales; family Kineosporiaceae; genus Kineococcus; species Kineococcus mangrovi. The sequence continues at coordinate 104,459 of NZ_JBGGTQ010000009.1, forward strand.
GTCGACCGGGTCCTCGACCTCGACGCCCGCCGCCGCACGGCCATCGCCCAGTTCGAGCAGCTGCGCGCCGAGCAGAAGTCCCGCGGCAAGGAGGTCGCGGCGGCCCAGGGCGAGGAGAAGAAGCGGATCCTCGCCGGGGTCAGGGAACTCGCCGAGCGCGTCAAGACCGCCGAGGCCGAGTCGACCGCGGTCGGCGAGGAGTTCGAGGCCGCGCTGCGCCTCATCCCGAACGTCGTCGAGGACGGTGTGCCGGCCGGCGGTGAGGACGACTACGTCGTCCTCGAGGAGGTCGGTACCCCGCCGCCGCTGCCCGAGGGGCTCGACGCCTGGCGCGACCACCTCGAACTCGGCGAGATGCTCGGCGCCATCGACACCGAGCGCGGCGCGAAGGTGTCGGGGTCGCGGTTCTACTTCCTCACCGGTGTCGGGGCGCGCCTGGAACTGGCCCTGCTCAACCTCGCGGTGGCGAAGGCCGTGGAGAACGGGTTCAGCCCGATGATCACCCCGACGCTGGTGAAGCCGGAGGTCATGGCGGGCACCGGGTTCCTGGGCGCCCACGCGGCCGAGGTCTACCACCTGCAGGAGGACGACCTCTACCTCACCGGCACGAGCGAGGTCGCGCTCGCCGGGTACCACGCCGAGGAGATCCTCGACCTGTCGGACGGGCCGAAGCGCTACGCGGGCTGGTCGGCCTGCTACCGCCGCGAGGCGGGGTCGTACGGCAAGGACACCCGCGGCATCATCCGGGTGCACCAGTTCCACAAGGTCGAGATGTTCTCGTTCTGCCGTCCCGAGGACGCCGCGGCCGAGCACCAGCGGTTGCTGGGTTTCGAGAAGGACATGCTCGCCGCGGTCGAGGTCCCCTACCGGGTCATCGACACCGCGGCCGGGGACCTGGGCAGTTCCGCGGCCCGCAAGTTCGACTGCGAGGCGTGGGTCCCCACGCAGGGGACGTACCGGGAGCTCACCTCGACGTCGAACTGCACGACGTTCCAGGCCCGCCGGCTCGGGGTCCGCGAGCGCCTCGCCGAGGGCTCGGGGACCCGCCCGGTCGCGACCCTCAACGGGACGCTGGCGACGACGCGCTGGCTCGTGGCGATCCTGGAGAACCACCAGCAGGCCGACGGTTCGGTCCGCGTCCCCGCTGCGCTGCAGCCGTTCCTGGGGTTGGACGTCCTCACGCCCGTCCGCTGACCCGCCGGCGGTGGTTACGGTGGGGCCGTGGACGCCGAACCCCGACCGAGGCCCGACCAGACCCGCACCTCCGCCCGCAGGGTTCCGCTGGACCTCGTCCGCGGGGGCCTCATGGGGTGCGCCGAGGTGGTGCCGGGTGTCAGCGGCGGCACGGTCGCCCTCATCACGGGGGTCTACGGCCAGCTCATCGACTCCGCCGGTCACGTCGTCAGCGCGGCCCGCGCCGGGGTGACGGGCGGGCCGCGGGCGGCGCGCGAGCACCTGCGGCGGGCGCACTGGGCGGTCCTGGTCCCCGTGCTCGCGGGGATGGCCGTCGCGCTGGTCGTCGCCTCCGTCGTCCTCGAACCCCTGGTGACCGAGCACCCCGTGGGTTCGCGGGCGGTGTTCTTCGGGCTCGTCCTGGCCTCGGTGGTCGTCCCGGCGCGGATGGTGGGCCGGTGGTCCCCGGCCCGGGTGCTCACGGCGGCCGCGATGGCCGTGGCGGCCTTCGCGCTCACGGGGTTGCCCGCCGGGGCGGTGTCGGACCCGCCGCTGGTGCTGGTCGCCGCGGCGGCCGCCGTCGCGGTCTGCGCCCTCGTCCTGCCCGGCGTCTCCGGCTCCTTCCTGCTGCTGACGCTGGGGCTGTACGAGGTGACCCTGGCGGCGGTGAGCGAGCGGGACCTCGCCTACCTGGGAGCGTTCGCCCTCGGCGCGGTCGTCGGCCTGGCCTCCTTCGTGCGGGTGCTGCAGCACCTGCTCGAGCGGCACGCCGACGTCACCCTGTCCGTCATGACCGGGCTGCTGGCGGGCTCGCTGCGCGCCCTGTGGCCGTGGCAGGACGGGGACCGGACGCTGCTGGCCCCCGGGCAAGACGTGGGGACGGTCGCCGCGCTGGCTCTGGCGGGTGCCGCCGGGGTGGCGCTGCTGCTCGTCGTGCAGTCCCGGCTGGAGGGCCGCCTCCCGCGCTGACGGCGGTGGGGCCGGCGGGGTCGTGACGGGCACCGGGTTCCCCGGCGCCCACCGCGCCGGCTCGGCCCAGTGCCCACCCGCTCGCAGGTGGCCGGCGACGATCCGCGCCGACCGCGTGCGGGGTTCGGCGGAGCCGGACCGCACCGCGTCCGGGGTGTCCCGGAACACGAACCGCGCGCCGGCGCGGTCGGCCTGCGCGGCGTCGGTCGGCGGGCCGCCCTCGGGCAGTGCACCGCGTGCCGGCCCCCGCGGGGGACCCGTTCGACCCGCGACCGGCCCACCGCGACGACGTCGGCGAGCGTGTCCACCGCGACGTCGGGGCCGAGGCCGAGGGCGGCGAAGCGCGCCTGGACGTCGGCGCGGTGGGTGTCGAGGGCAGCGACGAACTCCTCCCCCCGCAGGTCCGGTGCGTCCCCGTCGCCGAGCGGTCCGAGGGCCGGGGCGTCGGCGCTCACGACGCGACCGCGGCCGTCCGCGCGTCCGCCGCGAGCAGCGCCGCACCCGGGGCGGCCGCCGCGTCTCGGGCTCCCTCGCACCCGGCGCGCCGGGCGGCGGAGGCGACCTCCTCGGTGCGCAGGCCCCGGAACGGGCCGTCGGTCAGGACGAGCTGGCCGATCTCGCCGGCGAACCCACCGGCCACGAGGGCGATGCCGTCGAGGAGCACCGCGGCGGCGATGCCGGTGCCGACGGGGACGAAGGCGACGACACCCTCGGCCCTGCGGGCGGCGCCGGAGCGGGCCTCCGCGACGGCCCCGGCCCGCACGTCGTGGCACAGGGTCGTGCCCGGCGGCAGCAGCCCGGTGAACGGGACGTCGGCCCAGCCGAGGTTGGCCGACCGGACGGCACGGCCCGCGCGCTCGTCGACGACCCCGGGCAGGGCGACCCCGAGGGGTTCGCCCGGGGAGTGCCCGAGCGCGGTCGCCACCTGGAGGACGGCCGCCGCGACCCGCCGGCCGTCCGGGTCCGGTGCGGGGGTGCGCACGCGGTGCTCGCCCCGGACGGTCCCGTCGGCACCGAGCCGCAGGCCCTTGACGGTGGTGCCCCCCACGTCGACGCCGAACGAGCGTCCCGGCGCGCCGATGGGGGCGGCGGGGCGGCACGGCGTCGGGTCCTGCGGCACGGTCACGTCCTGCGGGGTCGACGGGTGAGCACGCCCTGAGTGTTCCTGACGTGGTGGGTGCACGTCCGATCAGGAGCGCGCACGAGGGTCGAGGGCGGGCCTGTCATCCTGGGGCGGCCCCACCCCGCGGCACCCGCCGCCCGCCCCGCCCGGAGGAGCGCATGACGGCCCAGCAGCGCCTCAACCGCGCCCTCGAACTCGTCATCGAGCGCGGGAACGTCTCCATCGCCGAGGTGTCGGAGGTGCTGGGCGTCTCCACGGCCACCGTGCGCCGCGACCTGAACGTCCTGGCCGAGCAGCGCCTGGTGACGCGGACGCACGGCGGCGCCGCGGTGCTCAGCTCCGGGTACGAGCTGCCGCTGCAGTACAAGATCCCGCGGCAGGCCCGGGCCAAGCTCGCCATCGCCCGCGCGGTGGCCGACCTCGTCCGCCCCGGGACCTCGGTGGGGCTCAACGGCGGGACGACGACGACGGAGGTCGCGCGGGCCCTGGGGTCCAGCGACCGGCTGGGCGCCGCCGGCGTCACCATCGTCACGAACGCCTTGAACATCGCCTACGAGCTGTCGGTCCGCGAGCACGTCAAGATCGTGGTCACCGGCGGGGTCCCGCGCGCTCAGTCCTACGAGCTCGTCGGACCGCTCGTGGCCTCCTCGCTCGCCGACTTCAGCCTCGACGTCGCGGTGCTCGGCGTCGACGGCCTGACGGGCCGCTTCGGGGCCACGACGATCCACGAGGGCGAGGCCGAGGCCAGCCGCCGGATCGCCTCCGTCGCCGGCAGGGTCGTCGTCGCCGCGGACGCCACGAAGCTGGGCCGGGCGACCTTCGCCCGCATCTGCTCCCTGGAACGCCTCGACGTCCTCGTCACCGACGGCCCCGTGCCGGAGGACGCCGCCGCGGACCTGGCCGCCGCCGGCGTCGAGGTCGTCGTGGCGGCACCTGCCCCCTGACCCGGTGACGTCTCCGGGCCGCGGCGGGGTGCTGCTCCTGCCTCGACGCGGCGGTCGTCGTGTCGTCACGACCCGTCGGAGCCGCTGTCGGGTGGTCGACGACGTCGGCTCCGGTCGCGGCCCGGTGTGCCAGACTGGGTCCTCGTCGAGGGATGGGAGGCCGACGTGATCGTCGCCACGATCGTCGCCGTCGGTGTCGTGCTGGTGGCGCTCGTCGCAGTGCTGGTCGTGCGTGACCGAGGCCGTGACCGTTCCGCCCGTCGGCAGCCTGGGCGCGACGACTTCGACCGCGCCGCCTCCACCGGTGTCGCCACCTACCGCCACGAGCAGTCCCCCAACTCCTGAGCCCTGACCCGGCTCGGTTCGGCACGCTGACCGGTCGAGGTCGTTCGGCAGCCGGTTGAGGAGTTCTCGACGGCTCGTCCGGTCGGGAGCCGGCGGTGGCCCCGCGGACGCTGCCCGGACGCGAGGTCGTGGCGACCCGCGTGCGGCGGAGGCGTGTCCGGGCTCGTCGGCCGGGGCCGCCGGTGGAGTTCCCGGCGCCAACCCCTTCTTCTGCACGACGTGTGCACGTACTGTCTTTACATGCTCAATCCACCGCCGATAGTTGCAAGTTCGCTCAGGCTGGGTGGTCGGTGAGCGACGACGGGCTCCGCGTCGCGGTCATCGGGGTGGGAGCCCGCGCCGAGATCGGGGCGCACGTGCCGACCGCGCGTCCCGGCGCCCGCGTGAGCGCCGTCGCCGACACGTCCGAGGTCGGTCGCACCCGGGCCGCTGCCCTGTTCCCCGGCGCCCGCGTGTTCGCGGACCACCGGACGCTGCTGGCCGAGGAACCCCTCGACGCCGCCGTCGTCACCACTCCCGACCACACCCACGCCGCCATCGCCGTGGACCTGCTGCGGGCCGGGGTGGCCGTCTACCTCGAGAAACCCCTCGCCACCACCCTCGCCGACGCCGACCGGGTGCTCGCGACCGCGACGGACACGGGCACCCCCCTCTACGTCGGCCACAACTTCCGCCACGCCGCGGTCGTGCGCACCATGAAGGCCGCCGTCGACCGCGGGGAGGTCGGGGAGGTCCGCGCCGTCTGGGTGCGCCACTTCGTCGGTCACGGCGGTGACTACTACTTCAAGGACTGGCACGCCGACCGCCGCCGCACCGGAACCCTGCTGCTGCAGAAGGCCAGCCACGACATCGACGTCGTCCACCACCTCGCCGGGGGGTACACCCGCCGCGTCGTCGGCATGGGCGACCTGGTGGTCTACGGAGGCATCACCGACCGCCGCGAACGTCCCGGCGAGACGATGCCGGACTGGTTCTCGATGGACAACTGGCCACCGGCCGCCCAGACCGGCCTGAACCCGGTCGTCGACGTGGAGGACCTGTCGATGGTCCTCATGGGACTGGGCAACGGCGTCCTGGCCAGTTACCAGCAGTGCCACTTCACCCCCGACTACTGGCGCAACTACACCGTCATCGGCACCGAGGGACGGCTGGAGAACTTCGGCGACACCGCCGGCGCCGTCGTGCGCGTGTGGAACCGCCGCCACGAGTGGAGCGCCACCGGCGACCGCGAGCACCCCGTCGACGGCGTCGCCTCCGGCCACGAGGACGCCGACGTCGCCACCATGACCGAGTTCCTCGCCCACGTGGCCGACGGCGCCCCGACGCTCGTCTCGCCCGTGGCGGCCCGGGAGGCGGTCGCGACCGGTTCCCTGGCCGCGCAGTCCCTGCGGTCGGGGTCCGTTCCCCTGCAGGTCCCCGAACTGCCCGACGACGTCGTGCAGCACTTCACCCGCACCACCGGCGAGAGGGTTCCGCGCTGACCTGCACCACGAGTCCGGCCGTGCGCACCCGCCCGACACCCCTGCTCGGCCTCCTCCTCGACCCGTCCGGGGTGAACAGCCCTGACGTCCAGCTCCACGCCGCCGCGACGCGCCGGAGAACTTCGACACCCTCGGCATCCCGGTGGACACCGCGTCGTTCGAGGAGGCCGAGGTGCGGCGGGACGGGTTGTGGCCCCGGGCCTTCGTCGACCCGCTGACGCTGGGCATCGGCGTGTCCCACCTGTGGCCGGTGCTGCAGACGGCGCGGTTCTCGCTGACGACCTCCGGGTGCCCGGCGGGTCAACGTTCTCCGGTCTGGACGACCACGTGCAGCTGTCGAGCGATCCGACCCCGTACCGGTCGATCGGGAACACGCTGCTCCACCGCGATCGTCCTGCCCGCGATCCTCGGGACGACGAACCCGGCGCTGCCGCAGAGCATGTCGCTCGCCTGCTCCTCCTGCCAGGCCGGTTTCGTGGACGGCGACGAGAAGTTCGCGCCCGGTCCCCGCGACGGCGGGCGCACGTCTTGGCGCACTCGGACCTGGGGGCGGGGGCGTTCACCACGGCGTTCCCGTTCCTGCGGCAGCTCGTCGTGTCCCTGCCCGCCGACGCCGAGGTCCAGCGCGTCACCCACTCGTCCTCGCCGCAGGACCTCCAGTGGCGAAACCACGCCCTCGTGGTCGAGCGGCCGCCGTTCCTGGCTCCTCGGACCTACGGGTGGAAAGGTAAACCTGGCCCAGTCGACCGGGCCAGTCGACTGGGCCACGGCAGACCGCTGACGACCCCCCACGGCCAAGGGGCTCTACCAGGGGTGGTCGCGCAATCGACGCGGGATGACCGCAAGGTCAGCTCAGCAGCTGGCACATCACGAAGTCCTGCCACCTGCCGGCGATCTTCAGGTACTCCGGGGCCAGTCCGTAGCGGGTGAAGCCGACCTTCTCCAGCACCCGCTGGGACCGGACGTTGTCCACCAGCGTCTCCGCCTGCACCCGGTGCAGCGCCAGCTCCTTGAAGGCCAGCTGGGTCATCCGCGTCACGGCGGCGGTGCCCGCGCCGCGCCCACCGGCAGCCTGAGCGACCCAGTAGCCGACGCTGCCCGACTGCAACGCTCCACGAACGATGCCGCTGAGGGTGATGCGGCCGATGACCGCGCCGGTCTCATCGAGGATGACGTGCGGCAGGTTGGCCGCCTGCCGGTGGGTGTTCAGGGCGGCGTCGATGTCTGCTCGTTGGCCGTCCGGGGTGAAGTAGGACTCCTCGCGCAGTGGTTCGTAGGGCGCCAGGAAGTCGCGGTTCTCCGTGAGCAGGCGCGCCAACACCTCAGCGTCTCGGGGATCGATCAAGCGGGTGGTGACCATGACGAGAGTGTCCATGCGTGACGGGTCCCACCCGGCTTGGGGCGTCTTGACGACCCAGCGCTCTTCGCCACATGCGTGCGTCCGGACGTCCTGGTCAGCGGGATGACCGTGACGTCGCGCGCTGACGTGCCTGAGCTGTCCGGCGGCGCGTGAGACCCCACCCGTCACGCCTTCTGGCACGGTCCCACGTCAGGCACGGCACGGGCCCGGGGATAGTTGAGGTGCGCCCACCCCTTCTTCCCGTAGCCGTCGCAGCTGTCGACGAAAACCTCCATACCGCTGCGGTCAGGCACCACGCGGTAGTACGTGAAGATCGAATCGCCCTCGACGGTGTAGTCAGTCACCTTCAGCTCGGCGCCGGTGCCGCTGGTCTGCGCCGTCACCAGGCAAGCAGCGCCGTCCTCGGGGACTTCTCCCGTCATGTCGAGTCTGACCTCACCGCAGCAGACCCAGTCGTGGATCGATCACGTGGCCACGGCAGCGAGTAGACCGGATGTAGACTCAGGCTATGGACACCACGACGGTTCGCGTGAAGCGCAGTACGCGGGACCTGCTCGCCCGCTACGGCGACGACCAGGACAAGACGGCCGACGAGGTGATCCTTGCGGGGCTCGTCGCCTTGGAGCGGGAGGGCGTTCGCAAGCGCGCGGAGTACGACGCTGCTCGACTTTCTCGTGATCCCGCCTACCTGGCCGACGTCGCCGACGTGCAGGCAGCGCTCGGTGCCTAGAGGAGACATCCACTACCTCAAGGCGGATCGGGCTGCGAAGGGACACGAGCAACACGGGCCGCGGCGAGCGATCATCGTTCAGGCCGCGCGTCTGCCGCTTTCGACTGTGGTGATCGTGCCGACGACGACGGCCGGTTTTGAAAGCGCTTGGAGGGTGCCCATCGAGTTCGACGACGGTGTCAGCTATGCGATGTGTGAGCAGGTTCGTTCGATCGACCCTGACCAGCGACTCGGCACCTTCGTGGGCATGACCAGCTTCGAGGAGCTGGCGGCAATCGATGAGGCGTTGCGTCTGGTCCTCGATCTGTGAGGCCGTGAAGCAGACGTATTGAGCCGGCGTTGCAGGTGAAGGGCGCTTAGGTACCGCTCGATCATTGAGCCTTTCTCACTAGCGGCCTGACGATCACGCTGAGTCACGTCGTGCGGTCGTGCTCCATGTGCAGCACAACCAGCACGGCGGCGGTGATCACCCCGATGCGCCAGGGGCACAGGGTCACCTTGTGCAAGACGCGGTAGTTCTTCAACTACGCGTTGCCCTGCTCGGCACGGGCCCGGACATGAGCGTGAACGCGGTTGAAACTGCGCTGCGCGACGTCGATGTCGCGGCCCTCGGTGACCTTGTACGGGCAGGTCAAACGGGTCCGCTCGCCCTCGTAGCCCAGGTCGGCCAGCACCAGGTGCCCGGCGTCGGCGAACTCGACCAGGGCCGGCAGCAGGTCGGGGTGGGTGCGGGCGCAGGTGACATCGTGCTCACGGCCCGGGCGCACCGGTGAGACCCAGATCGGCCAGCCATCGGGAGCGGTGAGGACCTGGACGTTGCCGCCGTGGCGGTGGTGCTTGCCTGACCACCAGAGGTCAACCCGCCGCCGGCCTGGACCTTTGCCGATCGTGGGGCCTTGCACGCCAACGCGGTCAGTGGCGATGAGGGTGCCGTCGAGGTTGAGGTGGGTGTGTCCAGCGGCGTGGGCGGCCAACAGCGCCGGACGCAGCCGGGGTGCATGGGCAGCTAGGACGTCCAGGGCTTCGTGGAGGTAGCGGTATGCGGTAGAGACGCCGATGGCGTGGTCGCGGGCCAGCTGCGCTACTCGGGGTGCATCGAGCAGGAACCGGCAGATGAGGACGGCGTGGGCGAAGACGCCCAGGACCCGCCGGCCGGTGCGGGTGCCCACCTGCAGCCGGTGGCGCAGGAGCAGTGCGGCGATGTGCTGGACGGTGGCCCGGGAGGTGGGCAGCACAGCGGTGTAAGTGACAGGATCGGACACGGTGGGACTCCGGTGGTGCAGGTTGCCGCGGGAAGTCCTCCGTCTACCCGAACTGCACCCGCGCCCACCACCTGGCCCTCGCAGCAACATCACGGGCCGACCCGAAGCACCGTCGAATCGCTGCTGCGGGTGCGCGTCGAGGCTCCAGCGTTGGTGACGGTCTACCCGTCACCGCACGTGTGCCCTAGGCTGGTGCCGTCCTACCGAGGGCACCCATGCGATCGACCTCCCCGGAGGACGCATGACGTTCAGCATCTGCTCCCGCACCCGCGCCGGCGTGGTCACGGTCGAGGTCCGCGGAGACCTGGACCTCACCACCGCGCACAGCGCCCACCTCTGCCTCACCGGCGCCGTCCACGACGGCCACACGGTGGTCGTGGACCTGTCCAGGGTCCCCTTCGTGGACTGCGCCGCCGTCAGCGTGCTCCTGGCCGCCGCCCGCGACGCCTCCCGGCGAGGCGGCTACCTCGTCCTCGCCGAAGCCCGCCCCGTCGTCCGGCTGCTGCTGGACGCCCTGGAGCTGACGCCGCTGCTGGGCGGGGGCGGCACCGTCGCCCAGGAGCAGGCCGCGGCCCTCGCCGCCTCGGCCGAGACGCGCGCCGGAACCGGGGCCGGTGCTCGCGGTGGGTCGAGCAGCGAGGCCCCACCCGGGCAGCCGGCGTTCGCGCTGACGACCCGCGGGGGGGTGAGCAGCCGGCCGGCCGCGATCGGCGGGGTGGCCCCGCCGCGTGCGGAACGGTTACCGTGGCGCACGCCTGGGGGCCGGTGTCCAGAACGGTGCGCACGAGCCCCACCGCAGGAGGAGGACGTCGTGCCCTCTGACACCGCTCACGACCTCACCGGGACGGCCGGCCGCCTTCGCGGGACCCCCGGCTCGGACACGACCGGTGACCGCCGCTCCAGCCACCACCGTCAGGGGGCACCGGTCAGTGAACTGGCCAGCCGCTTCGGCGACCTGGCCCGCCAGCTGCGGCGTCAGGAAACCCCGCAGCAGGTGATGGACCGCATCGCGGAAGCCGCGGTGAGCCTGGTCCCCGGAGCCGACCAGGCCACCATCAGTCGCGCCCGGCGCCATCAGCGGGTCACCTCGGCCGCGGCGACCAGCGAGCAGGCCGCTGGTTTCGACACCGTGCAGACGGAGGTCGGACAGGGGCCCTGCCTGGACGCCCTGTTCGAAGCACGCACCATCCGCGTCGAGGACCTGGCCGGCGAGGTCCGCTGGCCCGATCTGGCCCGGCACGCCGACGAGGTGCAGGTGCGCAGCGCGCTGTGCTTCCAGCTGTACGTCGACGGTGACAACCTCGGGGCGCTGAACCTGCTCTCCCCGCGGGCGTCCTCCTTCGACGACGAGTCCGAGGACATCGGCGCCGTCCTGGCCTCCCACGCCGCCGTCGCGGTCGCCGACGCCCAGGACCTGGCCAACGTGCGCATCGCGCTGGACAGCAGGGACCTCATCGGGCAGGCCAAGGGCATCCTGATGGCCCGTCACCGTCTCACCGCCGACCAGGCGTTCGCCGTGCTGACCCGTTTCAGCCAGGACACCAACCGCAAACTGCGCGACGTGGCGTGGGACGTCGCCGCGACCGGGACCCTCGACGACGTGCCGCGGTGACCGGGAGACCCTCGGTCACCCCTCATCGAACTGCTGAGGGGCAGAATCGAAGACAAGCGTCCCACTCACGGGCCGCCAACCCCGAAAACTGCCGAGGAGGTGTCGACGGGGGCCGACCGGTGTCGTGCCGGCGGGTCCGAGGGGAGGGCGCCCGGCACTCGTGTGATACCCAGAGGCCCACGGTGGTCGCCAGAACCGGCGACGGCCACGTCGAGTTCTCGACCCGTTCAGGGAAAATTCGACGAGTCCCCGAGGCGGGGCCGTCGCAGGAGCTGCCCGTATCCCTGGCGCCGTCCTTGGAGCGGTCGCGTTCTCACGTCCGGCATCGGACGACCTCACCGGGCTGGAGGCGGGTTCAGCGAATCAGGGTCGTCGTCACCTTCCCTTCGAGGGGCTGAAGTGAGACCGGTAGCACCTGTTCCCCCTGTGGTGGGTCCGTCGGGTTGTCCGTCGTGGACAACCGGCCTCCCGAACGCTGGTCGCGATCCCTCAGATCGGCGATCACGCTGAGCGCACAGTCGTCGAACGAGATCACACCGCTAAGGTCGACCAAGAGGTGTGGGCTCCACTGCAACCCGGCCTCGGCGCAGGCGAGCACCAAGGGACTGGTTTCGGCGTCGAGCCCGCCACTGACCTGAAGGACGGCGACGCCAGGACGGCGGTCGCACGAAACGGCGAAGTCCATGAGCAGTTCCTGCATTCAAAGGAGGCGGTACGCCCACAGTTCGACGTTCGGCGCCTATGCTGTGGACACGGTAACCCGGAGCCCGCCTCTGGTGCCAGTAACCCGCCGAGCCGTCAGCCGGCGGGGTGAGGACACCCGCCGTCGCAGAACGGGACCACCTACCCCTGCTCCACCTCCGGGATGATGGGTTTCCCAAATGTGCCCCTGCGGTCCCGACCCGGCCTGAAGGTTTGGCCCCGATCTCATCGACGTGGCAGAGGTCTCCTGATTTTCACACCGCGACCGCCGACCGCGGTTTCGGCGGAGACCAAGCCGGGCAGCACTGGAGTAGCGCTGAAAGTGCGCAGCACAGCCCACGACGATCGGGCCACGAGGATCGGGTCCCGACTCGAACAGGAGAGACACATGCTGAACGATCGACACCGTTTTGGCCCCCTCACCCTCGCCGCAGTCCTGACGCTGGGGTTGGCGGCCGGGTGCTCCGAGGACACCGTCGTCGAGGACGCGCAGGAGGACGGTCCCGTGGCCGCCGGCGCCATCCTCGGCGAACCCGTCACCGTGCAGGCGGACGTCCAGGACGTCTACGGCAGCAACGCCTTCACCATCGGTGGCGGCGACACCCTGGTCCTGGGCGACACCGGACCGGACGTCGACGAGGACGCGCGGGTCAGCGTCACCGGCACGGTGCGCCAGCTGGTGACGGCCGACTTCGAGGAGGACTACGACTGGTTCACCTTCGGCGAGGAGGACTGGGTCACCGATCGCGACCGCGACCTCGTCATCATCGCCGACGAGGTGCAGGAACTGCCGTGACCGGTTCTGGCGGGAACGCCGACGACCACCGCTGAACGGTGCGCGGGTGGCCCCGACCGGGCCACCCGCGCACCGTCGTGCAGGGGAGTTCAGGGCATCGTGTTGACGATCAGACCGATGTGGGTGAAGTAGTTCAACGCCCCGAACAGCAGGAACGCCAGACCCGCCGCGCCCCAGGCCGCACCGGTGGTGCGGGCCGTGGCGCCGACCCGTCCGGACCGCAGGGCGAGGGGGAAGAGGACGGCTCCCAGCCCGACGAGGGCGTACAGGCCGGAGATGAACAGCGCCTCCACCCACGGGTGGTCGGCGAACTCCCCGGAGATCGGCTCCTGCGGAGGGGCCGCGAACAACTGGTAGCGCACACCGGCGGCGGCGATGGCGAAACAGGCCAGGCCCATCCCGAGAACGAACAGCGACAGGGGTCCGTAGGCGCGGGACACTGCCCGCCGCGGGTCCTCGGTCGCCTGCAAGCGCTCTCCGTCCCTCCACAGGTGCAGTGAGGCGCCCAGCAGCAGGACGCCGAAGGCCAGGCTGGGCTCCCCGAAGACGATGTTGTCGAAAGGGAACAACGGGGCCAACGGCCAGGTGAGCGTCATGTGCAGTCCTGTTGTGGCCAGCAGCGCACCGAGGACGGCGAAGGCGAGGGCGTACCCGCGCAGGTGCGGCTCGCGCGGACTGCGCAGCAGGTCCCACCCGAGGCGGACCACGAGCAGCAGTCCGGTACCGACGGCGACGGCCATGATTGTGTTGTAGGTCGGCAGGTTCTCCCAGTCGATGGTCACGCAGCTCCTCCTACCCCGAACGGGAACTGTCATGTCCCCGATCCGAGGTTCTCGGGTGCGATTCTCGCCGGACACGTGTACGTTCTCCGCATCCGGTGGAACCCTCGCCGTCCGGCCACCCCCAGGGGAGGTTCGATGACGACCGTCGACGCCGTGGTGATCGGCGCCGGGCACAACGCGTTGATCACAGCCGCTCAGCTGGCCCGTGCGGGCTGGGACGTCCTCGTCGCTGAACGCAACGACGAGGTCGGGGGCGCGATGCGCAGCGGGCAGGTCACCCAACCCGGCTTGGTCCACGACCTGTACGCCACGAACATCAACCTGTTCCTGGCCAGTCCCGCCTACGCCGAACTCGGTGAGGACCTGGCCCGTCACGGGTTCTCACCCGTGGTGAGCGAACGTTCGTACAGCAACGTCTTCCCCGACGGGACGTGCCTGCGGGTGTACTCCGACGCCGAACGCACCGAACGGCTCCTGGGTGAGCACAGCCAGGAGGACCTGGCGGGCTGGCGGGGCCTGCACGCGCGGTACCGCTCGTTCATGCAGGGGTTGATGCCGTTGTACTCCACGACCCTGCCGAGCTTGCGCGCAGCCGCAGGTGCTGCCCGCGCCGTCCGGTCCTTAGGGTTCTTCGACACGCTGGAGATCGCGCGCACCCTCACGGCTTCCACCCGGGAACTGGGCGACACGTGGTTCTCCACCCCCGAGGCCAAGGCGCTGATCGCGACCTGGGGCATGCACCTGGACTACGGCCCCGACGTCTCCGGCGGGGCGATGTTCCCGTTCTTGGAGACCTTCACCGACATGGAGGAGGGGATCGCCGTCACCGAGGGTGGCATCTCTCGCTTGAGCGAGGCGTTGGCGGCCGTCGTCCGCGAGGCCGGGGGTCAGGTGCGCACCGGAACCGCGGTGGAACGGGTCCTCACCGACGGCCGGCGCGCCACGGGGGTGCGCCTGGCCGGCGGGGAGGAAGTTCACGCTCGGCGCGCGGTGGTGGCCGGCACCATGCCGGCGCACCTGTTCGACGACCTGCTCGGTGGCGACCCGGCGGTCAGCGAGCAGACCCGCACCCGGACCGCGCGATACCGGCACGGGCCGGGGACCATGGTGGTGCACCTGGCGCTGGACCGGCCGCTGGACTGGGCGGCCGAGGAGGAACTGTCGCAGTTCGCCTACGTGCACGTCGCGCCCCACGTCGACGACCTGGCCCGCACCTACCAGCAGTCGATGGCCGGGCTCATCCCGGACGACCCGTTGCTCATCGTGGGTCAGACCAGCCAGGTGGACCCCAGTCGCAGCCCGGACCACCGGCAGGTGGTGTGGGTGCAGGTCCGGACCCTGCCCTCCACCATCCGCGGTGACGCCGCCGGGACCATCGGGGCGACCGACTGGGACGAGGCGAAGGAGGCCGTCGCCGACCGGGTCCTGGACAAGCTGGAGCGCTACGCCCCGGGGGTGCGGGACAGCGTCCTGGCCCGCACCGTGTTCTCCCCGCTGGACCTGGAACGGTCCAACCCCAACCTCGTGGGGGGCGACAGCGTCGGCGGCAGCCACCACCTGTGGCAGAACTTCCTGTTCCGCCCCTGGCCGGGAGCCTCCACGTACCAGATGCCGGTGGAGAACCTCTGGCTGACCGGCGCGGCCACCTGGCCCGGTGGTGGCACCAACGGGGTCTCCGGATCCCTGTGCGCCCGCCGCATCCTGAACCCGCACCCCTACCGCACCCGCGTGACCGCCACGGCCGCCGGGACAGCCGCCGCCGTGGGCGCAGCGGTGCTCGCGGGCCGGTCCCTGGCCCACCACCGGTGAACGTCCTCCCCGACGGCAACCTCAACACCGACGACGGCAACACCGACGATCGCACCAACCACAACGACAACGCTCAGGAGGAGAACGTGGGACGCTTCCACGACCAGGTCGTCTTCATCACTGGCGGGGCCCGTGGTCAGGGCCGCGCGCACGCCCTCGCCTTCGCCCGCGAAGGCGCTGACATCGCCCTGCTCGACGCCGTCGAGGGCAGCTCGATGACCGTCCGGTACGACCTGCCGACCAGCGAGGACCTGCAGCGCACCCAAGAGGAGATCACCGCCCTCGGGCGCCGGTGCCTGGCCTTCGAAGGTGACGTGCGCGACACCGCGCACGTGCAGGAAGCCGTGCGGCGCACCGTCGACGAGCTGGGCCGTCTGGACGTCGCGGTCGCCAACGCCGGCGTCTTCGCGCTGGCCCCGGCCGTCGACACCAACGACGAGGTGTGGGACGACGTGCTGGACATCAACCTCTCCGGCGTCTTCCGCACCGTCCGCGCAGCGGCCGGGCACATGAGCGCGAACGGTGGGGGCAGCATCGTCACCATCGCCTCCATGGCCGGGCGGATGGCCTTCCCGAACGCCGTGGCCTACGTCAGCGCCAAGTGGGGCGTGATCGGGATGACCAAGACCTTCGCCGCCGAACTCGGTGAGCAGGGCGTCACCGTCAACGCCGTGTGCCCCACCAACGTCGAGACCCCCATGCTCACCGACAACCCCGACGCCGCCCGCCTGTTCACCGGTCAGGAGGACCCCAGCCGGGAGGAGGTCGAGCAGGGTGCGGCCGCTTTCACCGAGCAGGGGATCCCCTGGGTCCAGCCCGAGGACGTCACCGAAGCGGTGCTCTTCCTCGCCGGTCCCGGCGCCCGTCACATCACCGGCGAGGCCCTCACCGTCTCCGCCGGCCAGATCGCCACCAACGCCGCCTGATCAGCACGGCACCCGGTCGGTGCCTCAAGGCGCCGACCGGGTGTCAGGCCCATCGACCGGGTGTCAGGCCCCGACGAAGAGGAGTTCCACCGTTGTTCCAGCACGGCCCCCGCACCACCGCCCTGCGCTGTGTCTCGGCAGCCGTGGCGCTGTCGGCCCTCGCCCTCACCGGCTGCGGTGACAGCGACGGCCCCGCGGACGTCAGCGTCGAGGAAATCCAAGAAGGACCAGAGCAGGCGCGGTCGACCGTCTACGACGGCGCCTACGGCCGACCGTTCGCCGAGGGAATCACCGCGTACTACGGCCGCGACGTCGTCGTCACCGCAGACGTCGGGACCGTGGTCGACGGCTCCGCCTTCACCGTGGTCGATCCCACCGACGACACCGTCGACCCGCTGCTGGTCGTCGGTGCCCAGGCGACGCGGGGACTGGAACCGGAAACGTCCGTGCGCATCACCGGCACCGTCTACGAGGCCCTCGACCTGACCCGCGTGGAGGAGGACCTGGGGACCGACCTGGACGAGAAGCTCTTCGGCGCCTACGACAGCCAGCCCTACCTGCAGGCCACCTCCGTGGACCCCACGGCCGCAACTGGCGACTAAACCCGCCCGGTGGGGTCCGGTAGACGTGCTGGCTGCCCATGCACCCCGGCTGCGTCCGGCGCTGTTGGCCGCCCACGCCGCTGGACACACCCACCTCAACCTCGACGGCACCCTCATCGCCACTGACCGCGTTGGCGTGCAAGGCCCCACGATCGGCAAAGGTCCAGGCCGGCGGCGGGTTGACCTCTGGTGGTCAGGCAAGCACCACCGCCACGGCGGCAACGTCCAGGTCCTCACCGCTCCCGATGGCTGGCCGATCTGGGTCTCACCGGTGCGCCCGGGCCGTGAGCACGATGTCACCTGCGCCCGCACCCACCCCGACCTGCTGCCGGCCCTGGTCGAGTTCGCCGACGCCGGGCACCTGGTGCTGGCCGACCTGGGCTACGAGGGCGAGCGGACCCGTTTGACCTGCCCGTACAAGGTCACCGAGGGCCGCGACATCGACGTCGCGCAGCGCAGTTTCAACCGCGTTCACGCTCATGTCCGGGCCCGTGCCGAGCAGGGCAACGCGTAGTTGAAGAACTACCGCGTCTTGCACAAGGTGACCCTGTGCCCCTGGCGCATCGGGGTGATCACCGCCGCCGTGCTGGTTGTGCTGCACATGGAGCACGACCGCACGACGTGACTCAGCGTGATCGTCAGGCCGCTAGTGGTCTCGTGCAGAAGTTCGTGATCACAGAACCGGCGCGACAACCGCACAGATCGCCGCCTGAACTCCGCGCAAGGACGCGGCACCGTCGGTGTGCATGGGAATGCTTCTGCCGACGGTGCCACGCTTGGACGATGCTACGCGCAGCTCCTTGAGGAAGATCACCGAACGCCCCTCCAGCCAGCAGCGACACGGCGACCGGGCCCGCTGGGTCCTGGCCCTGGACGCCGCCGACGGCAACGTCCGCGCCGTGGCCGACCACTTCGGCATCAGCCCCACCACCGTGCGCAAGTGAGCCCGCCGCATCGGCGAACACGGCCCCGCAGGACTACGTGACGCCCCGCGCAGCGGCCGCCCGCGTCTGTACGACGACGACGCCGTCCGCGACCTGCTCACCTTGGCCACCGAAGCCCGCCCCGCCGTCAACGCCCTATGGACCCACGCCGAACTGGCCGACCGCATGGGTGAGCTGAACTGGGGTGTCACCGCCTCCTGGGTCAGCCGCACCCTTGCCGGCCTGTCGTTGAAGGTCCACCAGATCCGCGGCTGGCTGCACCGCCGCCCCGACCCCGACTTCGGCGCGAAAGTCGCTGCCGTACAGAAGGTCATCACCGGCGCCGGCAAGGACTCGCACCCGGTGCTCAGCGTCGATGAGAAGACCGCCTTCTCCGTGCGCACCCCGATCTGCCCCGACACCCGCGACCGGCAGGGTCGGACCCGGCGCGAGTTCGAGTACGTGCGGGCCGGCACGATCTCCTGGTACGGCGTACAGGACATGGCCACCGGTGCGGTCCAGATGATCCCCGCGGCCGGGCCGATGGACTCCCCTGCCTTCACCGACCTGCTCGAGCAGCTCATCGAGGTGCACGGGCCGGTCTTCACCCTCGTCATGGACAACGGTTCGGCGCACACCAGCCGGCACACCCGCACCTGGCTGGGTGAACACCGGGACATCAGCGTCGTGCACACCCCGGTGCACGCCTCCTGGGTCAACCCGATCGAGTCCGTGTTCGGCATCTGCACCCGCCAGTTGCTGCGTCGGGCGGTGTTCACCAGCCGCCAGGACTGCAACGCCCGGGTCCAAGCCTGGGTCGCTCACCGCAACCGCACCAGGAGGCCGGTTACCTTCACTTGGCAGCCCTGCACGTGATCACGAACTTCTGCACGAGACCACTAGTGAGAAAGGCTCATTGCCAATATGCAGGTGATCGTCGCTCAGCTTGACCTCGCTCATCGGCATGAGAGCAAGATCATCGGGCAGTCATGACGCACACAACGCGGGATGACCGTGTGGTCGTCCGCCATGCTGAGTCGGTGCGAGCAAGCCTGGCCGATCAGCAGTGGGACGCCGTGGAGTCTGGGCAGCTGACCACCCCGGCCGGTCAGCTGTTCACCCGCGGCTCCAGCCGCATCAGGCGTCGAGACGCGGACGTCCTCATCGCAGCCGGCATCCCACTGGTCCTGTACTGGTACGGCGGGCAGCAGCTGGACTACTTCGACGGCTCCGATGCGGTGCAGCAGTGGCAGGCCGCGCGGTCAGCCGTGACGAGTCAGACGCCGCAACTCGGTGGCGAGGTCGTCTGGACCGGCGGCCGTTGGGTCGGCGATGACGGCCAGGAGCTGCTGGTGCTCACCGGACAGTGCTGAGCGCGCTGAGCCGCAGCATCGCAGTGTCACGCGCACCGCGGGATGACCGTGAAGTCGTCCGGACCTCGCCGCACGAGAAGGCATCCTGACGCAGTGCCCACGCTAACGATCAAGACTGGCCTCACGCGCTGGCGCATGGGCATGACCTCCTGGCGCGGGGGAGGCTTGGACTACTACCTCGATGGTCAGCCCGTCGGATCCCACAACGTGACTGTCTACCGCCCAATCCGCTTGCCCATCGCTGCCGGGGAGCACCTGATGGAGGTGCGTCAGACGGGGACGCGGGATGGGTACACGGTGACGGCGCGGCTGTCTTTCGTCGTGCCGGACGGAGTCCAGCGGGTGATCGTGCAGGCGCGGCCGGCGCGCCGGTGGTGGGTCTCGTCGACCAACGTCATCGGCGACATCAAGATCAGCTTTCGCCCGCGAGCGTGATCGCGCGCACAAGCGGGATGACCGTGCGCCCGCGCACCGTGGAGTGACCGCGGCTACGGACGGCGTCTCCGAGCTACCAGCCCAATGATCAGCGCTACGACGATGACGATGAGCAGGAGGACGACGATCTCGCCAGCGTTGAACCCGAACATGCCATCAAGCTAAACGCTGGGGCTTGGTTCGGGGTCGGCTCAGACCCGGCCATCGACATGTGCGTGAAGTCCGACCATGCGGACGGCGCCATAGTGATTCGTTCTGCGAGTCGGATCAGGCCGGACGGAGACCCATAGGGGTCTTGTCGTAGGGACGTCCCCCTGGTGCGCTACTCGGGCTTGGTGTCCCAGCGCAGAAGGAGGACGTCGTGAACAACCGTAGCCAGATCTCTCATGGTGACAAGAGCCGCAACACCCGCCTGGGACGCCTGCGGGATCTCGTCCCGGTGACCAGCGCCATCGTCGGCATCGACCTGGCCGACGCTAAGCAGATGGTCGTGGTCTGCGATCACGACTCCCGCGTCCTGGCCCGCAAGACCTTCCGCGTCCGGGCCTGGGACCTCGGTGCGGCGCTGGACTGGGCCGGGCAGAAAGCAGCGACCGCCGGCTTCGCGGGCGTGACGGTGGCCTGTGAGCCGACCGGGCATCGGTGGCGGATCCTGGGCCAGCTGGCCGCGGAGCGGGACATGGCCTTCGTCTGCGTGCAGCCGCTGATCTCGGCCTGGGCCAGGCGCGGGGAGGACCTGACGACGGACAAGACCGATGAGAAGGACGCGGTGATCATCGCCCGCCTGACCGCGCAGCTGCGCTGCTACGTCCCCGAGGTCGTGGATGAGACGTGGGGCCGACTGCGTCACCTCGGAGCCCGCCGGGAACGACTGGTGGTCGAGCTGACCGCGCAGGTCCAGCAGATGCGGGATCTGTTGGAGTGCGTCTGGCCGGCGGCGTTGACCGCGGCGAACTACCCGTTCCGCTCGACGACGTGGGCGGCGACCATGACGGTCATCCTCGACCGCGACGGCGGGGACTTCACCCGCACCAAGCGGTTGGGCCTGGATCGGTTGGAGAACCTGGTTCGCAAGGAGGTGATCCGTTGGGGTGCTGAGAAACCGGGGCTGCGGATCACCCGGAACCTCTTCGCTGCCCTGGATGATCGGGCTGGGGTCATCGCCCACCGCCGCGGGGCGTTGGAACGGGTGGAGTTCCTCCTGGCGGACTGGCTGGAGACCCGCCGACGTCGCCTTGAGGTCGAGCAGCGCATGGTCGCAGTCCTCGACGGGTTGGAGCTGACCGAACTGGTCACCTCGATCCCGGGCTTGAGCGCCATCGGGGCGGCGACGATCCTGGCCGAGACCGGTGATCCACACCGGTTCAGCTCCGCGCGGGCACTGGTCAAACACGCCGGCCTCGCTCCGCGCGAGCGTTCCTCGGGGACGTTCGTGGGCCGGACGAAGGTGACCGGCCAGGGCCGGCCGGGATTGCGGTTGGCGGCTTGGCGCGGGATCTGGGGAACGCTGCGTGTCAACCCTGTTCACGCTGCCCGCTACACGCATCTGACGACGCGGGGGCACAACCGGCTCAAACCCACCCAAGCCCAGGCTGCGGTCGCGGCGGCGTTGTTGCGGCAGTTGCACGCGGTGATCGTCACTGGCCGGTCCTGGGATCCCGACGTCGCCACCTTCGGCTCGCGTCGGCGTCCGGTGGAGGTCGCCGCCTGAGGACCTGACCGGGGAAGTCCAGTCGCCGCTGGGGGACTCAGCGCGCCACGTTCTGCATCACCCGCTGGTGGGGCGAGCTCCTCTCGCCATCGAGGCCGAATCTTGGACCTCGCCGCACATCTTGAGCAGCCCCGCCCGTCGTCTCTTCAACCCGATCACACGCTGCTGGGCGCGAGCCCCGTCATCGCTATGCAGGGCACCGACGATGAGTAGGGCACTCCGCCAGGACTTGACGCAGAACGTCTCACGCTGATGTGCGTGAAGTCCGACCATGCGGGTGGCGCCATGATCGCGGGGCCGGCTCAGGACGGTGGCGAGTCCAACCCCGACGACCGCCCGCGCCTCCGAATCTCAGGACGATCACCTGTAACCGGCGACCGGCTGGAGACACTGGCAGCAGTGTGAGCAGCTACCAGCCGGAGGCGGTCATGGACGCGGAGAGCCGCTTCACCGCGCTCTACCAGGCCCACTACGGCCGCGTCCTGGCGTACGCCCGCCGCCGCGTGGACGAGGAGACCGCCCGGGACGTCACCGCGGAGACCTTCGCCGTGGCCTGGCGCCGGCTGGAGGAGCCCACCGTCTCCAGCACTCTGTCGCTCGCCTCGGCGCAGTTGCCGTGGCTGTACGCCACCGCCCGCCGGGTCCTGGCCAACCAGCTGCGCCGCGACCATCACCGCCACCACCTCGACCTCACGGCCCTGGCCGCCGCGGCCGCCGGTGTCCCGGTCCTCACCGATCCCGCCGCCGGGGTCGTCGAGCGCGACGCCGTCCTACGGGCCCTGGCCCGCTTGACCCCCCGTGACCAGGAGGTCCTGCAGCTGAGCACCTGGGAAGAGCTGGACCCGACGACCGGGGCCGCGGTCCTCGGCTGCTCACCGACCGCGTTCAAGGTGCGGCTGCACCGGGCCCGGCGCCGGCTGCAGGTGGCGTTGCAACGCGACGACGAACTCGACCACCGCAGCGGTGCGCGCGTTCACGACGTCCAGCCACGGGCTTCACGCCCTGTGGTGCCACCAGGACCTGCGACGGTCTCCGGCGGTCCCGACCGCCGGACGTCGCGTTCCACGACCACTCAGGAGCCCCAGTGAGCACCGATGACCGCCGTCGTCCCGTCTCATCGGCTCAGGCGCTGCAGGAGTTGCGCCGGGCCAACCCGGTGCCGGCGGCCGACGTGGTCGACGCCCGCACCGATCTGCGCGCCAGCTACGACCTGGACCGCATCCTCATCGGTGACATCACCCCCGACGACCTCGACGTCGCCCGCCTCGAGGAGTTCTCGCCCCAGAACCCCGGGGCCCGCCACCTGCCCGGCGCGCGGGACGACTCGGGCACCTCGGTGACCACGCTGCGCCCGCGCCGGGACCCCCGCACCCCCGCGGGGGTGGGCCGGCCCCCGTGGAGGCGCTCAGGCCCACGCCTGGCCGCCGCCGCGGTCGCGGTCGCGGTCGCGATCACCGTCGGCGTCGGCATCGCCCAGCCGGGCTCCGCGCCCGTCGCGCGGGCCGAAACCCCACCGGCCCTGGTCATCGATGCACCGGCCGCGAGGACGTCGGGCACCGGCACCCTGCAGCAGATGGCGCAGCTCGCCGCCGCGCAGCCGGCTCTGCCGGCGGCCAAGTGGCGCTACTTCTGCAGCATCGACTACAGCACCGTCACCTCCTACTACCGCAACGACAACGGTGAGGACGTCACCGCCGTCCAGGTCGTCCCGGGTCGCAGCGAGGTGTGGCTGGCCGCCGACGGCGCCGCGCACCGGCGGATGGTCAGTGCCGGGGGGTCGAAGGCGTGGAGCAGTGACGGCACGATCGACCCCAGCCTCATCGACCCCGCCGGCACCACCACCGATGACGTCACCTACGCCGGGCAGGACAGTGCCCAGGACCTGCCCACCGACCCCGTCGCGTTGAAGGCGCAACTGGACCGGGAGGAGCCGGCCCCCGAGGGCGGGAAGGTCTCCGGCTACCTCAGCGACCTGTACAACCGTTTCAGCGCGGGTCTGCCCACTCCGGCGCAGCAGGCCGCGATCTGGCAGGTGCTGGCCGACACCGACGACCTCGACTACCTGGGCACGACCACCGACCGCGCCGGCCGGGCGGCGCTGGTCGTCTCCTACGACACCACCGGCACCATCGCCGGGCAGAAGCGCTACCAGCTCCTGATCGACCCCGGCACCGGTCTGCTGCTGGCTCATGAGGAGATCGCCTTGAAGACCTCCGCGATGTGGGCCCAACAGGCGCCGGCGGTGATGGGCGGCACCACCTGGCTGGCGGCCGCGTCCGCGGACAGCCTCGACGTCCCACCGGCGACGGGGACCATCCCACGCGGATGAGGCCCGCGAGTCAGGCCTACTGGTGTGGTTCGCAGCTGAGTGGGGCGCGCAGGCACGATCGTGACGTCGTCGACGTCCTGGTCAGCGGGATGACCGTGCGCTCCGCGCACACCGCGGCGTGTCAGTGTGGTCGCGCGGTGCGCGGCGTGACCACACGTCGCCCAGAGGCGTTCAGACGCTGGGCGTTTGCCCGGTGATCGGCCACAGGTCCAGCCGCACGACGAAGTCCGGCAACGCCTCCTGCCAGGCCAACAGGTCCTGCACCAGCGAGCCGGGCAGATGCAGCCGCTCGAGGTAGCCACGTCCGAGGCAGGCACCGACCCCGACCCACAGGGGGTGGGAGCGAGGTGATCGCTGTGAGCACCAGTGATCCGACCTGTTCGTCCACGGCGGGCACCACGGGGCCCACGGTGTCAGGTCCGGGCTCGGGAGGCGCTTGCGGCGCCCGCGCGACCGTCCGCGGATCGGTCACTCGTTCACTGGACCCGCGACGTCGAAGGCGACCCGCCGGCAGTCAGGCACGCCTTCCCACCCGCAGATCCGAGGAGCCCCGTTCCTGGGGCAGTTCCGCGCTGCGGTCGTCGTCACGGTGGTCGGGGTCGTGGCCCAGCTCGTCGTCGGCACCACCGCGGGGTACGGGTTCGCCCGCACGCGCTTCCGCGGTGGCGACGTGCTGCTGGGGCTCGTCCTGTCGGTGCTCGTGGTCCCTTCCCAGGTCCACCGCTGGCGCAGCACCGGATCGTCCAGGCCCTCGGGCTGCTCGACGGCCTCGGCGGGCTGGGGCTGCCCGGGTCCTCCAGCGCGTTCGGCACCTCCCTGGTGCGCCCCACCCTGAGCGTCCTGGCCACCACCTCGACGTCGTGCTGTCGGTGGGGCCGGCCACCCTCGTCAGCGACCGCACGACGGACGACCCCGTCGTCGTGGCCGCCAGCCTGCTGGCGAAGGCACCGGTCCTGGCCCCCTTTGTGCTCCTGCAGCGGCGGGTCGTGGACGGGCCGGCCGGCTCAGGGCTGAAGTGGGCGGCCGGTGCGGGCGCCCGTAGGCTGCCTTCGTGAGTGGGGGTCTGCAGGGCGTGCTCGTGGCGCTCGACGTCGACGGGACCGTGGTCGACCTGGACGAGTCGTTGTCCGACCGCGTGCGCGAGGCGGTGGGCCGGGTTGCCGCCGGTGGGGCCCACGTCGTCGTCGCGACGGGACGTTCGCTGCACGGGACGCTGCCGGTCCTGCAGCGGCTGGGCCTGCGCGAGGGGTTCGCGGTGTGCTCCAACGGGGCCGTCACCGTCCAGCTCGACCCCGCCGCCGAGGACGGCTACCGCGTGGTGTCCCTGCACACGTTCGACCCCTCCGGGGTCGCCGGGGTGCTGCGCGAGCAGTTGCCCGCCGGGTTGTTCGCGGTGGAGGTCCTGGGGCGCGGCTACAAGCTGACGGCCCCCTTCCCCGACGGGGAGCTCACGGGGGAGATGCACGTCGTCCCCTTCGACGACCTGTTCGCCGAACCCGTCCTGCGCGTCATCATCCGCAGCCCCGAGCACACCTCCGCGGAGTTCTCCCGCCTCGTCGACGAGATCGGCCTGCACGGCGTGGCCTACTCCGTGGGGTGGACCGCCTGGCTCGACCTCGCCCCGGACGGCGTGACGAAGGCCAGCGCGCTGGAGGAGGTCCGGTTGCGGCTCGACGTCGAGCCGGGCCGGACCCTCGCCGTCGGCGACGGCCGCAACGACGTCGAGATGCTGCGGTGGGCCGAGCGCGGGGTGGCCATGGGCAACGCCCCCGCCGAGGTGCAGGCGGTCGCGGACGAGGTCACCGGCACGGTCGGCGACGACGGTCTCGCCCAGGTGCTCGAGGAGCTCCTCGCCGCGGGGCCCACCGCCGCCTGACCCGCGGCCGCCCCGCCGCGGTCACCCGCCCGGGAGGGTCGAGCTGGGAAGGGTCGAGCTGGAACGGTCAAGCCCCGACCTCCACCGGCCGATGACTGCAGGGTTGGAAGAAACCGGCGCAGCAGCACAGGCGTCCCCGCCCACCAGGTGCCGCGGGACGGAGACGGGGATCCCATGTTCCGAGCGACCGTGGCACGGAGGGCGGCCGAGTCGACGGCGGGGCAGGTCCAGGCGGCCGAGGCCGACCTGGAGGCCGTGACCGACCTCGTGCAGGCCCTGCAGGAGGCCCGGACCCCCGAGGCGGCGGTCGAGACGGCGCTGAGCACCATCCGCGCCCGCTTCGGCTGGGCCTACGGCTCGTTCTGGCGGCTGGAGCACCGTGCCGGTGCCGAACCCGTCCTCGTGTTCGCCCAGGACAGCGGCCAGGCGGGGGAGGACTTCCGGCGCGTGACGCTGTCGGCGTCCTTCGCGGAGGGGGTCGGGTTGTCGGGGCGGGCGTGGCGCCAGCGCGACCTCGTCCACGTCGCCGACCTCGGTGAGCTCACCGACTGCGTCCGCGCCCCCGTCGCCCAGCGCGCCGGGATCCGTTCGGGGATCTGCTTCCCCGTCCTCGAGGCCGGTGCCGTCGTCGGGACGATGGACTTCTTCACCACCGAGCGCGTCACGCTGTCCCCGGGCCGCTCCGCGGTGCTGCGGACGGTGGCCACGCTGGTGTCCACGACGCTGGCCCGGCTGGCCGAGGCGGTCCGCCAGGAGAAGGCGGCCCAGGACGTCGCCGCGGTGTCCACCCTCATCCACGAGCTGACCGCCGCCACGAGCGAGGAGCACGCCCTCCGGGTGGCGCTCGACACGATCCGCGCCGACTTCGACTGGCAGTACGGCTCGTTCTGGCGGCTGGACGAGACCGGCCCGGTGTCGGGTCACGTCCTGCGCTTCGAGCTGGAGTCCGGCGACGCCGGCCCGGAGTTCCGGCAGGTGACGTTGCAGGCGTCGTTCGCCAAGGGCGTCGGGCTGTCGGGCCGCACGTGGGCCCGGCAGGACCTGGTGTTCGTCGAGGACCTCGGGGAGATGACCGACTGCGTGCGCGCACCCGTGGCGCAGCGGGCCGGGGTGAAGTCGGGTGTCTGCCTGCCCGTCGTCGTCGGTGGCCGGGTCGTGGGGACGATGGACTTCTTCGCCACCCGCACCCTCGTGATGTCCGACAGCCGGAGCGCCGCGCTGCGCAACACCGCCTTCCTCGTCGGTCAGGTCATGGAGCGCTTCGCCGCGGCCGGCCGGCTGGCCCACGCCGGGGGCGAACTGCTCTCCTCCATCGAGGAGGTCGAGCGCAACGTCGTGGTCGCGACCGGCGTCGCCGCGCACGGCGAGGCGCTGGCCGCGGAGGCCAACGCGGAGGTCGCCGCGCTGGAGGAGGCCTCGGCGGAGATCAACGACGTCGTCCGCGCGATCCAGTCGATCGCCGCGCAGACGAAGCTGCTCGCGCTCAACGCGACGATCGAGGCGGCCCGCGCGGGGGAGGCCGGGCGGGGTTTCGCGATCGTCGCCGAGGAGGTCAAGGAACTGTCCGGGGAGACCGAGCGCGCCACGAGCAGCGTCGGCAGCCGGGTCGCGACCATCCAGGCGCGGGTGGGGGCGGTGACGTCGTCCCTGGCGCAGATCAGCACCGCCGTGGAGGAGATCAACCAGACGCAGTCCGTCATCGGCGGTGTGCTGACCGAGCAGTTCGCGGTGACCCGCGACATCCTCGGGTGACGTCGACCTGACGGCCCGTCCCCCCGCCCCCCTCCGGGAGGAGGGGGGCGGGCGCGCAGGGACCGCACCTTCGGCGGGTGGGATCCCCGCGGCACGTCCGGGACCGTGGTGACCGGTGCCGCCCGGTCGGCCCGCACCTCGGGGGAGGTGGGTCGTCGGGCGGTGAGGTCGGGGACGGCGAGGTCGGGGGCGCCGGTCCCGGGTGCCGGACGGCGGCGAGCGCGCCGCGCCAGGGGGACGAGCGCGTCCGGTGCCCGGACCGCGCCACCCGGGGCCCGCCGCACGGGTGCGAGGATGGGACGGTGACTCCCGAGGTGCCCGCGCTGGACGACGTCGACCGCGGACGGGAGGCCACGGGCGGGGCCACCGCCGAACGCGACTTCGCGCAGGGCTGGGCGCTGGTGGCGACCGACCTCGACGGCACGGTGATCCCCCGCGAGCGCCCCGTCAGCCCCCGCACCCTCGCGGCCTTCGCCGCCTGCGACGCGGCCGGGATCCCCGTCGTCCCCGTCACGGGCCGGCCGCCGCGGTGGGTCACGCCGCTCGCCGACGAGGCGGGCCTGCGCGGGCAGGTCGTCTGCGCCAACGGCGCCGTCGTCTACGACCTCGACGCCGGCGAGGTCGTCCTGGAGCACCCCATCGCCCCCGACGTGCTGCGCGAGGTCGTGGCCCGGCTGCGGCCCGTGCTGCCCGGCATCGGGTTCGCCCTCGAGGCCGTCGTCGGCTTCCGCCGCGAGCCGGAGTACGCGACCCGGTTCGACAGCGGGCTGGAGCAGCGGGTCGCCGCCTTCGACGAGCTCGTCGTTGACGCGCCTCCGGTGGTCAAGATCCTCGCCAAGTGCCCCGGCGTGCTGAGCGACGAGATGGTGGCGGTCGCGCACCGCGAGCTGGGTGGCCTGGTGAACGTGACGCACTCCAACGCCGCCGACTCCCTCGTGGAGATCATGGCCGCCGGGGTCAGCAAGGCGACGACGCTCGCCGAGGTCGCCGCGGGCCGGGGGGTGGGGGCCGGGCAGGTCGTCGCCTTCGGCGACATGCCGAACGACCTGGAGATGCTGCGGTGGGCCGGGCGGTCCTACGCCATGGCCGACGGCCACCCCGACGCCCTGGTGGCGGCCGACGACGTGGCGCCGAACTGCGCCGACGACGGTGTGGCGCAGGTCCTGGAGCGGCTGCTCAGCTGGCGCGGGCGCTGATCCCGCCGACGCCGCGCACGACGACCCGGACACCCCCGACCCGTTCGGGCAGCTCCGGGTGGTCCTGGTCGTCGACGACGTTGACCTTGACGGCCCAGTCCGGGCCGACGTGCGTCAGGCCCACGCCGTTGACGCGCGGGTCCCCGCCGATGAGGTCCTGCACGTGCGACTTGGCGGCGCGTGCAGCGTCTCGGTCGCTCACTACCGGCTCCCTGGTCCGTCCGCCGCGACCGCCGGAGGACCGGGGGCCGCGCGTGCTCAGACGACCAGTGTGGCACCGAGCGCGGTGAGCACAAGGCCGATCGGGTTGCAGAACGTCAGACCGGCACCGTCCGGGCCACCGCGCTCGCTGCCCGCGAAGAGGAGCCCGACGGCCTGGCGGGTGTCCGGCCGGTAGACGAGCGAGCCCGAGTCCCCGCCGGCGGAGAACGCTCCGGCGTCGCCCGTCACCTCGATCTGACCGTCGAAGCCGACGACCCCCACGGGGTACTGCACGGCCACGTCGTCGAGCTCGATGGCGCTGATCCGGCCCGTCGTCCAGCCCGTGGTGCGGCCGACCTTCTCGACGGCGACCTCGTCGTCCGGTTCGGTCCACCCCGTCAGCCGGCCCGCGGGGTAGGACGGGTCGACGTCGGCGAGCGCGTCGGCGAGGTCACCCTCGAGCAGCGCGAGCGCCGCGTCGACGGCGTTGCCGCCGCCGGCCCCCAGCGGGACGGCCCGGGCGAGACGGCCCACCCGGTCGGCGGCCCGGCCGCCGTCGTGGGGTCCCGGCTGCAGGACCGGGTCCCCCAGGGCGGCCTGGTCGGAGTTCGCGAGGACGTGGTTGTTCGACAGCACGTACAGCCCGTCCGACCCCTCGACCCTGACGAACCCGCCGAGGGTGCCTGCGGTGACGTCCCGCTGGGCGATCGACAGCCCGGGGTGCAGCGGACGGGTCCTGCGCTGCAACGACTCCGGTGCCCACGTCCCGGGTTCGGTGGGGGCGCTGAGGGCCGTCACCATCCCGATCTCGCGGATGTCGACCTCGTCCCCGGCCGTGCCCGAGGCCAGGGCGCGCGCGCTGTCGGCGAGGACTTCGCCGCGGTTGCCGGAGTGGCGGATCGCGAGGCCGTACCGGGGCCCGGTCGCGCCGCCGGTGCCCGCGCGCGGCAGGACGCTGATGCCGACGCTCGCCACGCCCGTGGGCGCCTCGAGCGAGGAGGCCCGCACGACGCCCGAGAGCAGCCGGGTCTTCAGTTCACGAGCGTTGTCGATGTGCACGAGACGGTCCCCCTGGTCGTGTCGTCCGCTGTCACCACCGGTGGTCGACCGGGATGAGCACACGGTGGCACCGACCTCCGACACGAGCCGCCCGACCGGAGGCGGGCCGGCTGCTCACCGGCGCCGCCGGGGCCGCGCACGCCGGCCCCCCACCCGGCGGGCTCCCCCGCAGCGTCGCGCGGGGCCCGCGGGAACGGTCGGCCTTGCCTCCCGGCACCGGGTCGCGAAAGGCTCCCGGGATGATCGACACCCCCGACCGCGCGATGGTGCAGCGGCTGCTCGGCCTGGACCCGGCCCCGACGTACCGGCCGCTGGAGGTCCGGCGCCGCCCGGCGCCCCCGCCGCCGGGGGCGGACGACGTCCGCTGCGAGCACGTCGTCCTCCTCACCGCCGACGGGGAGGTCCCGTGCTGGCTGCTCACCCCCGGACGTCCCCGCGGCGTCGCGGTCCTCGCCCTGCACCAGCACGGCGGGGAGTTCGACCGCGGCAAGAGCGAGGTCGCCGGGATCGCCGGTGCACCGCACCTGGCCTACGGCCTGCGGCTGGCGCAGGCCGGTGCCGTGGTGCTCGCCCCCGACCTGGTGGGTTTCGAGGAACGTCAGCGGGGGTGGACGGCCGACGCGAGCGCCGACGAGGACCTCGACGCCTTCCACCGCATCGCCGCAGGCGGGTGCCTGCAGGCCCAGCACACCCGCGACGTCGCCGTGGCGACGTCCTGGCTGCGGGAGGAGGCCGGGGCGGGTTCCCGGCTCGGCGTCGTCGGGCACTCCCTGGGGGGTCAGGTGGCGTTGTTCGCGATGGCGTTCGACCCGCGGCTGACGAGCGGGGTCGTCAGCTGCGGCGCGGGGACGGTCGCCTCGCTCGTGCGTGAGCGCATCCCCCACAACCCGTCCTGGTTCGTGCCCGGGCTCCTCGCGGCGGGCGACCTGACCGCGGTGGCGGCCACCCTGCGCGAACAGCGGGTGCTGCTCACCGCGGGGCGGACCGACCACCTCTTCACCGACGACGGGGTCCGGGACGTCGTCGCCGGTTTCGCCCCGGGTGTCTGCACGCCCCTGTTCTTCGACGGCGGCCACGAACTGCCCGACGACGTCACCCGGGCCGCCGTGGAGTTCCTCCTGGCGGGGTGAACCCGGGGGGTTTCAGCCCCCCGTGGTCAGTTCACCGAGGACGACCTGCGCGGTCTGCTGCTGCCCGTCGCGGACGTACCGGACGTCGACGGACGACCCGACGGACTCCCCGGCGAGTACCGCGGACAACTGCGCGGTCGAGGTCACGTCCGTACCCGCCACGGCGGTGATGACGTCCCCCGCGCGCAGGCCCGCGGTGGCGGCCGGTCCGTCGGGGGCCACGTCGACGACCCCCACGCCGGCCGGCCGGCCGGACGCGTCGGCGACGGTCGTGACGCTCACCCCGAGCGCGGCGCGGTTGGAGTCCACGACCTCGCCGTCGTTCTGGATGAGCTGCTCGGCGATGTTCTTGGCGTCGTTGGACGGGATCGCGAACCCGATGCCGGGGGCGGCCCCGCCGAGCTGCTGGTCGGTCGCGGCGAGGGTCGGGATGCCGACGACCTGCCCCTGCAGGTCGACGAGCGCGCCCCCGCTGTTGCCGGGGTTGATCGAGGCCGACGTCTGGATGGTGCCCGGCAGCGTGGCGCCCGGGGAACCCTGCTCGGCGGGTTCGGTGACGGTGCGGCCGACGGCCGAGACGATCCCGTCGGTGACGCTGCTCGACAGCCCCAGGGGGTTCCCCATCGCCAGCACGATGGCCCCGACGTCCACGGTGCTGGAGTCCGCGAAGGTGGCGGGCCGCAGGTCCGGCGCCCCCTGGACGTTGATGACCGCGATGTCGTTGGGCTGGTAGGTGCCCACCAGGGTCGCGGGGTAGGACCTCGCGGAGTTGGCGAACTGCACCTGGAACCGCGTGGCCGACCCGACGACGTGGGCGTTGGTGACGATGTTGCCCTGGTCGTCGAAGACCACGCCGCTGCCCAGGCCGCTGTCCGTCCGGATCTCGACGACGGAGGGCAGCACGGAGGTGATGACCTGCTGGTAGGCGTCCTGCAACTGCACGGCCGGGGCGACCGCGGCCGCCGAGGCGGTCGAGGCCGGGGAACTGCTGCCGGGGTCGTCGGTCGGGGAGTCCTGCCCGGTGCACGAGGCCAGCAGGACCGGGGTGAGCAGGAGCGGTGCGGCGAGTTTCCACGGCGTCCGGCGGCGGTGGGTCGTGGTGGTGGTCATGGTGTCCTCCTGGTGCGGGGTGTCGTCGTCGTTCTCCGGTGCCGGTGCGTCCAGCGGGTCCGTCACACCGCCTCCTCGATGCGGCGGCTGACGCCGACCGCCGCGCTCGCCCCGCCGCACGATCTGCACGACCCGGTCCGCCGGTGGTGCCCGCGGCCGTCGACGGGCACGGCTGCCGCACAGGCGCAGGAGAGGGGCGGGCAGGACCGGGCCGCGACGGTGAGCCAGGTGGGGGGCACGGCGTTCCTCCTCGGTTCTCGGGGTGAACGCTAGGAACGGTTGTCGTGCTGCGCACTCTGAACATCGTGCAAGGATCGAGCGGTGCCCCGCCGCGGGGCCGGGGGAGGGACGGCAGGGGTGGACGACACCGCGCGGGCCACGGTGGACGCCTCGCGCGCGCTCGTGGGGGTCGCGGTGCGGTCGATGGCGCAGGCCCTGGAGGAGGTGACGCTGACGCAGTACCGGACGCTCCTGCTCGTGGTGACCCACGGTCCGCTGCGCAGCGGTCTGCTGGCCGAGCACGTCGGGGTGCACGCCTCGAGCTTCACGCGACTGGCCGACCGGCTCGTCCAGGACGGCTGGGCCACCCGGCAGGAGAACGCGGCGAACCGCCGCGAGGTGCTGCTGGCGCCGACCGAGTCCGGGCGGCGGCTCGTCGAGGACGTGATGCGCCGGCGCGAGCAGGAGGTCGCCCGGATCCTGGCGGCGCTGCCGGCGGGGCGGCGGCGCGTCGTGGAACAGGGCATGCGGGCCTTCGCCGGCGCGGCGGACGAGGTCGCCGGTCCGGGGGACGACCCCGGGGGGCCGGTGATCTGACCCCCCGCCCGTAGCGTGGGGTTCCCGACCGGAGGAGCGTCCCGTGTTCCTGCTCGTCACGATCGTGTGCGTCGCCCTGGGGTACGCCTACGCCTGGCTGATCGAGCGCCGCTTCGACCTGCGGGACGCGCGGCGGTGGCTGTTCCTGGCGCCGGTCTGGGTGACCGTCGCGGTGGTGCTGCTCGCCGGCGCCCGGGGTGCGGGGGTGCAGGGCCTGCAGTCCTTCGCGTTCGCGACCCTCGTGAGCACCGTCTTCGACGTCGTGGGCCGCGCGAGGCGTCGCCGACGCCGTCCCGGTGTGCGCTGACGTCACGCGTCCGGGCGGGTGCCGACGTCTCTCCTCGACGTCGACGAGCCAGCCGCCCGGGTTTCGGAGCGAGCGGCCCGTTCTCCCCGGGCCCGTCCCCGTCCGAGGCGTCGAGGAGACCCGTGACCGGCCCGGACGCCGCGACCTGCGCCGTCCGCGCCCCTCGACCTCCGGCTTCCCGGCGAGGAGCCGGAGGTCTCGACCCCAGGACGTGGCATTCTGCGGACGTGCTCGACCCCGAGGACGACCGCCCGGGCGCCGCTGGCGGTGCACGTCGGCTGCTGCTGCTGACGGCCGGCTCCCGCGGTGACGTCGAACCCTTCCTCGCGCTGGCGCGGGAAGCTTCCCGCCGTGGCCACGAGGTGGTGCTGGCCGCCACCAGGAGCATGACGTCCGGGCTCGGACCCCAACCCTTCGAGGTCCGGGTCCTCGACGGTGACCTCGGTGACCTGATCGCCACCCGAGGCGTCTCGCCCGTCGCCGCGCTGCGGTCGTGGCGCACCACCGTCCACCCGGCGTTGCGGGGGTTGCTGTCGACGGCGCTGCGAACGGCCCTGGACGTGCGACCGGACGTCGTCGTCGCCCACCCCAAGGTGGTCTCGGCCCCCCTGGCCGCAGCGGTGCTCGACGTCCCCCACGTCGTCGTGGAAACCGCACCCACCCTCACGCCGACCGGTGACTTCCCCGCCGCGGGCATCGCCTCCCGCGACCTGGGCCGGGGGGTGAACCGCTTGACCTACCGCGTCACCGCAGGCGCGGTAGCCGCGCTCGGCCCGGACCTGCGGCGCCTGCGCGCTGTCCACGGCTTCCCGCGGACAGCGCCCCTGCCTTCCCCCGCCGCGGTGCTCTGCCCGGTCAGCCCGGTCCTCGTCCCCCGCCCCCTGGACTGGCCGGACACCGCACACCTGACCGGGTCGTGGCAGGACACCACGGCTGCCCGCCCGGACGCGGAGGTCGAGGACTTCCTCGCCGGGGCCCACGACGACCGCGTCCCGATCGTCGTGGCCGGGTTCGGTTCCATGGCGACGGGGACCGCAGCGGCTCGGGAACGCAGCCGGGTGGTGATCGCCGGGGCTCGTGCCGGCGGTGCTCGCGTGTTGATCGTGACGGGCTGGGGCGGTGTGGACGCTGACGCGGCACGAACGGCGGCAGGAGCCGGCCAGGACGTGCTCGTCCGGTCCTCCGTCCCGCACTCGACGGTGTTCCCCCGAGTCGACGTCGTCGTGCACCACGGGGGAGCCGGCACCGTCCACGCTGTCGCTCGTGCCGGCGCCGTCTCGGTCGTGGTCCCCTTCATCGCCGACCAGCCGTGGTGGGCTGCACGCTTGCACCGCTACGGGCTGAGCCCTGCTCCCGTGCCGGCGCGGAAGCTGGACGTGGCCCGACTGGCGGACCGGCTCGGGGCCGCAGCCGGGTACCGGCGAGCGGCGATCGCGACGGCTGGCGCCATGGCCGGCGAGCAGGGAACGAGCACCGCGGTCGACGTCCTCGAAGGACTCCGCTGACCGACGCCCCCGAGGTCCGGGGTCGTCACGGGGTGCGCCGACGGCGCCGGGAACGCCTGACGGACAGCCACCGTGAGACGAGCGGGGGGATGCGGACGATCGCGACGGTGTAGACGGCGAAGGCCACCGCGGTGCGGCCACTCACCCAGCCCAGCAGGCAGCACGCCAGGGCGAGCGGCGCAGCTCCCAGGAGGGTCGCCGCCCACACCGTCGCGCCCTGGCGACCCGAGCGAGGTTCTCGTGTCGCTTCGTCGTCAGGGGTTGCCAGACCCAGGGCGATCACGGCTCGCTGGAGGCGTCCCCGCCTGGGGTTCATCGCGACACCCCAGGACGGAGCACGGGTCGTTGCGACGGTTCGCCGTTCCCCGGGCCGAAGACGCCGCCGCGGACGGTGCTGGGGTGGCGGACTCGCGTGGAGGTGTTCGCCGGGCGGTTAGAGTCCTCGCGCCGGTCCGGTGCTGCATCGACCGGTCGAACTCGCCCACCACCGCGTCGACGGAGACCACGTCATGCCCCGCGCCCCCCAGGACACCCTCGACTTCCTCACCGGCTACTTCGCCGCCATGGAAGCCAAGGACCTCACCGCCCTGCGCGGCTACTACGCCCCCGACATCACCCTCACCTTCGCCAACGCCCCGACCGTGCACGGTCGTGACGTCGTCCTCGCGCAGATGAGCACCCTCCTCGACAAGGTCACCACGCTGGCCCACCCCCTCATCAACGTCTGGCAGGAGGAGGACGGTGTGGTCGTCTTCGAGGTCGCCAGCGTCTGGCGGTTCCCCGACGGCGTCGAGGAGACCATCAACGCGTGCTCGATCTTCACGATCGCCGAGGGCCGGTTCACCGACCAGCGCATCTACGTCGACAACAGCCCCATCGACACCTACCTGGCCTGACCGGGGCCCGTGGCCGCCGCCGCTCCCCGTGCACGGTGCTCGCCCGGCCGGACCACCGCGGTACCCGAGCCCCCGGAGCAGGGGCGTGCCCGCTGCTCAGCGCAGGTCGGCCAGCGTCTCGGCCTTGACGACGGCACGTTCCACCGCGGCCAGCAGACCGGGGTCGACCGGGTCACCGTCCGCGCCCGCGACCCGCACCATCGCCGCGGCCTCGGCGACCTGCGCGCAGGCGGTGGCGGTCCGGGTCAGCCGGCGGTGGATCTCCGGGTGCTCGCCGTCGGGGCCGCCGGGCACGAGGAGGTCGCCGGCCGAGGGCGCCACCTCCTGAGCCCGCAGGCACTGGGCGCGGACGGCGCGGGCCACGAGGTCGACCCGGGGCAGGAACTCCTCCAGCGCCGCGCGGGCGGGCCCGGGCGGGGTGCCGCCCACCACCATCTCCACGCGCCGGACGGCGCGGTCGGCGGCGTGCGCGGCGCGCGCCCAGACCCCCTCACCGAGCGGGTCCGGGGTGCGCCGCCAGAACGCGAGCTTCAGAGGTACTGCCCCGTCCCGCCGGGGTGCACGCGCGGCATCCCGTCACCGCCCCCGGGACGTCCCTGCGGACCGGTCGCGGTCATCCCGCCGGGCAGGGCGCGCCGCATCTCCTGCAACTGCGCCTGCGCCGCCATCTGCTGGGCCACCAGAGCCGTCTGGATGCCGTGGAACAACCCTTCGAGCCAGCCGACGAGCTGGGCCTGGGCGATGCGCAGCTCGCTCTCCGACGGGGTCTGGCCCTCGGCGAACGGCAGCGCGATCCGCCGCAGCTCCTCGACGAGATCGGTGGACAGACCGTCCTCGAGCTCGCTGAGGGAGCGCTCGTGGATCTCGGCGAGCCGGTTGCGCCCCGCCTCGTCCAGCGGAGCGGACCGCACCTCCTCCAGCAGCTGCTTGACCATGCTGCCGATCCGCATGACCTTCGCCGGCTGGGAGACCATGTCCGCCGGGCCGGGCTCGCCGTCCTCCGGCGGTTCGGCGATGCCCATGCCCTGCGGCGTCACGACGACGACGCGGGGGTCCGGGCCCTCGCCGGTCTCGCGCGGGGCGTCGGGCGGGGTCGGGTCCTCGGGGAAGGCGTGGGTCTGCTCGGACATGCCCCCATCCTGCCCTCAGGCCCTGCCGCGCACCTCTCGCGGCAGGGCCTGGGCCGCGGTGAGAACGGTCAGGGCCACGACGGCCCCGGCGACGAGGTAGGACGTGGTGAGGGGGGCGCCGCCGGCGTAGACCACCACGAGCGCGGCGGCCGCGGCCCCCGGCACGACGAGCGCGAGCCGGACCAGGGCGGCACGTCGCCGCTCACCGCGGTGCGGCACCACCTGCACGAGGCAGAGGACGATCGAGCCGACCAGGGCCGAGGCGAGGACGTCGCTGACCCGGTGCCAGCCGTCGGCGATGACGAAGGCGCCCATCGCCCCCGCGGCCACCGCCCCCGCGAGCGCCAGCGGCAGGCGCAGCCAGCGGGGCCCGGCGACGAGGAGCCCCAGGGCCAGGCCGAGCACCGCGGACGTGTGCCCGCTCGGCAGGCTGTTGGCCGCCGAACCGTGCTCGAGCAGGTTCGGGCGTTCCAGCAGGACCAGCTTGAGCAGCTCCGTCAGCCCCAGCGTCCCGGCCGCGACGACGACACCCCTCACGGCCGCGCCGAAGCGCCCGCGCACGAGGCCCACGAGCCCGACGACGGCCACCCCGAGGACGAGGTGCTGCGGCTGCAACCGGTCGACGAGGTCGAACGCGGTCCGCAACCACCCCGTCTCCGAACCGCGGTTCTCCAGCGCCAGGGAGTGCAGCCGGTTCTCCTCGCGCTGGCCCGGAGCCGTCCGCACGCACACGACGTACAGGACGCCGAGCGCCACGAGCTGCCCCCAGGCGGCCCCCAGCGCCACCGGGGACCAGCTGCGCCCGGTGGACGCGGATCGCGGGGGGCTCCAGGGCTGGGGCGCGGCTGTGGTGCTCACCCCACCACTCTGCGGCACGCGCGCACCCCGTGCGCACCTCGGCGCGTGCAGGGAACGTGATGTTCCCGTGCACCGCCGGTCCCCCCTCAGCGGGAGGCGTGCTCCAGCGCGTCGAGCTCGTCGGCCGTCAGCTCCAGGTCCATCGAGGCCAGCAGCGGGGCGAGCTGCTCGACGGTGCGGGCGCTCGCGATGGGGGCGAGCACGGTCGGCCGGGACCGCAGCCAGGCCAGGGCCACCGCGGCGACGTCGACGCCGTGGGCGGCGGCGGCCTCGTCGAGCGCCCCCAGCACCCGCGGCCCGCGGGGGGAGTCGAGGTAGGAGGAGGCCTTCGCCTGCCGCTGCGACTCAGCGAGCCGGCCGGGGCGGTACTTGCCGGTGAGGAAACCCGACGCGAGGGAGGAGTACGGCAGCGAGGCGAGCCCGTTGGCCTGCGCGACGGGCAGCGCGTCGCGCTCGTACTCCTCGCGCTCGAGGAGGTTGTAGTGGTTCTGCACCGCGACGTAGCTGGCGAAGCCCTCGCGCCGGGAGGTCTCCAGCGCCTCGGTGAGACGTGAGCCCGTGTAGTTCGAGGCGCCGATCGCGCGGACCTTGCCGGCGGTGACGAGCTCGTCGAACGCGCCGAGCGTCTCGGCCAGCGGGGTGTCGCGGTCGTCCTCGTGCGCCCAGTACAGGTCGATGCGGTCGGTCTGCAGGCGCTGCAGCGACTCGTCGACGGCCCGGCGGACGTTCTCGGCGCCCAGACCGGCGCGGTCGGCCTTCTTGGCGACCTTGGTGGCGATGACGACCTGGTCGCGCTTGCCGGACTTCGCCAGCCAGGTGCCGATGATCGTCTCGGAGATCCCGGCGCCGCCGTCGGACCACGCCGAGTACACGTCGGCGGTGTCGATGAAGTCGCCGCCGCCCTCGACGAAGGCGTCGAGGACGGCGTGCGAGGTGGGTTCGTCGGCCGTCCAGCCGAAGACGTTGCCGCCCAGGTTCAGCGGACGGACGTCGAGTTCAGAGGTGCCGATGCGTGTCATGCCGTCAGGCAACCACGACCCGGCGCCGCCGACACCCGGACGGGACGGTCTCAGAAGTCGGTGCTGGTGCTCAGCTCCCGCCACACGTTGACCTCCGAGCGGCGCTGCTCCAGCACGCCCTCGATGGCCGACAGCGCGTCGGAACCCAGGAACACCGCCGACGGCGGGTTCTCCGCCTCGGCCAGCGCGATCATCGCCTCGGCGGCCTTCGCCGGGTCGCCCGGCTGGGTCCCGTGGGCGGTGTCGTTCTCGATGCGCCGCGGGCCGGCCGTGTCGGCGTAGTCGGCGATGGGTTCGGGCGACTGCGTCAGCGAGCGACCTGCGAAGTCGGTCCGGAACCCGCCGGGCGCGACGATCGTGACGGAGATGCCCAGGGGCGCCAGTTCGGTGCGCAGCGAGCGGGACACCGCCTCCAGCGCCGCCTTGGCCGCGGCGTAGTAGCCGGACCCGGGCGGGCAGACGTGCGCACCGATCGAGGAGACGTTGAGCACCGTGCCGCTGCGGCGCTCGCGCATCCCCGGCAGGACGGCCTTCAGGACGGAGGTGGCGCCGAAGACGTGGGTGGCGAACAGCTTCTCGACGTCCGCGTCCACCCCCTCCTCGACGGCGGCGCGGTAGCCGTAGCCGGCGTTGTTGACGACGACGTCGATGCCGCCGAAGCGTTCCTCGGCCCGGCGGACGGCCTCGGTGACCTGCTCGGGGGAGGTGACGTCCAGGGACAGGGCGAGGGCGGTGTCGGGGTGGCCGGCCGCGATGTCCTCGACCCTGGAGGCGTCGCGGGCGGTGACGACGGCGCGGTGGCCGCGGGCGAGGACGGCTTCGGCCAGCGAGCGACCCAGGCCGGTCGAGCAGCCGGTGATGAACCAGGTGGACATGACCGCACCCTGTCACCTGACGCCGCCCCTGTCTGCCCGGGACCGCCGCGGACCCGTCGGGTAGAACGGTGGGGTGACCACGCTCACCGAGGGCGGCAACGCCCCGCTCACCGGTTCGTCCCTGCAGGTGCGCGTCGAGGGGCCGGTCGACGTCACCGCTCTCGTCGTGAACCCCGACGGCAAGGTCGGCGGTGACGCCGACATGGTGTTCTTCAACCAGCCGTCCGCACCGGGGGTGCGGCTGGACGGGCGGGCGCTCGCGCTCGACCTCGATGCGTTGCGCCCGGGGGCCGACCGGGTCGTCGTCGTGGCCAGCCCCGAGGCCGAGGGGGCGACGTTCGCCGGCGCGCGGGTGCGGCTGAGCGTCGAGGACGGGTCCTCGACGCTGGAGTTCACGCCGTCCCGGCTCGGTGCCGAGACGGTCGTCGTGCTCGCCGAGGTCTACCGGCGGGGCGGGGCGTGGAAGGTGCGCGCCGTGGGACAGGGGTACGACGACGGTCTCGCGGGCCTGGCGACCGACTTCGGGGTCGACGTCGACGAACCCGTCGACGAACCGGCCGCCGAACCCGCCCCCGTGCCCCCCGCGGTGAACTTCACCAAGGGCGAGGAGAAGCTGCCCGTCGACATGCGCAAGGCGCTGAACCTGCGCAAGCAGCAGGTCGCGCTCGTCCTCACCAAGCACCGCATGACGGGGCTGCGGTGCCGGGTCGTCGTCGTCCTCGACGTCTCCGGCAGCACCAGTTCCCTCTACCGCAGGGGCGTGTTCTCCCGGGCCGTGGAACGGGTCGCGCCCGTGGCCGCGCAGGTCGACGACGGCGCCGAGATGCAGGCGTGGGCGATGGGTGGGCGCGCGCAGCGGTTGGAGGACATCACCATCGGGGACCTCCCGACGTGGCTGCAGACGTACACCGCCAAGCGGTACACCGGGGCCGAGGGCTGGAACAACGAGAAGGCCGTCATCGAGGACGTCGCCCGCTACGTCGCCCGCGAACCCCTCGACATCCCCACCCTGGTGCTGTTCTTCCACGACGGCGGGGTCACGGACGACAAGGGCACGGAGAGAGCGTTGCGCGCCGTGGAGCGCGAGCCGGTGTTCTGGCAGTTCATCGGCATCGGCCGCAGCGACTACGGCATCCTCGAGAAGCTCGACACCCTCACGGGTCGCCGGCACGACAACACGGGGTTCTTCGCCCTCGACGACCTCGACACCGTGAGCGACGAGGAGCTGTACGACCGGATCCTGCAGGAGTTCCCGAGCTGGGTGCGGTCGTACTACCCCTCCGGGGCCCCGGCGCTGCAGGGCCTGTCCTGACGTGCCTGCCCTCGTCGTCCCGCGCTCGTCGGTGGCGGACTCGATCCGGCGCGCGGTGCGGGCCGGGGAGTGGGACGACCACCCCGCCTACGCCGGTGTCGCCGGTACCGACGACGCGCAGTTCGACGACTGGGTCGACCGGCTCGCCGCCGACGCCCGGGAGGGCACCCCGCGACCGGAGGGTTTCGTCCCCTCCACCAACCTGTGGTGGGTGGAGGGGGCGGAGTACCTGGGCCGCGTGCAGGTGCGGCACCGCCTGACCCCGCGGCTGCGCGACCTCGGCGGTCACGTGGGCTACTGGATCGTCCCCGCCGCGCGGCGTCGTGGGCACGCCACGCGGATGCTCGCAGCCGCGCTGCCCGTCGCGAACGCGCTGGGGCTGGAGTGCGTCCTCGTCACGTGCGACGACGACAACGTGGCCTCGCGGAAGGTGATCGAGGCGAACGGCGGGTTGTTCCAGGAGCGTCGTGGGGTGAAGCTGAGGTTCTGGGTCCCGACGGGCTGATCGGCGTCCCCCGTCAGCCGCCGAGCCCTCCCGCCCACGCCTCGCTCGTCGTCGTGACCGGCCGGCCCGTGCGGACGGCCTCGTCGACCGCCAGCCCCAGCAGGTGGTCCTGCGCGGCCTCGGCCAGCGGGTACGGTCCGGGGCCCTCGCCCCGGGCCCAGGCCCCGGCGCGCTGCAGCAGGAGCGTCAGGGCGATCTCCTCGTCCGACAGCCGCGAGCCCGTGAAGGGGTTGCGGAACACCACTCGCCCCTCGAACGCGATCTGGTCCAGGTCCAGACCCTGCACGTCCTGCCGGTGCCCGGTCTGGCGCCGTTCCAGCGACGAGGTCAGGACGGTCGTGGCGTCGGCCAGGCGCACCACGCGGTCGTCGACGAGTTCGCCCAGGCTGCCGCGGACGACCAGCCGGCGGGCCCGCAGGGGGTTCCGGGTCTGCGTCTGCGTGAAGTCGTACAGCGCGCTGCGACCGTCGCCGACGTCGAACGTCGCCACGGTGGTCGTCAACGGGTGCGGCTGCGCGTCGCCCGTCCAGCCCGGGCGGGCGATCGGGTCGGCCAGGGGAGCGGTGGTGGCGCTCGCGACCACGCGCACCGGTTCCGCCCCGAGGCCGAGGAAACCGCGGATCATCGAGGTCGCGTGGTAGGTCTGCGTCGAGGACACCTGCACCGACGTCGGTCCGCCCACGGCTCCGTCCCGCACGACCCGCAACCGCGCGGCGTTGTGGGGGAACAGCAGGTACTGCTCGGCGACCTGGACGCGGCCGCTCGCACCGACCACGTCCCACAGCGCGCGCAGCCCGTCCAGGTCCGGCGCGGGGGGCGTCTCGGTGAGGACGTGAGCGCCGCGCCCCACGAGGTCGGTCACGGTCGCCGCTGCCTGCGCCGCGGGCACCACGACGAGGACGAGTTCCGGGGACGTGGCCAGCAGCCCGGCCGGGTCGTCGGCGACGCGCAGCCCGCGACCGGCCACCACCGCCTCCGCCGAGGCGCGGGAGCGCCCCAGGACGCCCGTGACCTGGAGCAGGTGGGGGACCCGGGCCACGAGGTCCAGGAACAGACCGGCCCGGTAGCCCGTGCCGACGACACCGAGGCGGAGGGGTTCGCGGCGGGGTTCTGCGTCCACGTCCGCGACCGTAGACCGCCCGCCCCGGCGCCGGGTAGGGGCGGCCGCGCCGGAACTGGCCTGGCGACTTCCGGCAGGGGTGGTTGGCTGGGCGCATGCGCATCTTCTTCACGGGCGGCAGCGGCAAGGCCGGCCACCACGTCGCGCCGTACCTGGCCTCCCAGGGGCACCACGTGACGAACGCCGACCTCACCCCGCTGGGCCACCCCGACGTCACCGACCTGCGCGTCGACCTCACCGACGCGGGGCAGGTGTACTCGGCGTTGGCGGGGATGCCGACGATGGCCGACCTCGACGGCCCCGGCGGCAGCGCGGGTGGTTCGTCCTACGACGCCGTCGTCCACTTCGCCGCCATCCCCACCATCCTGCGCGCCCCGGACGCGACGACGTTCGCGACGAACGTCCTCGCGCACTACAACGTGCTGGAGGCCGCGACGCGGCTCGGCGTCCGCA
The DNA here is from genome assembly GCF_041320705.1 of Kineococcus mangrovi. Classification (NCBI taxonomy): domain Bacteria; kingdom Bacillati; phylum Actinomycetota; class Actinomycetes; order Kineosporiales; family Kineosporiaceae; genus Kineococcus; species Kineococcus mangrovi. Next base: position 146,966 of record NZ_JBGGTQ010000009.1, read on the forward strand.
AGGTCGTCTTCGCCTCCTCGGAGACCACGTACGGCGTCTGCTTCGCCCAGGGCGAGCGCAAACCCCTGTACGTGCCCGTCGACGAGGAGCACCCGGTCGTCCCCGAGGACTCCTACGCGATGTCGAAGGTGGCGGGGGAGGTCGTCTCCCGGTCGTTCCAGGCCCGGACCGGCGCGGACGTCTACGGCTTCCGGATCAACAACGTCATCGAGCCGGACGAGTACGCCGAGAAGTTCCCGCCGTTCTTGACCGACCCCGCGCTGCGCCGTCGCAACGTCTTCGCCTACATCGACACCCGCGACCTGGGTCAGGCGACGCTCAAGGCGCTGCAGACGGACGGCCTGGGTTTCGAGGTGTTCAACGTCGCCAACGCGGACATGTCGGTCGCCGCGACCACGCAGGAGGTCATCGAGGAGTTCTACGGGGGCGTCGAGGTGCGGCGGGAGATGGGGCGCGACGAGACGTTCTACAGCATCGAGAAGGCCCGCCGACTGCTCGGGTACGAGCCGCAGCACTCCTGGCGGGACGTGCTGGAGGACCCCCGCAGGCAGGGGTGAGCCGGCTCCTGCGGGCGACGGGGGGACGGGGTGAGGGACCCGCGGGTGCTCGGGGCGCTGCTCGTGCTCCTCGTCGTCGTCCTGGTGCTGGTGGGGCAGTGGCTCGTCGGTGAGCTGTGGCCGATGACGGCGGAGTCGTACTGACCTGCGGGGTGGCACCGGAGCGGGTGGCAGCAGAGCGGGCGGAACCTCAGGGGACCTCCGCACCCTCCCCGTCGGTCACGACGACCCGCACCCCCGCCGCGTGGAACGGGGCGAGGGCGGAGGGCTCGGCGGCGGCGTCCGTCACGAGCGTCCAGCCGGCCGGCATCGGCGCCCACGCGTGGAACGGGCGGCGGGAGAGCTTCACCGCGTGGGCCAGGACGTGCACGCGGTCGGCCCGGCGCGCCATGAGTTCCTTCAGGCGGGTCTGCTGCTGGTCGGCCTCGCAGATCCCGTCCTCGGCGCTCACGCCGTCCGCCCCGAGGAACACCGCGTCGGCGGTCACGCGTTCGAGGGCGGCCTCGGTGAGCGGGCCCACGAAACCCTGGCTGAGGTGGCGCAGGGAACCCCCGAGGGAGACGACCTCGACGTCGTCGGCGTCCGCGAGCTCGTCGAGGACGGTCAGGCCCGTCGTGACGACGGTGAGCGGCGCGCGGCGCCGGAGTTCGTGGGCGAGCGCTCCGACGGTCGTCCCCGCGTCCAGCATCACCGTCTCGCCCGGCCGGACCTGGCGCGCGGCCCAGCGGGCGATGCCGCGCTTGGCCTCGAACGCCTCGCCGGTGCGCTGCCGCAGCGACTGCTCGGGGTGCGCGACCGAGGGGGCGGCGCCGCCGTAGGTGCGGGTGATGAGGCCCTGGTCGCGCAACCGCGCCAGGTCGCGACGGATGGTGGACGCCGTGACGCCCAGCCGTGCCGACAGCTCCTCCACGCTCGCGATCCCGGAGGTGCTGGCCAGGTGCAGGATCTCGCGACGGCGCGCGTCGGTCCCCGAGGCGGTGGCGGGCTCGCTCACGCCGGTCTCACGACCCCGACGAGGCGGGTGCGCCCGCCAGCTCCGTGGCCTGCCGCAACGCCTCGACCATGCTGCCGACCTCCACCCGTCCCGTCCCCGCGATGTCGAACGCCGTGCCGTGGTCGACCGACGTGCGGATGACGGGCAATCCCACCGTGATGTTGACCCCCGCCTCGATCCCGAGCACCTTCACCGGGCCGTGGCCCTGGTCGTGGTACATCGCGACGATGAGATCGTAGTCACCGCGGCCGCCGAGGAAGAACGCCGTGTCGGCCGGCAACGGACCGACGGCGTCCACGCCCGCGGCGCGCGCCGCCTCGATGCCGGGGGTGACCTTCTCGGCCTCCTCGCCGTACCCGAACAGCCCGTTCTCCCCGGCGTGCGGGTTGATGGCGCAGACCCCGACGTGCGGGTTCGGGTTCCCCGCCCGCCGCAGCGCCTCCGCCCCGCGGCGGATCGTGCGTTCCACGAGTCCGGGTTCGATGCGCGCGATCGCGTCGATGAGCCCGATGTGGGTCGTGACGTGGATGACCTTGATGCGCGGGGTCGTCAGCATCATCGACACCTCCTGCACGCCGCAGAAGTGGGCGAGGAGTTCGGTGTGCCCGGGGTAGAGGTGGCCGGCGGCGTGCAGGGCGGCCTTGTTGAGGGGGGCGGTGCAGATGGCCTGGACGTCCCCGGCCATCGCGAGTTCGCAGGCGATCCGCACGTACTCGTGCGCCGCGTGCCCGGCCGCGGCGGACAGTTCCCCCCACGGCAGGTCCGCCGGCAGCAGACCCGGGTCGATCACGTTGACCCGGCCCGGTGCGAACTCGGCGGCGGCCACGTCCGGCACGACCACCACGTCCGCCTGGACGCCCAGGGCCCGCGCGGCCCGCCGCAACCGCTCGGCGTCCCCGACGACGACGGGGCGTCCGTCCCGGTAGGCGGCCGGGTCGAGGAGGGCGCCGACGGTGACCTCGGGGCCGACCCCGGCGCCGTCGCCCATCGTGACGGCGATCGCGGGACGGGTGTCCCCACGGGTGCCCGCGGGAGCGGCCGAGGTGGCGTCGGTGACGGTCGAGGGGGTCACGGGATCTCCTGGGGTGCGCGGACGGGGACACCGCTGCGCAGAGCGCGCAGCAGCCGGACGAGGTCGGTGAGCGTCGGGTCCTGCCCGAAGCTGCCGGGTTTGGTGGCGACCAGGCGGCCGTCGTCGGCGAGGCTGACGACGACGCCGTGGTCGGGCTGGGTGACCGGTCGCAGCCACCGCACGCCGAGGTGGTCCAGGACGGCGCGCGCGGTCTGCCCGCCGGTGAGGACGAGGTCGGCGGTGGCGTGGGTCCGCCCGACCCGGCGCGCGAGGTCGGCGACCGCCTCCCCGGGGCCCGCACCGCTCGCGTCGACCGTCAGCAGGTGGGTGTGCTCGTCGACGACGGCGGCTGCGCGCAGGTGCGCGGTCTGCGCGACGGCAGCGGCCGATCCGCTGCCCACGGCGAGGACGACCGGCCGGTGGCCGGCGGCGGGGACGGGTGCGGGGGCGCGCCGGGACGGGGCGGGGGTCGTGTCGGCGACGGCGGCGACGAGGGCCGCGCTGCCGACGAGGGCCACGCGGCGACCGCGGGAGACGGCCCCGGCGGCGGCGGCCGCCGCGGCGCGCAGGTCGCTGCCGGTCTCCCCGTCGAGCACGCAGAGCTCCTGGCCCTGGAGGGTCCAGCCGGTGCGCAGGGCGTGGAGGGGGACGGCGGTGACGTGCCCGTCCAGCAGGTCCGCCACGGTCCGGGGCGCCGGACGCGGTTCGAGGGCCCACAGCGCGGTGTCCGCCAGCGGGACGTCGTGGACGAAGGGGGCACCGTCCCGGACCGACCGGCCCAGGGACGGCAGCGCTCCCGCCAGGACGACCTGGAAACCGTTGTCCCGCAGCCCCTCGACCGTGGCGGCGACGTTCCCCCGCCAGAGGGAGTCGAGCTTGACGACGACGAGGGCGGGACCGTCCGGGTCCGCCGTGGCCGCGCGGACGGCGCTCCGGGCCGACGGGGGCGCGCTCGCCCGGTGGTCGGTGTCCACGACGGTGGTGCCGTCCCCGCTGGGCGCGGCGGGCGCGCCGTCGGGACCGGCGAGGACGACGCGGCAGTCCCGGCCCCGGGCGAGCAGGGCACCGGCGACCTCCGCCGCGCCCGAGAGGTCGTCGGCCAGGACGTGCTGGAGGGCGGCGCGCGTCGGCGCGCGGGGGGTGGGTGGTGCGGTCACGGGTCACCTCCTGGTGGCTCTCGCGGTGGGTCTCGCGGCGGCTCTCACGGCGACGTCGCCTGGCCCGGCGGGACCACGGTCCCACAGGTTGCGTGTTTCGCGCCAGACCGTTGCGCGTTCCGAGCAGGAGTGGCACAGTGCTCGTCGGACGACGCCGTCCGGACGACCCGGCACCGGCGCCCGCGAGACCGACCAGCACCCGCGCAGCACCGCGAGCAGCACCCGATCAGCAGCCGATCAGGACGAGCCCACCGGTCCCGTCCCGCCGAGATGAGGGGTCACCGATGACCGCCGCGACACCCCGACCACCCGATCGCTCCGCCCAGCTCACCCGCCGCACGCTGCTCGCCGGCGGTGCGGGCCTCGGCGTGGCCGGTCTCGGTGCGCTCACGGGCTGCGCCGGCCCCACCGGGGCTCCCGGCCCCGACACGCTGACCCTCGCGCTCAACCGGTCCCTCGTGAGCCTGGACAACAAGCTGAACCAGTTCGACGCGGCCGTCACGGTGCAGCGCGCGGTGCGCCAGGCGCTGACCGAGATCGGCACGGACGTGAAACCCGCGCTCGTCCTCGCGGAGAGCTTCGAGCTGACCGAACCCACGCGCTGGACCGTCCGGCTGCGCCCCGAGGCGTGCTACTCCGACGGTTCACCGGTCACCGTCGAGGACGTCGCCACGGCGCTGCAGAGCTACGCCGACACCGGTGCCAGCTTCGTCGCGAGCTTCTTCCCCGAGATGCCCACCGTCAGCAAGCTCGACGACCGCACGTTCACCCTCGACACCGAGCGCCCGCTGCCGATGCTGGACGCGCTGATGAGCAACATCCTCATCACCCCGGCCGCGGCCAACCGCCCCGAGGAACTGCAGGACGGGCTCGGTTCGGGCCCCTACGTCATGACCTCGCACGACCGGGGGACCGGCACCTACCGGCTGACGCGGAACGAGAGGTACTGGGGGACCCCGGCGACGACCCGGACGGTCGACGTGCGGTTCTCCCCCGAGGAGTCCAGCCGGGTCATCGCCATCCGCAGCGGTGAGGTCGACGTCATCGACTCCATCACCCCCGACTCGGCCCAGCAGCTCGAAGGCCTGCCCGGGATCCACCTGAGCCAGGTGCCGAGCCTGCGGCTGAACCAGATCTTCTACAACTTCCGCAAACCCCCGGGTCACCCGCTGGCCGACCCGCGCGGCCGGCAGGCCCTCAGCATGGCGATCGACGGGAAGTCCCTCGTCGAGGAGGTCCTCGCGGGCACGGCCGTCCAGGCCGAGGGCGTCGTCACCTCCAACCAGGACGGGTACGTCAAGACCGGGGAGTACGTCTACGACCCCGGAGCCGCCCGGAAGATCCTGGCCTCGATGGGGGCGCAGGACCTCGAGGTCACCATCGTGTGGGAGTCCGGGGAGTTCCCCGGCGACACGTTCGTCATGGAGGCCCTCGTCGACATGTTCGGCGACATCGGTGTCCGCGCCCGGCTGCGGGAGTTCCAGCCCGGCGGGGACATCATGTCCTGGCGGCAGGGTCGCGCCGGCGACTGGGACCTGCTCGGCAACGGCTTCCCCGGACCCACCGGGCAGGCGATCGTCATGCTGCAGGGGATGTACGCGGGAACGGCCGAGAAGGAGCAGACCCGCGACACCTACCAGGGATACGTCGTCCCCGCCGTCACCGACCTCATCGCCGCGGCGTCCTCCGAGACCGACCCCGTGCGACGGCGCGAACTCACCGCCCAGGCGCAGCAGGCCGTCTGGGACACCTGGCCCTGCGCCTGGCAGTTCAACCCCAAGGCGATCCTCGCGCGCCGGGACCGGGTCCACGGGATCGACCTGTCGCCCGCGAACAACTACCGCCTGTCCGCCGTCGAGCTGAAGGGCTGAGGCCGTGGTCGCGTACGTCCTGAAGCGAGTGGGCCAGGGCCTGCTCACCGTCTTCCTCACGGTCTCGACCGTGTTCGTCCTCATCCGCCTCGCCCCGGGCGACCCCGCCCGCGCGTTCGCCGGCCCGCTGGCCACGACCGAGCAGCTGCAGCAGGTGCGGGACCGGTTCGGCCTGGAGGACCCGCTCGCCTCGCAGTACCTGACGTTCCTGTCGCAGCTGCTGCACGGGAACCTGGGGGAGTCCTACAGCTTCCAGGCCCCCGCGCTGAGCGTCGTCGCGGACCGCGTGCCCTACACACTCACCCTGGCGTGCACGGCCATCGTCGTCGCCGCCGTCGTCTCGATCCCGCTCGGCGTGTGGATGTCGCGCCGTCGCGACAGCCGCTCCGAGCTGGCCGCGAACGTCGCGACCATCGCCGGGCAGTCCATGCCGGACTTCTGGATCGGCGTCCTGCTCCTCAGCGTCTTCGCGGTGGCCCTGCCGGTGCTGCCGGCGTCGGGGTTCGCGACGTGGAGCGGCCTGCTCCTGCCCGCCGTGACCATCGCGATCCTGCAGGTCGCCCTGCTGTCCCGGCTCGTGCGGCGCGAGATGGTGCAGAACCTCGCGGCGCCGTACTTCGTGGTCGCCCGCTCGCGCGGTTTCTCCGACCACGTCCTCACGTGGCGCTACGCGATGGGGAACTCCGCGATCCCCGTCTTCACGGCCCTCGGCACCCGGTTCGCCGCCATGCTCAACGGCGTCGTCGTCGTCGAGGTCGTGTTCGCCTGGCCCGGCGTCGGTTCGCTGGTCGTGCGCGCCCTGGAGACCCGCGACTACCCGCTGATCCAGGCCACCGTCCTCGTGACGTCCGTCCTGGCCATCGGCGTCCAGCTGCTCGTGGACCTCCTCTACCCCCTGCTCGACCCACGTGTGCGTCTCGGGAAGGCGAGTGCAGCATGAGCACGCAGACCACCAGCCGGCCCAGCGCCGTCACGGCGGCCCACCTCGCCCGCGCGGCGACGACGCGGCAGGCCCGCGCGAACCGCACCAAGACGGTCGCCGGCCTCGTCTGCGCGCTGATCGTCGTCGTCCCCATCCTGGTGGCGAACCTGCTGCCGCTGCCGGACCCGAACGCCCAGGACCTCGGCGACCGGCTGCTGCCGCCGCTGAGCGCCGGCCACCTGCTCGGCACCGACCAGCTGGGCCGCGACCTGCTGTCCCGCGTCCTGCACGGGGGGCAGGTCTCCCTCGCGGTCGGCGTCCTGGCGGTCGTCGTCTCCGGGGCCATCGGCCTCGCGCTCGGCTCGGCGGCCGGGTTCTACGGGCGCTGGGTCGACGTCGTGGTCTCCCGGTTGCTGGAGGCGCAGATGTCGCTGCCGCTGCTGATGATGCTGCTGCTCGTCGTGGCGCTGTTCGGGCAGTCGATCCTCGTCATCACCCTCGTCATCGCCGTCGCGCAGTGGCCCGAGGTGGCACGCCTGACCCGCTCCCTGGTGCTCGTGGAACGGGAGAAGCCGTACGTCGCGGCCGCCCGCACCCTGGGGTTGCGGCGGGTGGGGATCCTCGTGCGCCACGTGGTCCCGAACGTCCTGCCGCAGACCCTGCTCGTCGTCCTGCTGCTGCTGGCGCAGGCCGTGCTGCTGGAGAGCGCGCTGAGCTTCCTCGGCGCGGGCCCGCAACGCCCCTTCGCCACCTGGGGCCGCATCGTCTCCGACGGGCAGGACTACATCGGCACCGCCTGGTGGCTCGTCACCGCCCCCGGCGTGGCCATCGTGCTGCTCGTCGTCGGGGTGAACCTGCTGGGGGACGCGCTGCGCGACGGGGCGGCGACGTCCTGGCGCCGCCGCGTCCGTGGACTGCTGGACCGAGGGAGGACCGCGTGAAGACGCTCGACCGCACCGGACCGCAGGTGCGCGACGCCGCCCGCGAGCGGCAGGGCCCCGACGCCCCGCCGCTGCTGGAGGTGCGCGACCTGCAGGTCGAACTCATGACCGCCCGCGGGATCGTCCGCGCCGTCGACGGGGTCTCGTTCTCCGTCGACCGCGGTGAGACGGTGACGCTCATCGGGGAGTCGGGGTCGGGCAAGTCGACGACCGCGATGGGGGTCCTGGGGCTGCTGCCCGACGACCTCGCCGTCCTGTCCGGGGCGGTCGTGCTCGACGGCGTCGACGTGCTGCGCGAACCCCGCGCGATGGCCGCCGCCCGCGGCCGCACCGTGGCGCTCGTCCCGCAGGACCCCATGACGGCGCTCAGCCCGGTGCACAGCATCGGCAGCCAGTTGTGCGAGGCCGTCCGGCACGCCGGCGCCGCGAGCGGGGCGACGGCCGTGAAGGCCCGCGCCGAACGCCTGCTGGAGCAGGTCCACATCCCCGACCCGCCGGCGCAGCTGCGCAAGTTCCCGCACCAGTTGTCCGGCGGGATGCTGCAACGCGTGCTCATCGCGATGGCACTGGCGAGCGAACCGCAGCTCATCGTCGCCGACGAGCCCACCTCGGCCCTCGACGTCACCGTCCAGGCCGGTGTCCTGGACCTGCTGCTGGAACTGCAGGAGCAGCGGGGCGTGGCGCTGCTCGTCATCACCCACGACCTGGGGGTCGCCCGGCTCGTGTCCGACCGCCTGCACGTCATGCGCGGCGGGGTGTTCGTGGAGTCCGGTGAGGTGGAGGCCGTCGTCGGGAACCCGCGCGAGGAGTACACGCGCGAGCTGCTCGCCGCCGTCCCCGCGCTGGGGGTCTGGGACGAGGACCCGGGGTTCACCCCGGCAGGAGGACGCTCGTGAACGGCACCGGCACACCCGTCCTGGAGGTCGAGGGCCTCGTCGTCGAGTACGGCGCGGGGGCCGGGGCGTTCCGCGCCGTCGACGGCGTCTCGTTCCGCGTCCCGCGCGGGTCGACCGTCGCCGTCGTGGGGGAGTCCGGCTGCGGGAAGTCCACGGTCGCCAAGGCCGTCATGCGGCTGCTCGAACCCACGGCGGGCCGGGTCCTGCTCGACGGGACCGACATCACCCACCTGCCCGACCGCCGGTTGCGTCCGTTGCGCCACCGCTGGCAGATGGTGTTCCAGGACCCCTACGGCTCCCTCGACCCGCACCTGACGGCCGCGGAGATCGTCGGTGAGGCGCTGCGGCAGCGGGGAACCCCGAAGGACCGCCGGGACGCCCGCGTCCGGGAGCTGTTCGACCGGGTGGGTCTGCCGGCCAGCGGCCTGGACCGCCGGCCCGCGGAGTTCTCCGGCGGTCAGCGCCAGCGCATCGGCATCGCCCGCGCCCTGGCGTCGGAACCCGAGCTGCTCCTGTGCGACGAGGCCACGAGCGCGCTCGACGTCTCCGTGCAGGCGCAGGTGCTCGACCTGCTGCGCGAGGTGCAGCGCGACAGCGGCATCAGCTGCCTGTTCATCTCCCACAACCTCGGTGTCGTGCAGGGCATCAGCGACGAGGTGGTCGTCATGCGCCGGGGCCGGGTCGTCGAGACCGGGCCCACCACCCGGGTCCTCACGAGCCCGGCGGAGGACTACACGCGCCGGTTGCGCCGCGCCGCGCTCGACCCGGCCGCCATGGTCGGCCGCAAACCCCGCCACGTCGTCCGCGGCGTGCTCACCACCACCGGAGGGACCGCCGCATGACCACCACGGGGAACGGGGGCGCGCGCCCCGTGCTCGGCACCATGACGTTCGCCGACACCGTCGACGAGGGTGCGGCGAAGGAGATGCTCGACGTGGCCCTCACCCACGGGGTGAGCGCGATCGACACCGCCAACGCCTACGCCGGCGGAGCGACCGAGGAACTCCTGGGGACCCTGCTCGCCGGCCGGCGCGACGAGGTCGAACTCGCCTCCAAGGTCGGGATGCCGCACCCGGACGCCGGGCAGGACGCCCCGCTCTCGCCCGCCGCCGTCCGGCGCTGCGTCGAGGCGAGCCTGCGCCGGTTGCGCACCGACCGGCTCGACCTGCTCTACCTGCACCAGCCCGACCGCTCCACCCCCGTCGAGGACACGCTGACGGCGGTCGCGGAACTCGTCGCCGAGGGCAAGGTGCGTCGCCTCGGCGTCTCGAACTACGCCGCCTGGCAGATCGCCGACGTCGAGACGGCCGCCGACCGCGTCGGTGCCCCCCGGCCGGTCGTGGCTCAGCAGCTCTACAACCTGCTGGCCCGCCGCATCGAGGAGGAGTACGTCGAGTTCGCCGCCGTCCACCAGCTCGCGACGATGGTCTACAACCCCCTCGGCGGCGGGTTGCTGACGGGCCGGCACCGCTTCGCCGAACGCCCCTCGGAGGGGCGGTTCGGGTCGTCCCGGCTCGCGGGGACGTACACGCAGCGGTACTGGGACGAGCAGTTGTTCGACGGCGTCGAGCGGTTGCGCGTCGTGGCCGAGGGGGCGGGGCTGCCGATGGCCGAGCTCGCGCTGCGCTGGACGGCCCACCGCGACGTCGTGGACCAGTTGCTGCTCGGGGGGTCGCGCGCCGAGCAGCTGCGGCAGAACCTGCGGGCGCTGGCCGAGGGCCCGCTGCCCGCCGACGTCCTCGCGGCCTGCGACGAGGTGGGGACCGCGTTGCGCGGACCGGCCCCGGCCTACAACCGTTGACCCCCCGACCCACGACCACCCGAGGAGCCCCACCCGTGCAGGCAGCAGATCGACCAGACCCCGCCGACTTCGCCCGGCGCGTGCGCGCCCGCGACCTCGTCGTCGGGTACTGGATCACCCTCGACGCCCCGTTCGCGACCGAGCGCGTCGCGCGACTGGGTTACGACTACGTCGCGGTCGACGCCCAGCACGGCCTGCTCGGGCACAGCGGCGTCCTGCACGGGATGCTCGCCGTCGACTGCGGCGGGTCGGCCGGGGTCGTGCGCGTCGCGGCGAACGACCCGACCGCCATCGGCCACGCCCTCGACGCCGGTGCGCGGGCCGTCGTCGTGCCCCTGGTGAACACCGCGGCCGAGGCCGCCGCGGCGGTCCGGTCCGCGAAGTACCCCCCGCACGGCGTCCGTTCCTACGGACCCATGCGGTCGGGGTTGCGCGTGGGTCCCGTCCCCGTGCAGGCCGACGAGCAGACGGCGGTGCTGGCGATGATCGAGACGTCCGACGGCCTGGCGAACGTCGAGGAGATCGCCGCGACCCCCGGCCTCGACGGGCTGTACGTCGGACCCTCGGACCTCTCGATCGGTCTCGGCGGTGCGTTCCCCGGCGATCCCGCCGTGCAGGAGGAGTTCGACGCGGCCCTCGCGCGGGTCCTGGCCGCCACCGCCGCGGCGGGCATCGCGGCGGGCATCCACACCCCGCACGGGGACGTGGCCCGCCAGCGCATCGAGGCGGGGTGGACCTTCGTCACCGTCGCCTCCGACGTCGTGCACCTGGAGCACGCCGCGCGGACGCACCTCTCGACCGCGAGGGGGCAGGCGTGAGCGTCCGGGAGTTCCTGTTGCCCGTCGTCGAGGACCCGTCGGTGACCACGCTCACCGGTGAGGGGGGTGTCGTCTCCGGGTTCCTGCCCGCCCCGACCGTGCAGTGCCACGCGGCGAACCTGTCCGTGCTCCCCGGCGGGGACCTGGCCTGCGTCTGGTTCGGCGGGACGCAGGAGGGCGTGGCGGACATCGACGTGTGGATGTCCGTCCTCGCCCCGTCCGCCGTCGAGTGGGCCGAACCGGTCCGGTTGTCCTCGGACCCGGAGCGCTCGGAGCAGAACCCGGTCCTGTGGACCACGCCGGCGGGTGAGGTGTGGTTGCTGCACACCGCGCAGAGCGCCGGGAACCAGGACACCGCCGAGGTGCGCCGCCGCGTGTCCACGGACGGTGGTCGGACGTTCGGGCCGACGCGGACGTTCGTCCCCGCGTCCGCGGCGGGTGGGGTGTTCGTGCGGCAACCACCCGTCGTGACCCCGGCCGGGCGCTGGCTGCTGCCGGTGTTCCGCTGCCCCGTCGCGCCGGGGGCCCGCTGGCGCGGGGACGAGGACGACAGCGTCGTGCTCGCCTCCGACGACGAGGGCCGCACCTGGCGCGAGGTCGTCGTCCCCGCCAGCACGGGGATGGTCCACATGAACGTGCTGGTCCGTCCCGACTCCTCGCTCGTGGCGTTCTACCGCAGCCGCTGGGCCGACGCGGTCCACCGGTCCGTCTCCACCGACGGTGGTGCGAGCTGGTCGGCGCCGGAACCCACCCCGCTGCCGAACAACAACTCCTCCGTCCAGGTGTCCGGCGACCCGGCCGGTGGCCTCGTCGTCGCCTTCAACCGCATCCGCGCCACCGAGGACACCCCGCGCCGGGAATCCCTCTACGACGAGATCGGGGACGAGGGGATCGTCGACCAGGTCGTGTCCCCGGTCGCGACGGCGGACGGGCCCCGCGCGGTGTGGGGAACCCCGCGGGCGCCCATGACGCTGGCCCGCTCGAGCGACGGCGGTCTCACCTGGGACCGCTCCCTGGACCTGGAAGGCGGGGACGGGAACTGCCTGACGAACGACTCCCGGGCCGGGGCGAACCACGAACTGTCCTACCCGAGCGTCCTCGTCGTCGGTGACACCGTCCACGTCGCCTACACCTGGCACCGCCGGGCGATCCGGTACGCGCGACTGCCGCTGGCCCTGCTGGCGGCGGGGTGAGCCCCCTCGCCGTCGTCACCGGCTGCAGCTCGGGCATCGGACGAGCCGTCACCGAGCACCTGCTCGGGCGGGGTTTCCGGGTGCGGGGGTTGTCCCGCACCGCACCCGACCTCGCCGGGGTCGACTGGGTGGCGGCCGACCTCGCCGACGCCGAGCAGGTCGTGGCGGGCGTCGCGGACCTCGGCAGCGTCGACGCGGTCGTGCACTGCGCGGGGTTCCAGCGCACGAACCCCCTGGGGTCGTTGCGCGCCGGGGACCTGCGGGCCATGTTCGACGTCCACGTCGCCGCGGCCGCCCTGCTCGTCGACGCCCTCGCCGACCGGGTCGCCGACGGCGGGCGCGTCGTCCTGCTCGGCAGCCGGACGATGGTCGGGGTCGCGGGCAAGTCCCAGTACGCCGCGACGAAGGCCGCGCTGACGGGGCTGTCCCGCAGCTGGGCCCAGGAACTCGCCCCCCGCCGGATCACGGTGAACGTGGTGGCCCCCGGCCCCACCGAGACGGCCATGACGCACGACCCCGGCCGCGCGAGCACGCCCGTGCGGGTCCCACCGCTGGGTGCCCTCGTCGACCCCGCCGACGTCGCCGAGCTCGTGGGGTTCCTGCTCGGGCCGGCGGGCAGGTCGGTGACGGGGCAGGCGGTCGTCGTGTGCGGGGGCGCGTCCCTGTGAACCGCGTCCGTCGCCTCCTCAGCCGCCGGTGACGTCGCGCAGGGCCCGGCAGGTGCCGCGGTAGGTGGCCACGAGGTCGGCGTCCTCGCCCCGCTCGCGGCGAGCGGCCCAGTCGTCCAGGGCGGCGCGCAGCCCGGCGCCCAGGACCTCGGCCAGGACGCGGGTGCGCAGGTCGACCGTCGCCGCCCCGGTCGCGGCCGCCACGCGGGCGAAGAAGGCGGCGGTCTGCTCGGCGTCCAGGCGCAGGAGCGCCCCGCGCAGGCCGGCGTCCTCGATGACGAGGCACCGCACCCGCAGCATCCGCTCGATCGCGCCCGCTGCCGCCGACAGCGTCGTCAGGACGTCCGCGATGCAGTCCTCGAGGTCGCTCAGGGACGCCGGGGAGCCGACGCGCTCTTCCAGCCGCTCGGTCAGCGCGGCGTCGAAGGCCCGGTTGGCGCCGAGGGCCGCGTCCTCCTTCGTCGCGAAGTACCGGAAGAAGGTGCGCGGCGAGACGCCCGCGGCGGCGGCGATGTCGTCGACCGTCGTCCGTTCGGACCCGTGGCGCGCGAACAGGTCGAGGGCGACCTGCTCGATCTCGGCCCGCGTGGCGAGGCGGCGGCGCTCGCGCAGGTCCGGGTGGGGCGTCGGGGTCGTCACGGCAAGGAGGATAGCGAGTGTCGAGTTGGCAGTGACTGCCATTAAGGTGGTGACTGTCACCACACCGAGGAGCCCTCACCCATGTCCACGAACGAGGACGCGACCCTGCCGCCGGTCGAGTCCGCACCACCCGCACCACCCGCAGCCGCCGCGGAGCGCGACCGCCTCGCCCCCGGTGACGCCACCGTCATCGGGCTCCTGCTCGTCTCCGCCTTCGTCGTCATCCTCAACGAGACGATCATGGGGGTGGCCCTGCCGCGCCTCATGGCCGACCTGGGGATCACCGCCGCCACCGGTCAGTGGCTGACGACCGGGTTCATGCTCACCATGGCCGTCGTCATCCCCGCCACCGGTTTCGTCATGGAGCGGTTCCGGTTGCGTCAGGTGTTCGTCGCCGCCATGGGGTTGTTCAGCCTCGGCACCGCCATCGCCGCCGTCGCGCCCGGGTTCGGCGTCCTGCTCCTCGGGCGCATCGTCCAGGCCGGCGGCACCGCCGTCATGATGCCGCTGCTCATGACGACCGCCCTGACGCTGGTCCCGGCGGCCAGCCGCGGCCGGACCATGGGGCTGATCTCCGTCGTCATCTCCGTCGCCCCCGCCATCGGCCCGACGATCTCTGGGGTCATCCTGAACTCCCTGTCGTGGCGGTGGATGTTCATCATCGTCCTGCCCATCGCGCTGATCGCGCTCGGTGCGGGGGCCTGGAAGGTCCGCGACGTGACCACCCCGCGCCCGGCACGGCTGGACGTCCTCTCGCTCGCCCTGTCCGCCGTCGGTTTCGGCGGGCTGATCTACGGGTTGTCGAGCATCGGGGAGTCGGCGACCGGGGACGCGCCCGTCGCGCCGTGGGTCCCCGTCCTCGTCGGTGTCGCGGCCCTGGTGACGTTCGTCGTCCGCCAGCTCCGCCTGGCCCGGACGGGCCGACCGCTCATGGACCTGCGGGTGTTCGCGAACCGCTCGTTCACCGTCTCGACGGTCGTGCTCGTCACGAGCTTCATGGGCCTGTTCGGCACCCTCATCGTGCTGCCGATCTTCCTGCAGACCGTGCTGCAGCTCGGGGCGCTCGAGACGGGTCTGCTGCTGCTGCCCGGCGGGGCGGTCATGGGGATCCTCTCGCCCGTCGTGGGCCGGTTGTTCGACCGCTACGGTCCCCGGCCGCTCGTGGTCCCGGGCGCGGTGCTCGTCAGCGGGGCCCTGTGGCTGCTGACGACGCTGCACCCGGGAACGCCCGCGGGGGTGGTCGTCGTCGTGCACACGGTGCTCAGCACCGGGCTGGCGTTCATGTTCACCCCCCTGTTCACCTCGGCGCTGGGGTCCCTGCGCGCCGAGCTGTACCCGCACGGGTCGGCCACCGTCGGGACGGTGCAGCAGCTCGCCGGCGCGGCCGGGACGGCGCTGTTCGTCACCGTCCTGTCGACCCGCTCGGCCGACAGCCTCGCCGCCGGCGCCGACCAGCTGCACGCCGTCGCCGACGGCGTGCAGGGCGCGTTCGTCTGGGGCGGGGTCATCTCGCTCGTGGCGCTGGGGGTATCGCTGCTCGTGCGGCGCCCGCCCGTCGTCCCCGGCCCGCGGACGCCCGCGCACTGACGGGCCCCGGCACGACGGCCGGTCCCCGCGCGGGGACCGGCCGTCGCGCCGTCCGGGTGCGTGCGCGGAACGCCCGCCCGAGGATCGGTCCGTGACCGAACCCCTCCTGACCCCGGACGGTCGGTACCTCGTCGTCCGCGGACGGCTGTGGCGACGCTCGGACCCGGGTCTGCCGCAGGACCGGCGGCAGGAACTCGTCGAGGAGCTGATGGCCGCCCGGCGCGCCAAGCGGGACGCCGGCGACGACGCGGGGCGCGAGGCGGCGCGGGCGCGGGTCGACGCGGCCAAGCACGCGCTGGGGGAGCGGGGACCGGTCTGGTGGGACGACGGCGCCCCGGACCTGACCCGGCACCTGGCCCGGACGACGGAGTACGCGGACTGGTTCGCGCGGCAGCCGGGGTGAGCCCGCGCGGCCGCAGCGCCCGGGGGGCCCCGCCCGCGGACGCCCGGCCTCAGCCGAGGTCGACGGCGACCGTGCGGCCCTGCCGGGCCGACGTCTCCGCGGCGTCGGCCAGGAGCAGGGCCGCCCGGCCGTCCTCGAACCCCGGGACCCCGGGGGCCAGGTCCCCGCGGACGGCCGCGACGAACGCGGCCAGTTCCCGTTCGTACGCGTCGCGGTAGCGCTCCAGGAAGAACGGCCGGTACGGCTCGCCGGCCGAACTCGCGGTCGCGGTGGAGGAGCGGACGAGGGTCGGGGTGACGTTGCCGACCTCGAGCATCCCGCCGTCGCCGAACGCCTCGAGGCGCTGGTCGTAGCCGTAGGCGCTGTGGCGGGAGTTCGTGATGGTGACCGACTCCCCGCCCGCGCCGACGAGCGTCGTGACCGCGGCGTCGAAGTCGCCCGCGGCGGCGGTGTCCGCGTCGAACTGCCGCAGGCCGACCGCCGTGACCGACACGACGTCCGGGACGAAGGAGCGGGCCGTGTCGAAGTCGTGGATCGCCATGTCGCGGAAGATCCCGCCCGAGACCCGCACGTAGTCCGCGGGCGGTGCCTGCGGGTCGCGGCTGGTGATGGCGAGGTGTTCCAGGCGCCCGATCTCCCCGGCCCGCACCCGGCGGCGCAGTTCGGCGAAGTGCGGGTCGAAACGGCGGTTGAACCCCAGGACGACCGGTGTCGACGCGGTGCGGGCGCGCTCGCGGACGGCGTCGACACGGGTGATGTCCAGGTCGATCGGCTTCTCGCACAGGACGGCCTTGCCGGCTGCCAGCGCCGCGGCGAGCAGGTCCACGTGCGTCGGCGTCGGGGAGGCGATGACGACCGCGTCGACGTCGTCCGCCGCGACGGCCTCCAGCGCGTCGGCCGTCGCCCGGCCGCCGAACCGCGCCACCGTCCGCTGCGCCCCGGCCACGACCGCGTCGGCCGCGACGGTGAGGACCGCGTCGGGGCTGCGGTGGATCGAGGCCGCGTGGACCTGGCCGATGCGGCCGGTGCCGATGAGCGCGAAGCGGACGGGCTGGGACATCGCTGTCCTCTCGGGGAGGTGGGTGGTGGACCGGTCCAAAGCGTAGGGACCGGTCACCGCCGGGGTCAACGCGACCGCCACCGGCCCGACCCACGGGAGGGCGGGGAGGGCTCAGAGCAGGCGGCGCGCGGCAGCCCAGCGGGTCAGCTCGTTGCGGTTGGACAGCTGCAGCTTGCGCAGCACCGCCGAGACGTGGGTCTCGACGGTCTTCACCGAGATGAACAGCTCCTTCGCGACCTCCTTGTAGGCGTAGCCGCGGGCGATGAGGCGCATGACCTCCCGCTCGCGCGCCGACAGGCGGTCCAGCTCGTCGTCGGCCGCGGCGACCTCACCGGCCCCCGCGCCGAAGGCGTCGAGGACGAAACCGGCCAGGCGGGGGGAGAACACGGCGTCCCCGTCGGCCACCCGGCGCACGGCCGCGGCCAGGTCGTCCCCGCTGATCGTCTTCGTCACGTACCCGCGCGCGCCGCGGCGGATGACCGCGATGACGTCGTCGGCGGCGTCGGAGACCGACAGGGCCAGGAACCGCACGGGCGGACCGGCCGCGAGGAGGTCCGCGCACTGCGCGAGCACCTGCGCCCCGCCCGACCCCGCGCCGGGAGCGGGGTTCTCGTCCGGCCCGGCGGGCAGGTGGACGTCCAGGAGCACCACGTCGGGGCGCAACCGGCCGACGGCCGCGACCGCCCCGGCGACGTCGGCGGCCTCGCCGACCACCTCGAGGTCCTCGGCGCTGGACAGCTCGGCCCGCACCCCGGTGCGCACCATCCGGTGGTCGTCGACGACGAGGACCCTGATCACGACGAAACCGCCTCCCGCTCGCTCACGTGCCGCCGCCCGGGAGCCGCAGGGCCACCTCGGTGCCCCCGTCGGCGGGACGGCGGATGGTCGCCGACCCGCCGGCGCGCTGCATCCGGCCGACGATCGACTCCCGCACGCCGAGGCGGTCCTCGGGGATCGCGTCGAGGTCGAACCCGGCGCCGCGGTCGCGGACGAACACTTCGACACCGCCGCCGACCGGTTCGGCGTACAGCGACACCGTCCCACCCGCGTGCCGGCCGGCGTTGAGCAGGGCCTCGCGGGCCGCCTGGGCCAGCGCCGTCGTCCCGCGGTCCAGCGGCGCGGTGTCCAGGTCCCCGACGAGGACGACCTCGACGACCGCGCCGGACACGTCCTCGACCTCGGTGGCCGCGGCCCTCAGCGCCGCCCCCAGGGTTCCCGCCGACGTCCCGTGGTCGCCGTACAGCCACTGCCGCAGTTCGCGCTCCTGGCGCCGGGCCAGCCGCGCGACCTCCCCGGGGTCGGCGGACCGCTTCTGGATGAGCGCGAGCGTCTGCAGCACCGAGTCGTGCACGTGGGCCGCGAACTCGGCGCGCTGCTGCTCGCGCGCGCGGGCCGCGCGCTCGGCGCCGAGGTCCTGCCACAGCCGGACCACCCACGGGGCCGCGACGAGCGCGATCCCGCCCATGACGACGATCCCGGCGACGGCCGAGCGCCAGAACTGCCCGACGTCGCCGACGACCACGGGGAACAGGACCGCCCCGAGCACGACGAGCGAGGCGCCGGCCACGACCCGCACGACGGCGCCGCGGCCGTCCCCGGCCTCCTCGAGCAGCCGGCGCCGCCGGGTCGCGTCGAGCTGGCTCCACGCCAGCACGATCCCCGTGCCGCCCACCAGGACCGGGACGACGAACCGGGCGGAGCCGTCGACGAGGTTCAGCGCCGGGACGAGGCCGAGCCCCACGACGACGGCCACCCCCACGAGGGTGTTGCGGTGCGCGAGGACCCAGCCGGCGGGGTCCGGGCGCCGGTCGGCGGGCAGTTCGCGCTGCCGGTCGTCGAGCACCAGCAGCCACAGCACGACGTACAGGACGGCGCCGAAACCCCCGAGGAACGCCGAGGCGGCGAACACCGTGCGCACCTTCGCCGGCGGCACCCCGGTGTGCTCGGCGATCCCGGCGGCCACCCCCGCGACCCGGCGGTGGGAGGTGCTGCGCACCAGCGGGGGGCGGGCCGCACCGGGCCCACCCACCGGCCCGTCCGCGCGGTCCGTCGTCGCCGTCAGCACCCGCCGATCGTGACACGCGCCCGCGCCCCGCAGGTCCCCCGAGGCCGGGGTTCAGGGTCGTCTCAGGGTCTCACCCGATGTGGCCGGGGGTCCGCGACGGGCAACCTCGAGGCATGACCTCGAGCGAGCACCTCGGTTTCGGCCAGACCCGGCAGGACCCCGGACAGGAGACCCCCGTGAACGATTTCAGCGGCCAGTCCGCCGACCAGCCCGCCGACCAGCCCGCGCGGCCCACCGCCGCCGACCGGTTCTTCGGCTCGATCCGCCGCACGGGCCTGGTCCGCTCCCACGACCGGTGGGTCGCCGGGGTCGCCGGCGGCATCGCCCGCCGCACCGGTGTCCACGTCAACGCCGTCCGCGCCGGCTTCGTCGTCCTGGCCCTCGTCGGCGGCATCGGCCTGGGCCTGTACGGCCTCGCCTGGGCGCTGCTGCCCGACGTGACCGGGCGCATCGAGGCGCAGGCCGCCCAGCGCGGGGACGTCTCCGCCGCCCTCGTCCTGGCCGTCGGCCTCGTCGTCCTCGACCTCGTCCTGGGCAACGGGCTGCTCGGCCTCGGCTGGGTGCTCTGACCCCGGGGACCTGGGAGGGTCGGGCCGTGAGCACCACCACGCGCGGGGTCGGGAAGTTCTTCGCGACCGTCCGGTCCAGCGGCGTCGAACGCACGCAGGACCGGTGGTTCGCGGGGGTCTGCGGCGGCGTGGCCGAGCGGCTCGGCGTCGACCCCCTCCTCGTGCGTGGCGTCCTCGTCGCCCTGACCGTCGTCGGTGGCCTCGGGCTCGCCGCCTACGGCGTCTGCTGGTTGCTCCTGCCCGACGGCCGACCCGCGAGCGCCGGCGGGGACGACCCCGGCGAGCGGCCCGAGGACCCGCGCACCCCCGGCCGCATCGAGGCGGAGGCCGTCCTGCGCGGGGACGTCTCCGGACCCGCGTGGCTGGCCGGTGCCCTCGTCCTGGCCGACCTCGTGCTGCCCCGCGCACTGCTGGGCCTGCTCGACCAGAACCTCGACGGGCCCGGCTGGGGTTTCCTCACCACCGGGCTGCTCGCCCTCCTCGGGTGGGGGTTCCTGCGCGACTTCCGCGTCCCGCCGCTGGACCCCGCCCGCCGCGCAGAACTCGACGCCCTCAGCGCCCGCGATGCCACTGACCGCGACGCCGCTGCCACCCGGCCGCTGTCGCTCGTGAAGGAGACCCCGCAGACCCCGCCCGGTCCCGCCGCGGGTTTCGGGTCGGTCACCGAACGCCGGGCCGCCGCCCGGGCGGCCCGGGAGCAGGCCCGCACCGCGGCGGTGCAGGCCAAGGAACAGGCCCAGGCCCGGGCCCGGGAGCAGGCGGCCCGCGCGCGGGCCGCGCGCCGTCCGGGTTCCCCGCTGCTGACCACCGGCACCCTGGGGCTCGCGCTGCTGACCGTCGGTCTCGTCGTCGCCGCGTCCCTGCTCACGGCCTCGGGCCCGTGGGCCGGCGCCCCCGTCGCCCGGGCCCTGCAGGACCGCACCCTGCCCCTCGCCGCAGCCGCGGCCACCGTCGTCCTGGGGCTGGGGGCCGTGCTCGCCGGCCTGCGCGGGCGCCGCACCGCCCTGGTCGGGTTCGCCTGGCCCGTGGCGCTCGTCGCCCTCGCCACGGCCCTCGCCCCGCCCGCCGGGAACTGGACCGGGGAGTCCGAGCGCACCTGGACCCCCACCGGCACCTCGATGCTCAGCTCCGTCGCGGGCCGTCTGACGGTCGACCCGAGCGCCCTGGCCGACGGCACCGCCACCGCGACCGTCGCCGCGGGCCGGCTCGGCGTCGTCGTCCCCACCGACCGGACCGTGCTGGTCGACGTCACCGTCCTGGCCGGTTCGCTGCGCTGGCAGCCCGGCACCGACCTCGCCGAGGTCACCGACGACCCCTCGCGCGGCGGGCGGACCGGTGGCGGCACCGAGCGGGGCGCCGGCGACGCGGTCGCGGGTGGGCTGCACCTGCGGCGCGTGTTCGCCGTCGGCCCCGACGCCGCGGCCCTGGCCTCCGCCGTCACCGTCCGCGGGGGCGACCCCGCCGAGTGGGCCGTCCCGGCCGGGACCCCCCGGGTGCGGGCCACCGGCTGGACCGGGGAGGTCCGGATCGGCCCCGCCGGTTCGAGCGTCCTGGAGGCGCCGTGAGCACCCCCGGACCCGCGGCGGACCCCGGCCCCGCGCCCCGGCCCCCGCGCGGGCCCGACCTCGGCACCGTCCTCGGCGGCCTCGTCCTCGTCGCGGTGGGGGCGGCCGTGGGCGGGCACGTCCTGTTCGGGCTCAGCTGGGACTGGAAGGTGTGGGCCGCGGGCGTCCTGCTGGTCGCCGGGTTCGGGGCGCTGCTCGCCACGGCCGTGGCGGCCGTGCGCCGTCCCTGCGACGAGCGCGACGAGGGGGCCGCCCGCCGGTAGCGTCACCGCCGTGAACGAGCAGAACGGGTCGGCGGACCGGGACGGCGGGACAGGGGTGCGCCGCGAGCCGGACTGGGGGCGGCTCGCCGACGGCACGCCCGTCGCGCGCTGGGTGCTGACGGACGGCGTCCTGGAGGTGGGCCTGCTCGAGCACGGCGCCCGGATCCAGTCCGTGCTGGCCCCCGACTGGGACGGCACCCGCGCCGACGTCGTCCTCGGGTTCCCGGGCCTGGCCCCCTACGCGGGCAAGGGCCGGTCGTTCGGCGCCACGATCGGGCGGTTCGCCAACCGCATCGCCGGCGGCGAGTTCGACCTCGACGGGCAGCGGGTGTCCATCCCGACCACGGACCGCGGCAACGCCATCCACGGTGGACCGCACCCGTTCTCGGAGCAGCTGTGGACCGCGCACCCCGTCGACGGGGTCCGCGGGGTGCGGTTCTCGCTGTTCAGCCCCGACGGGGACAACGGGTTCCCCGGCGGGTTGTCGGTGCACGTGACCCACGTCCTGCGCGAGGGGGCGCTGACCATCACGTACTCCGCCACCACCGACGCCCCGACCGTCCTGAACCTCACCAACCACGCCTACTTCGACCTCGCCGGCGAGGGGTCCGGGACGATCGACGCCCACCTCGTGCAGGTCCTCGCCGACCGGTTCCTCCCCGTCGACGAGACGGGTCTGCCGACCGGGGAGTTCCGCGCCGTGGAGGGGACCCCGTTCGACCTGCGCGAGGCCGTCCCCGTCGGGTACCGCGTCGAGCTCGACGACGAGCAGCTGCACCGCGGGAAGGGTTTCGACCACTGCTACGTCCTCGCCGACGTCCCGGGCGGGGCCCGGCCGCCGGCGCTCGCGGCCGTCGTCACCGAACCCGTGTCCGGCCGGACCCTGGAGGTCCGCACCGACCAGCCGGGCATCCAGTTCTTCACCGGCGGGTCGCTGGCCGGGACGCTGGTCGGCGCGTCGGGCACCGCGTACGGGCCGCGCGCCGGGCTGGCGCTGGAGACGCAGGCGTTCCCCGACGCGCCCAACCACCCGGAGTTCCCGACGACGGTGTTGCTGCCCGGGGAGGAGTTCCGTTCCGTCACGGAGTTCCGGTTCACCGCCGTCTAAGCTCGTCCTCCCGGTGGTCGTGCACCACCGGGACCGATGTGGTGCAATGAGAAGCGATCTCACCTGGAGGAACCGTGCTGCCCATCGCCGCCCCGCTCGGACGTCTCGTGCTCACCGCCGCCGCCTCGGCCGGGCTGGTCAAGGCCGTCGGCGACGGCCGGGGGACCGCCGCCCTGCGCCGCCTGGCCGTCGGTGGCGCGAAGGCCGGCATCCGCACCTCGCGCGCCGCCGAGACCGGCGTGGAGCGCCTGCGCCTGGGCGCCGGCGACATCGTCGCCCAGGCCTACGACGAGATGGGGGAGCAGCCGCCCGTGCCGGCCACCCCGCAGGCCGGTCACGACCACCAGCACTGAGCCCGTGGCGGTCGTGCAGCTCAGCCCGCTGAACGTCCTGTCCGACGTCCCGGGCCGGGCCCGGGTCCAGGCGGACTGGCTGCGGCGCAGCCCCGGGCGCGCGGTCGCCGCCGAGGAGGCCCTGGACCGCCTCCCCGGGACGCGGCTGGCCCGCGCCCACCCGGTGACGGGCAACGTCGTCGTCCACTACGACCCGCAGGCCCTCACCCTGCCCGAGCTGCTCGCCGCCGTCGCCTCGGCCGCGGTCGTGCCCGCCGACGCCGAACCCGCCCGCACCCCGCGCTCGGCCGACGTCGGCAACGGCGAGGTCGCCCGCATCGCCGTCGGCGGGGCGGCACTGGCCCTGCTCGGGTTGCGCCGCTTCGCCTTCGGCCGCCCGCCGCTGCTGGGCCCGACCTCCCGGCTCGTGGCCACGGGCGTCACCGTCTTCTCCGGCTACCCCTTCCTCAAGGGGGCCGTCGGAGCCCTCGTCGGCCGTCGCAGCGCCGGCACCGACGCGCTCGTCTCGGCCGCCACCGTCGCGAGCCTGCTGCTGCGCGAGAACGTCGTGGCGCTCACGGTGCTGTGGCTGCTGAACATCGGCGAGTACCTGCAGGACCTCACCCTGCGCCGGACCCGCCGGGCGATCGCGGACCTGCTGCGGGGCAGCGAGACCACCGCCTGGGTGCAGCGCGCGGCCGCCGACGGCCAGGTCGTCGAGCAGCGCGTGGACCTCACCGAGCTCGCGGTGGGCGACCTCGTCGTCGTCCACGACCAGTCGACGGTCCCCGTCGACGGCGAGGTCGTCGAGGGTGAGGCCGTCGTGGACCAGGCCGCGCTGACGGGCGAGAACCTCCCCGTCCAGCGCACCGTGGGGCACCCCGTCCTGGCGGGCAGCGTGAACCTGCGCGGGCGCCTCGTCGTGCGGGCCACCGCGACCGGTCAGGACACCGCCGTCGGTCGCATCGTCGCCCGCGTGGAGGACGCCCAGGCCGACCGCGCCCCCGTGCAGACGGTGGGGGACGCCTTCTCCCGCAAGTTCGTCCCCGCCTCCTTCGGGCTCGCCCTCGCCACGCTCGTCCTGACCCGCGACGTCCGCCGCGCCATGACGATGCTGCTCATCGCCTGCCCCTGCGCCGTCGGGCTGGCCACCCCCACCGCCATCAGCGCCGCCATCGGCAACGGCGCCCGCCGCGGGATCCTCGTCAAGGGCGGGTCCCACCTCGAGGCCGCCGGTCGCGTCGACGCGTTCGTGTTCGACAAGACCGGGACCCTGACCGTCGGGCGCCCCGTCGTCACGAACGTCCTCAGCTTCCGCGACGACTGGACGCCCGAGCAGGTGCTGTCCGAGGCCGCGAACTCCGAGGTGCACTCCAAGCACCCGCTGGCGCAGGCCGTCATCCGGTCCACCGAGGAACGCCACCTCGTCATCCCGACCCACGAGGAGTGCGAGGTCATCCTCGGTCTCGGGATGCGCGTGCAGGCCAACGGCCGCGTCCTGCTCGTCGGCTCCCCCGGGCTCATGCGCCGCGAGGGCGTTGCCGTCGACGCGGCGGCGCAGGACTGGGTCGACCGGCTGCAGACGGCCGCCGAGACCCCGCTGCTGCTCGCCGTCGACGGGACCCTCACCGGTCTCGTCAGCCTGCGCGACGAGGTGCGCCCGGAGTCCCGGGCGGTCCTGGCGGAACTGCGCCGCACCGGGGTCGAGCGGATCGTCATGCTCACCGGCGACAACGAGCGCACCGCGGCCGCCGTGGCCGCCGAGCTCGGGGTCACCGAGTGGCGCGCCGAGGCCATGCCGGAGGACAAGCAGGACGTCGTGCGGTCGCTGCAGGCGGAGGGGCTCACCGTCGCGGTCGTCGGGGACGGGACGAACGACGCCCCCGCCCTCGCGCTGGCCGACCTCGGCATCGCGATGGGGATGTCCGGCACCGACGTCGCGGTCGAGACGGCCGACGTCGCGCTCGTCGGCGACGACCTGCGCCGGTTGCTGCAACTGCGCGACCTCGGGGACCGGACCCTCGGGCTCATCCGGCAGAACTACGGCGCCTCGATCGCCGTCAACGGGTTCGGGTTGGCCCTGGGGGCCGCGGGCGCGCTGTCGCCGGTCCTGGCCGCCGTCGCGCACAACGCCTCCTCGGTGTTCGTCGCCGTGAACTCCGCCCGGCTCATCAGGTACCGGCTCCCGGCCCGGCAGCGGGGCGCGAGCGCAGCACGAGAGCCGCGGCCAGAGCCGTCGTCAACGGGACGGTGAGGGCCAGGGCGATCCCGCCCACGGCCGATCGCACAAGTTCCTCCGCGATGGCCGCCGAGTTCACGAGCTGCCCCACGGGCTGGTCGTACAGCCGCAGCAGCAGCAGCGAGGGCATCGCCGCGCCCGCGTACGCGAACGTCACCGTGTAGACCGTCGAGGCCAGGTGGTCGCGGCCCACCCGCATCCCCGCGGCGAACAGCTCGCGGAAACCCCCGCCGCGGGCGGCCCGCACCTCCCACACCGCCGCGGCCTGCGTGATGGTCACGTCGTTCAGCAACCCCAGCGCCGCGACCAGCGTCCCCGCCAGCACGACGCCGCGCAGGTCGACCGCTCCCGTCAGCACGGTCACCGTGTAGGCGCTCTCGTCGCTGAGCCCGGTCAGGTGCGTCGCGTCGACGGCCAGCACGGCGGCCCCCGCGGTCACGAGCAACCCCGCCACCGTCCCGAGGTAGGCCACCGTCGTGCGCGCCGAGAACCCGTGCGTCAGGTAGAGCACGAACCCCATGACGGCGACCGCGGAACTCAGGCCGACGACGACCGCGTTCTCCTCCGTCAGCAGGGCGGGGACGACGTGGAACGCGATGGCCGCTCCGCCCACCGCCAGCCCCGCGAGCGCCGCCAGGCCCCGCCGCCGTCCCACGGCGACGGTCAGCACGACGAACACCGTCACGAGGACGACCAGCGGGACGCGCCGGTCGACGTCCTCCCACGCGTAGACCGCCGGTCCACCGGCCTCACCCGGGTACTCGGTCAGGACCACCCGGTCCCCCGCGGACAGGCCGCCGTGGAACACCGCGGCCGGAACCGTGACCGTGACCTCCCGGGCCGAACCGTCGACGCGGACCCTCGCCTCCGGGCACTCGACCGTCTCCGGCAGCGTGCCGTCCGGCAGGCGCTCCTCGGCCAGTTCGGCGCGGCACGTCAGCATCCGGGTACCCGTGACGTCGCCCCGCACCGTCTGCGCGCCGACGTACGTCGTCGAGGCCGAGGGGACCTCGCCCGGCCACGTCGCCACGACGCCGGCGACGGCCGCGGCCAGCACCACCAGCACGACCGCCGTCAGGGTGCGCCGGGTCCGCCGGGGCAGCGGTTCCAGCGCCTCGCCCGGCGCCCCGCCGTGCCCGTGCCCGTGCCCGTGTTCCTGCCCGTGTCCGTGTGCACCCACCCGGCCATCCTCGCGGACGACCCGACGGGTCAGCGCGACCCGTGCTCCCGCAACCGCTCCCACTCGTCCCGGAACAGCGGCAGGACCGTCCCGTGCTTGGTCGAGGGCGGGATGGACACCTCCCGGTCCGGAACGGGGTCCCACCGGCCCGAGTCCAGGTCGTCGCACTGCAGGGCGAAGTACCCCTGCGGCCACTGCGCGTACTGGTCCAGGAACAGGTACCAGCGCTCGCGGTCGCGGGCGCGCACGATGAGCGGGGCCTCGACGCCGCCCGGGTAGCGGTCCCCGGCGATGTTCGTCGTCACGACCTCGAAGTCGTCGGCGAACAGGGCCGAGCCGCGTTCGAGGAAGATGCCCCAGCCACCCGTGCGGTCCTCGTCCTTGGAGAACCGGTAGACGCGGCCGTGCTCGTGCAGCACGGCGGTGTCGATGATGTCCCGGCCCCCGGTGTCGACCATGACCTCCGTCGGGCCGAACGTCCGGAAGTCGCGCGTGCGGGCGGCGAGGATGCGGCTGTAGCTCTCGCTCGCGTGCTCGACGTCGTCCTCGGGGTACAGCCGGGAGGACCAGAACACGACCTGCTCGCCGGTCGCGGGGTCCTTCGTCACCTCCGGCGCCCACGCCATGCCGGCCGTCGGCGGCGCCACCTCGACCAGCCGCGGTCCGTCCCAGGTCAGCAGGTCCTCGGAGTCCCACAGCACGAGGGAACGGCTGCCGTGCCGGCGCCACTCGTCCCACCGCAGGCCCCCGCCGTCCCACACGCGCAGGTCCGTCGCGAGGACGTGGAACCGGCCCTCGTCGTCGCGCACGATCGCGGGGTCGCGCACCCCGGTCGTGCCCACCCGCGACTCCAGGACGGGTTCCCCGCCCCACAGCGGGTCCCAGCGCAGCGGGGAGTCGTCCCGGCTGAGGGAGAAGTGGATCTTCTCGGCGTGCCCGTCGGGGTCCTCCCGGAAGTGCGCGAGGAGCCAGCCGAACTCGCTGCGGTCGTT
Source organism: Kineococcus mangrovi (assembly GCF_041320705.1). Taxonomy (NCBI): domain Bacteria; kingdom Bacillati; phylum Actinomycetota; class Actinomycetes; order Kineosporiales; family Kineosporiaceae; genus Kineococcus; species Kineococcus mangrovi. The sequence goes on from NZ_JBGGTQ010000009.1 coordinate 173,858, forward strand.
CTCGAGGTCGCTCACGGGCACCACCCTCTCAACCCCTGCCGGTGTCGCGAGCCCACTCCGGCGGAGCCGTCGACGCGGCCAGCCGGTCCCACCACCTCCTCGGCGCCGGGGACCGCCACGGCGCGGGCCGAGCGGACGTCGAGCACGCACAGCTGGCCGCTCACGCCCCCGCCCGACGCGCGGGCGGGCCCCGCCTCGGGCACGGTGGACGGGTGCCCGAGGGCGACACCGTCTTCCTGCTCGCCCGCCGCCTCCAGGCCCGGCTGGCGGGCCGCCCGGTGCGCCGCAGCGACCTGCGCGTGCCGCGCTTCGCGACCGCCGACCTGTCGGGCACGCGGCTGGTGGGGACCGTCTCGCGCGGCAAGCACCTGCTGACCCGCCTCGTCCCCGACGGCCCCTCCGCGGTCACCGAACCCCTCACCCTGCACACCCACCTGCGGATGGACGGGGAGTGGGCCGTCCTCGGCCCCGGCAAGGTGCTGCCTGCCCGCCTCCGGCCCGACGTGCGGGTCGTGCTGGAGACGGACGGGCCGACGGCGGTGGCGCTGCGCATGCCGGTCGTCGAGCTCGTCCCGACCGCTCTGGAGCACACCGTCGTCGGGCACCTGGGTCCCGACCTGCTCGACGCGGGGCTCAGCGTCCAGGACCGGGTCGAGCGCTCCGTCGCGAACCTCGCCCTGCGGCCCGAGCGGGGGCTCAAGGCCGCGCTGCTGGACCAGCGCAACCTCGCCGGCATCGGCAACCTCTGGGCCGACGAGCTGTGCTTCCTGCGCGGACGGTCCCCGTGGGCGGCCGTGGGGGACGTCGACCTGCCGCCGCTGGTGCGGTTGGCGGTGCGGATGCTCACGTTCTCCGTCGGCCCCTCGCGGGCGCGGCAGGTCACGACGGGCGACACCCGGCCGGGCCGGCAGCACTGGGTCTCGGGGCGCGCGGGCGAGCCGTGCCTGCGGTGCGGGACGACGGTGCGGGTCGAGGCCGAGGTGCCCGGGGACGCCGAACGGCGCCGCACGTGGTGGTGCCCGCACTGCCAACCGGGGTGAACCACGGCCCGGCACGGTGAACGGGCGGTGTCGCGGACACCGCCCCGGACGGTTGCAGGTGAACAGTCGATGACCGTTGGCCTCCCCGGGGTGCGAGCGCCCGGAACGCCCGGGAACGCGAACTACTGTTCCTGACGTCCAGCCCGCTCCTCGTCCTGGGAGGAGGTCGCGTTGACGACCCTCCACCAGGTTCCCGCACCGCGCACCCGGAACACCCGAACCGGGAGAACTCCGTGGCGGTCGTGGGGAACCTTCCTGCTGCTCGCCGGGCCCAACGTCGCGCTCCTCGTCCTGTTCGTCTACAAGCCCCTCGTCCAGAACGTGCAGTACTCGCTGCTGCACTGGAACCTCGGCTCCGACACCGCCACCCACGTCGGGCTGCAGAACTACGAGAACTACTTCACCAACCCCAAGACCCCCGCGGTCCTGCTGACGACGCTGGTCTTCGCCGTCGTCACGGTCGGCGGCTGCATGGCGCTCGGCCTCGCGCTCGCCCGCCTGCTCGACCGGAACCTGCGGGGCCGGACGTTCGTCCGCGCCGCGGTGTTCGCGCCGTACGTCCTGTCCGGTGTCGCGGTGGGCATGTGCTGGCTGTTCGTCTTCGACCCGCAGTACGGGCTGGTGTCGGGACTGCTGCGCGCGGTGGGGGTGGGTTCCCCGAACTGGTACAACGACCCCGACTGGGCCCTGGCCATGGTCTGCATCGTGTACCTGTGGAAGTACGTCGGCTACGTCGCGATCATCTACCTGGCCGCGCTGCAGTCGGTCCCGCACGACATCCTCGAGGCCGCGCAGATCGACGGCGCGTCGCCGCTGCGGACGTTCTGGTCCATCGTCTTCCCGCTGCTGTCCCCGACGACGTTCTTCCTCGGTGTCACGGTGTTCATCGAGTCCAACGCCGGCGGGTCCTTCGACATCATCCGCGCCATGACCAAGGGCGGGCCGCTGGAGGGCACCACGACGATGGTCTACCAGGTCTACCAGGAAGCCTTCGTCGACGGTTCCGCCGGCTACGCCTCGGCGATCGCCACGCTGCTGTTCCTCGCCCTGCTCGTCGTGACCCTCGTCCAGATGGTCGTCGTGGAACGGAAGGTGCACTACCGGTGAGCGTCCAGGAGAGGACCACGTCGGGTTCCGGCAGGGTCCCGGCCCCGCGTCGCGGGGGCGCAGGACCCGCGCGCCCCCGTCGCCGCCGCGTCGACGTCCCCGGGTACGCCGGGCTCGTCGTGGCCGGTCTCGTCATGGTCGTGCCGATGCTCTGGATGCTGCTGGCGTCCTTCAAGCAGCGGGACGAGATCTACACGATCCCGTCGCAGTGGCTGCCGCGGGCGCTGCAGTGGCAGAACTACGCGGACGTGTTCGCGACCGTCCCGTTCGCGCACTTCCTGCTCAACAGCGTCATCACGACCGTCGCCGGCGCCGGGCTCAAGGTCGTCCTCGGGCTCATGTGCGCCTACGCGCTCGTGTTCGTCGAGTTCCCCGCCAGGCGCCTGGTGTTCCTCGTCGTCCTGGCGGCCCTCATGGTGCCGCCGCAGGTGACGCTCATCCCGAACTACACCCTCATCGCCCAGATCGGCTGGCTGAACTCCTACCAGGGGATCGTGCTGCCGGGACTGGCCAGCTCGCTCGGGACGTTCCTGTTCCGCCAGCACTTCCAGACGCTGCCCGCCTCGGTCCTGGAGGCCGCGACGCTGGACGGCGCGGGGCACTGGCGACGGCTGTGGCAGTTCGTCGTGCCGCTGTCCGCCCCCACCGTCTCGGCCGTCGCGCTCGTCTCGGTCGTGGGGGAGTGGAACCAGTACCTGTGGCCGCTCCTGGTCACCGACCGGGCGGACAGGATGACGCTGCCAGTCGGCCTGACCCTGCTGCAGAACAACGACGGCATCACCAACTGGGGCGTCCTCATGGCCGGCACCGTGCTGGTCATGCTGCCGATCCTGCTCGTCTTTCTCTTCTTCCAGCGACGCCTCGTGGCCGGTCTCGCCACGGGTGCGCTCGCCAACTGACCCACCCACCCCTGTCAGCACCACCAGCATCAGGAGAACCCGTGAACACCTCGTCCCTCGTGCTGCCCCGACGCGGCGTCCTCGGCCTGGCCGGCCTCGGCGCCGCCGGGCTCGGCCTCGCCGCCTGCTCCGGCCCCTCCACCGCCTCCTCCGGCACCAGCTCGGCGTCCGCCTCGGGGACGGACTGGTCCAAGGTCACCCCCGCCGACGAGGTCACCGTCTGGACCAACCACCCCGGGTCCTCCCAGGCCGTCGAGGCCGAGTTCCTGAAGCGGTGGAACGAGGAGAACTCCGACATCCGGGTCGAGTTCGTCACCGCGGGATCGAACTACGACGAGATCTCGCAGAAGTTCCAGGCCGCGCTCACCGGTTCCGACCTGCCCGACCTGGTCCTGCTGAGCGACGTCTGGTGGTTCCGCTACGCCCTGAACGGCCAGCTCACCCCGCTGCAGGAGCTGCTGCCCGCCGCCGGGGTCGACCCCGGGAACTACCAGGACGGCCTGTACGCCGACTACCAGTACGAGGGCTCGCAGTGGGCGGTCCCCTACTGCCGCTCGACCCCCGTCTTCTACTACAACAAGGAGCACTGGGCGAAGGCCGGTCTGCCCGACCGCGGCCCGCAGACCTGGTCGGAGTTCGAGGAGTGGCTGCCGAAGCTGCAGGCGGCCGGGACCGGGGCGCAGACCCCCTACGGGCTGGGCAAGGGGACGGGCAACGCGACCTGGATCCACCAGAACGTCATCTGGGGCATGGGAGGGGCGCTGTCGGACGAGTGGACGATGACCGTGGACAGCGAGAAGGTGCTCGCGGCCAGCGACTACGTCCGCTCCTACATCACCCGGGGGTGGGCGGCGGTCTCCTCCTCCGACCAGGCCTCGGACTTCGGGGCGGGCCTGTACTCCTCGGTCATCGGCTCCACCGGATCGCTGTCCGGCATCCTCAAGGCTGCGGACTTCGAGGTCGGCAACGCCTTCCTGCCCGGTGGCCCGGCTGGGCAGTTCGTCCCCACCGGCGGGGCCGGGTTCGCCGTCCCGGCCAAGCGGACCCCGGAGCAGCAGCTCGCCGCGGCGACGTTCCTCGCCTTCCTCGCGCAGGACGACAACACCGCCTACTTCTCCCAGAACACCGGGTACATGCCGGTCACCACCGGTGCGGTGAACTCCGCGACGATGCAGCAGGTCTACGCCCAGACCCCGCTGTTCAAGACCGCGGTCGACCAGCTCGCCCACACCAGGACGCAGGACTACGCCCGCGTCTTCGTGCCCGGCGGTGACCAGTCCACCGTGACGGCGTGGGAGAAGGTCATGCTGCAGGGCGCCGCGTCCCAGGACGCCTGGGGCGTCGCGCAGGGCGAGGTCGAGCAGTCCTACGAGGCCGACGTGAAGCCGCTGCTGAACTCCTGACCCCGTCCACCCACCCTTCGACACCAGGGGAGAACCCCGTCCCGTGAACCGACCGACCACCCGCCCGTCCGCCCGCCCGCTGGTCATCGCGCACCGGGGGAGTTCGGCGAGCGCCCCGGAGAACACGCTCGCCGCCTTCGAGGCGGCGCTGCGCGCCGGGGCCGACCTGCTCGAGCTCGACGTGCGGCTCGACGGGGACGGGGTCCCCGTCGTCCTGCACGACGAGACCCTCGACCGGACCACCGACCGCTGCGGGGCCGTCGCGGAACTGCCCGGTCCCGTGGTGCGGGCGGCCGACGCCGGGTCGTGGTTCTCGCCGGCCTTCGCCGGGCAGCGGGTCCCGACGCTGCAGCAGGTCGTCGACCTCGTGGCGCTGCACGGGACCGGTGGCCTCCTCGTGGAGTTCAAGGGGGCCTGGACCCCCGCGGCGGTGGCGGGGGCGGTGGCCACGCTGCGGACGGCCGGGGTGGCCGGCCGCAGCGTCGTGCAGAGCTTCGAGGTCGAGACGGTGCGGACCCTGCGGGACGTCGCCCCCGACGTCCGACGGGCTCTGCTCGTCCTGCACCCCGGGGCCCGCGCCGCGGCGCAGGACGTGGCGGCGTCGTTCGGCGACCTCGCGCACGACCCGTTCACGGCGTTGTCGACGCCGGCCGGGCAGACGCTCGCCGCGGCGCAGGAGGTGGTCGCCGAGCTCGGGGTCGTCGCGGTCAACCCCCACGTGGCCGGTCTCGTGGCCAGCCCCCACGTCGTGGCCGAGTACCACGCGGCGGGTGTGGCGACGTACCCGTGGACGGTGGACGAACCCCGGCTGTGGGTGGACCTGCTGCGGCACCGGGTCGACGGGATCATCACCGACGACCCGGGCCGGTTGCGCGGTTTCCTCCAGGCGCGCGAGGTCCGCTCCTCGCAGGACGAGGCCCTCGAGGAGCGTGCGGAGCTGACCCTCGCCGCGACGCGGCAGGGCGCGCCGGCCGCCCGGCTCACCCCCGCGTGAGCCCGTCCGGTCCCCCCGCGGAACGCTTCGCGGGGGGCCGGTGGGGGAACCGTGCAGGTCGGTGCGGTCGGGTCCGGCCGTGGCGGGCGGAAGGGACCATCGGTCGCGTGAGGTTCCGTCCGTTCCCCGTGCTCGCGGCCCTGCTCGCCGCCGCCCTCCTCGTCGCCGGTTGTTCCGGGCAGGGCCCCGACGACCGGACCCCGCCGCCCCGGGGCGGGTCGCCGTCGTCCGCGACCCCCACCGCGACCCCCACCGCGACGCGGACGCACACCGCTGACGAGCAGCGGTTCAAGACCGTCGACTTCGGTGCCGAGAACGTCCTGGAGACGACGCTGCACGGCGCGGCCTCCGGCGTGACGATGAAGGTGTGGGTCTGGACACCCCCGCAGTACGACGACCCCGCGTACGCCCACCAGGACTTCCCGGTGCTGTTCCTGTACCCGGGGGGCGACGGCGCCACGTACAACAACTGGACCGACCGGTCCTACTCGGCGCAGGAGGTCGTGGACTCCGCCTCGCGCGACGGGTCGGTGCTGCCGTTCGTCTTCGTCATGCCGGAGATGCAGGTCTCCAAGAACGTGGACACCGAGTGCACCGACCTCCCGGGCCAGCCGAAGGTCGGCACCTTCCTCGACACCGACGTCCCGGCGATGGTGCAGCACGACTTCCGCGTGCTGCCCCCCGGGAAGGGCTGGGGCACGGCCGGTGCGTCGTCCGGTGCCTACTGCGCGGCCGCCATCGCGCTGCGCGAACCCGGCGAGTACGGGGCCGTCGTGAGCATCGCCGGGTACTTCGACATGGAGACCGAGCTGCCGCACTGGGACACCGCGACGCTCGCGCAGTACCCGACGGCGCTGGCGCCGACGTTCGCGGGCACGCTGGCCTGGCTCCTCGTCGCGGGGACCGCCAGTCCCGAGGACGTCGCGCAGGCGAAGCGGTTCTCGGGGCTCGTGCGTCCCCCGTCGACGGCCCAGGTGTTCCTGCAGGACGGGGGGAAGCACCTCACGACGTCCTTCAAGGCCGCCATGCCCGAGGTGTTCGCCTTCTTCAGCGAGCACCTCGACGGGCCCCGGCCGCAGTGACGGCCAGGACCCGGGAGCCGGTCGTGATCAGCCGGCGGTCAGGGGGGAGGGGTCGGAGAACGTCAGCCGACCCTCCTCCACCCGGGCCCGCACGACCTGGGAGTAGCCCTCGGTGACCAAGGCGTCGAACAGCGGCTGCATCCGCTTGGCCTGCCTGACCAGCACGACGCGGGCGCCACCGGCCTGCAGCTCACGCTGCTTGCGCAGTAGTTCGCCCGCCTCGACGCCGGCGGGGTGCACCAGCGCCACCGCGGGGGCCGCGTCCGCCGGCAGCGAGACCTCGTCGATGATGCGCTCGAACCCGATCGAGAAACCCGCCGCCGGCACGTCCCGGCCGGTGAACCGGCCGACCATGCCGTCGTAGCGCCCGCCCCCGGCGATCGAGGAACCCCCGCCCGGCAGGGACATCTCGAAGATCGGGCCGGTGTAGTAGCCCATGCCGCGCACGAGCGTGACGTCGAACTGCACGTCGAGGTCCGGGGCCGCGATCGCGACGGCCGCCGCGATCTCCTGCAACCGCGTGATCGAGGCGGCGGGGACCGCGTCCGGCAGGGCGCCGTCCCCCAACCGGGCCACGTCCCGCAGCGGCAGGAGGTCGGTGAGGGCCTTCTCCAGCGCCCCGACGGGTTCCTCGCCGAAACCCTTGGACCGCAGTTCGGCGAGCACGCCGTCGAGCCCGACCTTGTCGTTCTTGTCCACGGTGATGAGGACGCTGCCGTGGTCGGCCTCGGCGAACCCGCACCCGGTCAGCAGCCCGGTGAGGACGCCGCGGTCGTTGAGCCGCAGCGTCGTGCCGGTGAGCCCGAGCCGGGTGAGGGCGGTGTGGGTGGCCGTGACGAGTTCGACCTCGGCCAGGCTGCCCGCCTCCCCGAGGATGTCGATGTCGCACTGGACGAACTGGCGGTAGCGGCCCTTCTGCGGCCGTTCGGCCCGCCACACCGGACCGATCTGCAACGCCTTGAACGGCATCCGCAGCGCACCGGCGTTGGAGGCGACGTAGCGCGAGAGGGGGACGGTGAGGTCGAAGCGCAGGGCCAGGTCGGCCGCGTCCGCGGGCAGCACGGGTTCGTCGGCGGCCAGGCCGCGGCGCAGTACCTTGAAGAGCATCTTCTCGTTCTCGCCCCCCTGCCCGGACTCCATCCGCGACAGGTCCTCCAGGGCGGGCGTCTCGACCTCGTCGAAGCCGAACGAGCGGTAGACCGCGCGGATGACGTGCAGGGCGTGCTCCCGGCGAGCCTTCTCGACCGGCAGGACGTCGCGCATGCCCCGTGCGGGGACCACCTTGGAAGCCATGGGGTCATGGTAGAGGGCGTGGAGCAGGCGCCGACGGCGTCGGGGACCCGGCACCACGCCGCTCGCGGCGTCGGGTCCCCGTGGGTCGTGCGCGCTGCCCGCCCCGGCCCGGTCAGGGGGGCGGGCGGGGTCAGGCGCCGCCGGGTTCCAGGGTGACGGTCCGGGGGCTGAACCCCGTCCCCGTCACGTCGACCCCGTCGGCGGACAGCTCGTCGAGGGCGCGCTGGACGTGGTCGTTGGTCCACGCCGCGTCGTCGGGTTCGGTGGTGATGACCGTCTGACCCTCGGCGTTGCGGGTGTCCCGGGCGATCTGGACCGTCCGCTGCCAGGCCGCCTCGTCGATCAGGCCGGCGCCGCCGGCTGCGGGCCACACGAGCTTGTTCACCTCGTTGACCTGCCACAGCTGGTGGCTGGCGCCCAGGGTCGACCCCTGCGCCACGACGATGTCGCGCGCCTGCTCGGGGTTGTCCCGCGCGAAGGCCCAGCCCCTGATCGAACCCTTGAGGAACTTCACCGTCTGCTCCTGGTAGGCCGTGTCGGCGAGCCTGTCCGTGCTGGCCCACACGGCGTCCTGCAGCATGGCGGTGCCCACCTCGTTCCAGTCCAGCACCGTGAAGTCCCCGGCGGTGTACTGCTCGCCCGTCTCCGGGTTCGTCGCCTCCAGGAGCTGGGCGTACTCGTTGTACGTCATGGCCTGCGCGGCGTCGATGTCGCCCTGCAGCAGTCCCAGCATGTCGAACTGCTGCTGCACGAGCACCACGTCCGAGCTCGGGTCGAGCCCCGCGGCCGTCATCGCGGCGAACAGCTCGTACTCGTTGCCGAACCCCCAGTTGCCCACCTTCTTGCCCCGCAACCCCGCGACGTCGGTGATGCCGGCGGAGGCGAAGGAGACCTGCAGGGTGCCCGACCGCTGGAACACCTGGGCGACGTTGGTGATGGCGGCACCCTGCTCCCGGGAGGCCAGGGCCTTGGGGACCCACGCGATGGCGTAGTCGGCCTGGCCCTGGGCCAGGACGGTCTGCGGGACGATGTCGGAGCCGCCTTCGAGGATCTGGACGTCCAGACCCTCCTCGCGGTAGAAACCCTGGTCCACGGCGGCGAAGTACCCCGCGAACTGACCTTGCGTCACCCACTGCAGCTGCAGCTTCACCGGCGTTCCCCCCGAGCCGCCGGAACCACCGGCCCCGCCGGAGGACGTCTCCTGGTCGGCGCTCCCGCAGGCGGCCAGGCCGAGGGTCGCGGCGGCGCCGGCGAGGGCCGCTCGACGGGTGGGGTGGTGGGTCATCGGGTCCTCCGGAGGGTGGGAGACAGGAGACGTTCCAGCAGCAGAGCGGCGAGGTAGAACAACAACCCCAGGGCGACGGCCCCCAGGACGTAGGACCAGGCCCGCGGGTAGGCGGTGGCGCTGGCGGCGGAGGTGATGCGCGAGCCCAGACCGTCCTGGCGGCCGCCGAAGTACTCGGCGACGACCGCGGCGATGACGCTGAGGGACGAGGCCAACCGCAGGCCGGTGAACACGAACGGGACGGCACCGGGGAGGCGGACGTACCGGGTGACGGTCCACCCCGACACGGCCAGGGACCGCATCAGGTCGGCGTGCACGGGGTCGATGCGCCGCAGACCGCGGGCGGTGTTGACGAACAGGGGGAAGAACACGGCCACGGCGACGACGAGGCGGCGGGGCACGGGACTGGTCGAACCGAACATCGCGTTGAACACGGGGGCGAGCGCGATGATGGGCATCGCGTTCGCCGCGGCCGACAACGGCGACAGGACCTCGTCCAGGAGGCGGAACCGGGCCGCCAGGACGGCGGCGAGGACGCCGGCGCAGGAGCCGGCGACCAGCCCCGTCACCGCCGTCGTGCCGGTGGCCACCGCGGCCTGCGCCACGTCCCCCGCGACCGTGCCCAGGGCGGAGGCGATGGCCGTGGGGGAGGGCAGCACGAACGTCGCGATCCGCCCGGCGACGACGACGAGCTGCCACAGCAGGAGTGCGCTGACACCGACCAGCACCGGCGGCAGCAGGACCTGCAGCCGGTTCCCCCGGGTCACCGGTCCTCCCCGCCCAGGGCCGGGGTGCGGGCCGTCCCCCCGCGCAACGCCTCCCGGACGTCGGTGATGGCCGCGAAGAAGGCCGGGTCCTCCCGCGTCGCCTCCGCCCGGTCGGGCAGGTCCACGTCGACGACGCGGACGACGCGCCCCGGCCGGGCCGACATGACGACGACCTGGGTGGACAGGAACACGGCCTCGGAGATCGAGTGGGTGACGAACACCACCGTGGTGCCGGTGCGGGCGCGGATGGCCAGGAGTTCGGCCTGCAGGCGTTCCCTGGTCATCTCGTCGAGCGCGCCGAACGGTTCGTCCATGAGCAGCAGCGGCGGTTCCTCCGCCAGCGACCGGGCGATCGCGACCCGTTGCTGCATCCCGCCGGACAGTTCCGAGGGGCGCATCCGGGCGACGTCGGACAGCCCCACGAGGCCCAGGAGCTGGCGGGCCCGCTCGGCGCGTTCGCGCCGGCCGACGCCGTGCAGTTCCAGCGGCAGTTCGACGTTGCGCTGGACGGTGCGCCACTCCAGCAGGCCGGCCTGCTGGAACGCGATGCCGTAGTGGTGGGCCAGCCGGGCCTCGTGGGCGCTGCGCCCGCCGACCTCGACGGACCCGGCGGTCGGCTGGACCAGGTCGGCGATGCAGCGCAGCAGGGTCGACTTCCCGCAGCCGGACGGGCCGATGAGGGAGACGAACGCCCCGGGGGCGATGTCCAGGTCGATGCCGGACAGCGCGTGCACGTCGCCGTGGGCGGTGCCGAAGCGCTGGTGCAGCCCCGCGACGCGCACCGCGGGGGCCGGTGGGTGGGTCGTCATCGCGGACCTCCCGAACGGTGGACGAGGACGCCGAGCACGGCGACGAGCGAGGCGACGAGGGCCGAGGCCAGCAGCCCCAGCAGGGCGGCGCCCAGGATCGCCGCGTACAACCGCCCCGGCGCGGACGTGGCCTGCTGGGCGTACTGCAGGACGAGCCGTCCGATCCCGCCCCGGGTGCCGGTGGAGATCTCGGCCACGATCGCGCCGACGACGGCCTGCGCGGCGGCCAGCCGCAGGGCGGGGGCCAGGAAGGGCAGGCTGGCGGGGAACCGCAGGCCGAGCAGCGTCTGCCGGCCCGTGGCGGCGAAGCTGCGGAACAGCTCCCGGGCGATGCCCGTGGTGGCGTGCAGCCCGCGCAGCATCCCCACCGCCACCGGGCAGAACGCCAGGTAGGCGGACAGGACCACGACGGACATCCACGGTTGCCACGACAGCGCCGGGGTGAGCTGCAGACGCCCGCCCCACCCGGCCACGAGGGGGGCGATGGCGATGACGGGCACCGTCTGGCTCAGCACGACGTAGGGGAGCAGCCCGCGCTCGACCAGGCGGAACCGCTGCATCAGGACGGCCAGCCCGATGCCCACGACCGACCCGAGCACCCACCCGCCCGCGGCCATCAGCAGGGTCCCGCCCGCCGCGGCGAGCACCGCGACCCCGACGGTCCGCGACCCGGGCAGGGACACCTCCGGTCGGCCCAGGGTGCGCAGGACCTCCACCACGCCGGGCATGGAGCGCGGGTCGGCGCGCGGGAGCAGGCGCTCGCCGCCGACCTGCACCCCCTGCACCGGGCCGAGCGCCCGGTACAGCTCCCACACCAGGACCAGCACCGCCACCCCGACCAGGGCCATCGCGCCCCGGCGCAGGGCGGTGGCGAGCCGACCGGCGGGCGCCCCGGGCACGGGCGCGGCCCGTTCGGCCCGGGCGGTCGCCAGCAGCTCGGTCACGACACGGCCGTGGCGCGGCTGGTCATGGCCGGCAGGACGACGTCGCCGTAGGTGCGCAGGGTCTGGTCCTTGGCGTCGTGCTGCAGGTACAGCGCGAACTGGTCGACCCCGAGGTCGCGCAGCTGCTCCAGCCGGGCGAGGTGGTCCTGGGCGGTGCCGAGCAGGCAGAACCGGTCGACGATGTCGTCGGGGACGAAGGCCGCGTGGGTGTTGCCGGCGCGGCCGTGCTCGTTGTAGTCGTACCCCCGGCGGTCCTTGACGTAGTCCGTCAGGGCCTGCGGGACGGCGGAGTCGGACCCGTAGCGTTCGACGATGTCGGCGACGTGGTTGCCGACCATCCCGCCGAACCACCGGCACTGCTCGCGGGCGTGGGCCTGCTGCTCGCCCGACCCGTCGGTGACGTAGGCCGGCGCCGCGACGCACACCTTCACCGCGGCCGGGTCCCGGCCGGCGCGTTCGGCGGCCTCGCGGACGCTGCGGATGGTCCAGGCCGCGATGTCGGGGTCGGCCAGTTGCAGGATGAACCCGTCGGCGACCTCCCCGGTGAGCTGCAACGCCTTGGGGCCGTAGGCGGCGACCCACACCTCGGTCTGGTGCCGGGGCCCGTGGTCGACCGCCCAGGGCAGCCGGACGGTCTGCCCGCGGTGCTCCACGGGGCGGCCGTTGGCCAGTTCCCGGATGACGTGCACGGACTCGCGCAGGGTCGCCAGGGTCGTCGGCTTGCCGGACAGCGTGCGGACGGCGGAGTCGCCGCGGCCGATGCCGCAGACGGTGCGCGGGCCGTACATCTCGTTGAGCGTGGCGCAGGTCGAGGCCGTCACCGACCACTCGCGCGTGACGGGGTTGGTGACCATCGGGCCGACGACGACCTTGCGGGTGGCCTGCAGGATCGCCGAGTGCACGACGTACGGTTCCTCCCACAGGACGTGGGAGTCGAAGGTCCAGACGTGGGAGAACCCGTAGGTCTCCGCCACCCTGGCCAGTTCCACCACGCGCGAGGCCGGGGGAGTGGTCTGCAGGACGACGCCGAAATCCATGGAGAACCCTTTCAGCGCAGGTACTGGGACAGGCCGCGACGGACGAACTGCCCGTGGGAGGGCGAGCCGAGGTAGGTCCCGCGGTCGACGATCGTGCGTCCGCGGGACAGCACGGTGCGGACCCCGCCGGTCAGCTCGAAACCCTCGAACGCGGAGTAGTCGATGTTCATGTGGTGGGTCCGGGCGGAGATGCGCGTGGTCGCGCTCGGGTCGTAGACGACGATGTCGGCGTCGGACCCGGGGGCGATCGCGCCCTTGCGGGGGTACATGCCGAACATGCGGGCCGGGGTGGTGGAGCAGGTCTCGACCCAGCGCTGCAGCGACAGGTGCCCGTCGACGACCCCCTGGTGGACGAGGTCGAGGCGGTGCTCGACCCCGCCCATGCCGTTGGGGATCTTGGAGAAGTCCCCCACCCCGAGCTGCTTCTGGTCGTTGAAGCAGAAGGGGCAGTGGTCGGTGGAGACCACGGCCAGGTCGTCGGTGCGCAGACCCTGCCACAGGTCGGCGGCGTGCCGTTCGTGCTTGGACCGCAACGGGGTCGAGCACGCGTACTTGGCGCCCTCGAAGCTGCCCGGGCCGCCGGCGCCGAGGTGGTCCTCCAGCGTCAGGTACAGGTACTGCGGGCAGGTCTCGGCGAAGACGTTGGCTCCCGCGGTGCGCTCGGCGGCGATGCGGGCCAGGGCCTGGGAGGCCGAGACGTGCACGACGTAGAGGGGGGTCCCCCCGGCCACCGCGGCCAGCGCGATCGCCCGGTTGACCGCCTCGGCCTCCAGCTCGGCCGGCCGGGTCAGGCCGTGGAAGACCGGGTCGGTGTTCCCTGCGGCCAGGGCCTGCTGGACCAGGACGTCGATCGCGATGCCGTTCTCGGCGTGCATCATGATCGTCGCGCCGTTGTCGGTCGCGCGCTGCATCGCCCGCAGGATCTGGCCGTCGTCGGAGTAGAAGACCCCGGGGTAGGCCATGAACAGCTTGAAGCTCGTGATGCCCTCGTGCGCCACGAGCGAGTCCATCGCCGTGAGCGAGTCCTCGTCGACCCCGCCGAGGATCATGTGGAACCCGTAGTCCACCGCGCTGTTCCCGGCGGCCTTGGCGTGCCAGGTCTCCAGGGCGCGTTCGACGACCTCGCCGGTGCGCTGCACGACGAAGTCGACGACGGTGGTCGTCCCGCCGAACGCCGCGGCCCGCGTCCCGGTCTCGAACGTGTCGCTGGCCTCCGTACCCCCGAACGGCATCTCCATGTGCGTGTGGACGTCGACCCCGCCCGGCAGGACGTAGCACCCCGTGGCGTCGATGCGGTCCTCCGCCGCGATCTGCGTCCCGGGGGCGAGCAGGGCCACGACGCGTTCGCCCTCGACGAGGACGTCGGTGGGGGTGGTGGAGGTGGTGGAGACGAGGTCGCCGCCGGTGATGAGGGTCCGGCGCGCGGTGCTCACGGCCGCACCAGGTCGCCGTAGGAGTCCGGCCGGCGGTCGCGGTAGAACTGCCAGTCGGTGCGGGCCCGGCGGATGAGGTCCATGTCCAGGTCCCGGACGAGGAGTTCGGGGTTCTCGCTGCTCGCCTTCTCGCCGACGAAGTTCCCCATCGGGTCGGCGATGTAGCTCGTGCCGTAGAAGGGGACGGCGTCGTCCCCGTACTCACCCGTCTCGGCGCCCACCCGGTTCGGGACGGCCACGAAGTACCCGTTCGCGGCGGCCGCCGTCGGCTGCTCCAGTTCCCACAGGCGGTTGGAGAGGGAGGGCTTGGAGGCGTTGGGGTTGAAGACGATCTCGGCGCCGGCCAGGCCGAGCGCGCGCCAGCCCTCGGGGAAGTGCCGGTCGTAGCAGATGTAGACGCCGACCTTGCCCACCGAGGTCTCGAACACGGGGTACCCCAGGTTCCCGGGCCGGAAGTAGAACTTCTCCCAGAACCGGTCCAGGTGCGGGATGTGGTGCTTGCGGTACTTGCCGAGGTAACGGCCGTCGGAGTCGACGACGGCTGCGGTGTTGTAGAGGACGCCGGGTTGTTCCTCCTCGTAGACGGGCAGCACCATGACGATGCCGAGCTCGGCGGCGAGGGCCTGGAACCTGGCGACGGTGGGGCCGGGGACGGACTCGGCGTAGTCGTAGTACTTGCTGTCCTGGGTGATGCCGAAGTAGGGCCCGTAGAAGAGTTCCTGGAAGCAGACGAGCTGCGCGCCGGCGGCGGCCGCCTCGCGGGCGTACCCCTCGTGCGCCTCGATCATGCTCTCCTTGTCACCCGTCCAGGCCGCCTGGACGAGGGCGACGCGCACCGTGGTCATCTGCAGGGGTTCCTTCCCGTGGGGGACCGGCGGTGAGCCGGTGACGTGCAGGATTTCGCGCTCGGACCCGCCTCACAAGAACATCTCAGCGCGGCTTGACCCGGTTAGGCTGTGCACGTGCACAACGCCGGAAACATGTTCGCAACGGCCGCCGACACCGCGACCCTCCGGTCGGTGCTGCTCGAACTCCTGGGGGACGTCGACGCCCTGGCGGCCCGGTTCGTGACCCTGCTGTGCGAGGTGGTGCCCTACTCCGACGGGGCCGTCGACCTGCCCCGGCTGCACGTGGACGGCGTCAACACCTACGAGCGGGTGCTGCGGCGCCTGGCCGACCTGCCCGTCCCGGACCGCCTGCTGGAGCGGTCGCGCGACCTGGGCCGCCACCGCGCCCACCTCGACGTGCCCCTGGCGGCCGTCACCACCGGCACCCGGTTGCACTTCCGCGTCGTCTGGGAGGAACTGGCCGAGCGGCTGCCGCCGGAGGCCCTGGTGGGCGCGGTCACCCTGCCGGTGCAGTTGTGGCAGGCGGTCGAGGAGCACTCCGCGGACGTGCAGGTCGGCTACCACGAGGCGGCCACCGCTCTCGCCTACGCGCGGGACCGGGACCGGCGGCGGATCGTGGAGGCCTTTCTGGACTCCGACGGTCGCGACGAGGGGTTGCTCGCCCGGGCCGCCGCCGTGCTGGGGGCCGGCGTCGACGACGACGTGTTCTGCGCCTTCGTGCCGGCGCGACCCGACGCCGGTCCCGAGGCCCGGGCGGTGCTGCACGGCCACGGCCTGCACGGGCACGAGTGGCGCGGGGGGACCGTCGTGCTGGCGCACCGGCCGCGGGGCACGTGGCCGCGCGAGACGGGCGCGCAGCCCGGAGCCGGGCACGGTCGCGCGAGCGCGCCCGCGGCGTTGCGGGACGTCGCGTGCGGTGTCGGCCCCCTGGCGCACGGTCTGGCCCGGGTGCCGCAGGTGGTGCGGGTGGCCGAACGCGTCGCGTCGGTGCTCCCGCCGGAGGTGACCGGTCCGACGCGCCCGGCCGAGGTGGCGCTGGCCGTGGCGGCCCAGTCCCTGGGCGCGATCCGCACGGACGTGGCCGCCGACGTCCTGCACGACCTGCTCGACCTGCCCGCTCCCGAACGGGACCGCCTGCTGGAGACGTTCGACGTGTACTGCGCCACGGGTTCGGTGGCGCTGACGGCCGACCGGGCGTTCTGCCACCGCAACACCGTGCTGAACCGGTTGCGCCGCCTCACCGAGTGCACGGGGCTGGACGTCACCGTCCCCGGGCAGTGCGCCGTCCTGCTGCTCGCGGTCACCGCCTGGCGCTCGAGCGCCCCCGACTGACCCCGCGGACGGCTGCGCGCCTCAGCGGGCGACGAGGTCCTCCAGCGTCGCGCGGGCCCCCTTGGCGTGCAGGGACGCGAGCGCGGCGGTGTACTCCGCGACGAACGCCTCGTCGTCGACGAGGTCGCCGAACAGGGACCTGTCGGCGATGAAGGCCGTCGGCTCCTCCCGGTTGCGCCGGGCCGTGGCGAGGAGGCGGTCGGCGATGCGGTCGCAGACCTCGATGGGCTCACCCTGCTCGTCGACGCCCTCGGCGTAGCGCGCCCAGCTCGCGACGACGGCGGCGGCGCGGAAGAACTCCCCGCCGGCGGCGAGCTGCTCGCGGATCACCGGCAGGAGCCACTTCGGGATGCGGTCCGAGCTCTCGTTGCACAGCCGGGCGACGGTGTCGCGGACCTCGCCGTTGGAGAACCGGTGGACCAGCTCGTGCCGGTAGGCGTCGAGGTCGATGCCCGGGACCGGCGGCAGGGTCGGGGACCCCTCCCGCTCCATGTACTGCAGCAGGAACCGCGCGAACAGGGGGTCCTGCGCCACCTCGTGCACGAGGCGGTACCCGGCGAGGTGGCCGAAGTAGCACAGCGCCTGGTGGCTGGCGTTGAGCAGCCGCAGCTTCATCAGCTCGTAGGGCTCGACGTCCTCGACGACCTGGACGCCGGCGTCCTCGTAGGGCGGGCGTCCCAGGCCGAAGTCGTCCTCCAGGACCCACTGCACGAACGGTTCGCACACGACGGGCCAGGCGTCCTCGATGCCGAACCGCTCGCGGACCTCGGCGCGGTCGTCGTCGGTCGTGCCCGGGGTGATCCGGTCGACCATGCAGTTGGGGAACCGCACGTTCGCGTCGACCCAGGCGCCCAGCTCGGCGTCCTTGGCCGTGGCGAAGGCGACGAAGACCTTGTGCGCCACGTGACCGTTGCCCTGCACGTTGTCGCAGGACATGACGGTGAACGGGGGCACGCCCCGGTCGCGGCGGCGGCGCAGGGCCTCGATCACCAGGCCGAACGTCGTGCGCGGGACGGCGCCGTCGGCGAGGTCGGCGGCCACCCCGGGCTCGTCGAGGACGAAGTCCCCGGTGACGGCGTCGATGTTGTACCCGCCCTCGGTGACGGTGAGGGAGACGATGCGGATGCGCGGGTCGGCCATCGCCTCGACGGCGGCGTCGGGGTCGGCGGGGGCGTGCAGGAAGTCCAGGACGGACCCGATGACGCGCGGTTCGCGCGAGCCGTCGGGGTCCTTCAGGACGAGCGTGTACAGCCCGTCCTGGGCCTCCATGACCTCCTTCATCCGGGCGTCGTGCGGCAGGACGCCGATGCCGCGGATGCCCCAGTCCATCGCCTCGCCGGCGTTCATCAACCGGTCCAGGTACATGGCCTGGTGGGCCCGGTGGAACCCACCGACCCCGAGGTGGACGATCCCCGGTGTCACCCGCGTCCGGTCGTAGGTCGGGACGGGCACGTCGCGACCGATCCGGTCGAGGTTCTCAGCGGTCAGGGGCAGGCTCACGGTCGACTCCCGGAGGTCGGCGAGGTCGGGCGGGTCGGGCAGGTCGGCACGGCTCACTTGACCGCGCCCAGGGACAGACCCTGCACCAGCTTGTCCTGCGCGGCGAAACCGGCCACGAGCACGGGCAGGGAGATGACGGTCGCCGCGGCGCACAGCTGGGCCAGGAACAGGCCCTGGCTGGTGACGAAGCCGGTGAGGAACACCGGGGCGGTCCCGGCCACGGTGGCCGTGAGGGTGCGGGCCAGCAGCAGCTCGTTCCAGCTGAAGATGAAGCAGATGAGGGCGGTCGCGGCGACACCGGGCATGGCGACCGGTCGCACGATCGACCACAGCATCCGGACGAGGCCCGCGCCGTCGATCGAGGCCGCCTCCAGCATCTCACCGGGGACCTCGGCCAGGAAGGACTGCATCATCCACACCGCGATCGGCAGGTTCATCGCGGTGTAGAGCAGGACCAGCAGCCAGATGTTGTCCAGCAGGCCCGTCCGCGTGGCGAACAGGTACAGCGGCAGCAGCCCGGCCACCAGCGGCATGAACTTCGTCGAGAGGAAGAAGAACATGACGTCGGTCCACTTGCGGACGGGCCGGATGGACAGGGCGAAGGCGGCGGGGATGGCCAGGCACAGGACCAGGACGGTCGAGATGATCGAGGCCATCGCCGAGTTCAGCAGCGGGGCGACCGGCTGGGCGGACAGGAAGGAGCGGTACCCGTCGAGGGTGAGCCCGGCCGCGATGGACGGCGGGTTCGTCGCGGCGTCGGGTTCGGAGTGCAGGGAGGTCAGGACCATCCACAGCACCGGCAGGACGAACAGGATCCCGACGATCCAGGCGAGGAGGCCCCAGACGGGCTTGCTGCGGTTCAGCTCGCGGGCGCGGCGTTCCTTGCGGGTGGTGGGCACGTGCTGGCCCGGGCGGGTGCTCGCGACCCCCGCGTTCGAGATGGTGCTCACCGGCCGACCTCCTGCTTGAACATGCTCGAGACCACGCGCAGGGCGAAGGTCGCGATGATGATGGTGGCGATGACCGTCACGACGCCCATGGCCGAGGCCAGGCCGTAGTCGTGGGCCGAGAAGACGGTCTGGTAGATCGTGTACGGCAGGTTCGCGGTCCCCAGGCCGCCGGCGGTGATGGTGAAGACGGCGTCGAAGTTCTGGACGATGTAGATGGCGCCGAGCAGGCCGCCCAGTTCGAGGTACTGCCGCAGGTGCGGGAACGTGAGGTAGCGGAAGATCTGGAAGCCCGTGGCCCCGTCCATCCGGGCCGCCTCCTCGGCGTCGGCCGGCTTGGACTGCAGACCGGCCAGCAGGATGAGCATCATGAAGGGCGTCCACTGCCAGATGAGGGAGACCTCGATCGCGATCTTCGGCGCGGTGGAGATCCAGTCGATCTGCGGTGCGGCGTCGGACCCGAACAGCTTCCACACGGCGTTGACGGTGCCGTTGAGCAGGCCGTAGTTCGGGTTGAACAGGGCGTGCTTCCACAGCAGGGCCGCGGCGATCGGGACGACGAGGAACGGTGCGATCATCATCGTGCGGACGGCGCCGCGGCCGAGGAACTTGCGGTCCAGCAGCAGGGCGATGAACATGCCGAGCACCAGGCTCACCAGGACCACCGTCACCGTGAGGACGAGGGTGTTCACGACGGACTGCCGCAGCTGGGCGTTGGAGAAGACCGCCACGTAGTTGTCGAAGCCCCCGAAACCGCGGTCCTGCGGGTAGTAGGAGTTCCAGTTCATGAACGAGATGACGATGGTCGCCAGGAACGGCAGCTGCGTCGCGACGATCACGAACAGCAGGGCCGGCATCAGGGGGGCGCGGCGGGCCCAGTCGGCGGCGTTGCGCGCCGAGCCCGCTCTGCGCTGAGGCCGGTCGGGACCGACCTTCGTCTGGTGGGAGGCGGTGCTGGCACTCATGGAAGGGACGTCCTCCGCGTTCGGGGAACCGACGGGTCCAGGGGGTGACAGGGGGTCAGGTGCGGCGCGCGACCGCAGCCTCCGGCGGGGCCGGAGGCTGCGGTGGCGGTCACTTCCGGTACTTGTCGCTGACGAGCTGCGTGGCCAGGGTCTGTCCCTGGTCGCAGGCGTCCTCGACGCTCATCTGTCCCGCGATGGCCGAGGAGATGAACTGCGACACCTGCGTGCCGAGGTCGGCGAACTCGGGGATGGCGACGAACTGGATGCCGGGCGCCGGGCGGGGCTGCAGGCCCGGGTTCTCCGGGTCGGCGGAGTTGATGGCGGTCTGGGTCTCCTCGTAGAAGGGGGCCGCCGCCTGCTGGTAGTCGGCGTTCTCGTAGAGGGAGTTGCGCTTCCCGGCCGGCGCGCTGGCCCAGCCGATCTGCTGGCCCACGAGCTCCTCGTACTCCTTGCTGGAGGCCCAGGCGATGAACTTCCAGGCGTTGTCCTTGCGCCGGGAGGCGTTCTGGACCCCCCACGCCCAGGTGTACAGCCACCCGGAGGAGTCGGTCTCGTCGACCGGTGCGGCCGCGTAGCCGATCTTGCCGGCCACGGGAGAGCCCTCCCCGTCCAGCGACCCCGCGGCCGAGGTCGCGTCGTACCACATGGCGACCTGGGACTGGGTCATGCCGTTGAGGCACTCGGTGAACCCGGCCTGGGGCGCGCCGTTCTCGCCGTGAGCACGCACGAGGTCGACGTAGAACTTCGTCGCCTCGACGAACTCGGGGGCGTTGACCCGGGCGGTCCAGTCCTCGTCGAACCAGGTGCCGCCGAAGGTGTTGACGACGGTCGTCAAGGGGGCGAAGACCTGGCCCCAGCCGGGGAGCCCGCGCAGGGCGATCCCCTTCATGTTCGGCACGGCGCCGTCGAGCCGGGCGGCGAAGTCGGCGACCTCGGCCCAGGTCGGCTTGTCCGGCATCGTCAGGCCCTGGGACTCGAAGACGTCCTTGCGGTACATGAGGAAGGACGACTCGCCGTAGAACGGCTCGGCGTAGACCTTGCCGTCCTCGCCGGTCAGGGCCGTGGCCAGCGGCTTGATGATGTCGGACTGGTCGAAGGCGGAGTCGGAGGAGATGTAGTCGTCCAGCGGCGCCAGCCAGTTGTTCTGGGAGTAGAACGGGACCTCGTAGTTCGAGATCGAGGCCACGTCGTACTGGCCGGCCTGGCTGGAGAACTCCTGGCTGATCTTGTCGCGCACGTCGTTCTCGGGCAGGACCGTGTAGTTCACGGTGATGCCGGTGTCCCTGGTGAAGTTGTCGGCGGTCAGCTTCTGCAGGTCCACCATCTGCGGGTTGTTGACCATGATGACGTTGACGGTCGTGTCGTCGCCGCCCCCACCGCCCCCACCGCCTGCTCCCCCGCCCCCGCCGGCGCCCGAGCAGGCGCCGAGGAAGGCGGCTCCACCGAGACCGGCCGCACCGCCGAGGGCGGCTCGGCGGCTGACGCGCGAGCTCGACCCGGGAAGGGTGGTGGGTCGGGGGGTGCCGTGACGTCCAACCATCGTGATCTCTCCAGTGTCTCCGTCGACAGGTGCAGTCGAAGCCCGCGCCCGGGCTGTTCGCCGGCGGGGCCGGCGTTGCTTCCGCTCATCTGAGCGGGCTAGTCTCAGCTGTGACGATGGTGCCCGGGTGGACGATGGCTGTCAACCGGGTACCCGTCGACCCGTCCGCCGCACCCGTGGACGAGGTGGACGACCCCAGACCTCCCAGGAGCTGCGATGCCGAGGACCACACCCCGCACCGGCACCACCGGTCGTCCGTCGCTGGGGGCGCAGGCCCTGGCCGCCGACGCCGCCCGCCGCTTCTTCGTCGAGGGACGGACCAAGGTCGAGATCGCCCGGCAGCTCGGCATCAGCCGGTTCAAGGTGGCGCGCCTGCTGACGCAGGCCCAGGACTCCGGTCTGGTGCAGATCCAGGTGCTCGCCCCGAGCTCGCTGGACGGTGAGCTGGCCGAGGCGCTGCGGGCGGCCCACGGCCTGCGCGCGGCCTACGTCGTCAGGACCGGGGAGGAGTCCCTCGCGGGGCAGCGGCGCACCGTCGCCGAGTTCACCGCGGGGCTGCTGGAGGAGAGCGTCACCGCCGACGACGTCGTGGGGCTGGCCTGGGGACGGACGATCTCGCTGCTCACCGACGCGCTCGCCGCGGACCTGGGGTGCCGCTTCGTCCAGCTCGCCGGCGCCCTGCCCCGCCCCGACGTCGAGGGCAGCGCGGTCGACCTCGTGCGGCGGGCGGCCGAGGCGACCCGGTCGTCGGCGACGACGTTCTACGCCCCGCTCGCGGTGCCCGACGCGGCGACGGCCGAGGGGTTGCGCTCGCAGTCGGGCATCAGCGAGGCCCTCGCCGAGCTCGACCGGCTCACCAAGGCCGTCGTCTCGATCGGCGCCTGGCGGCCGGGGGAGTCCACGGCGCTGGACTCCCTCGGCACCGCCGACCAGGAAGCGCTCACGGCTGCCGGGGTCGTGGCCGAGGTGACCGGCGTCCTCGTCGGCCGGGACGGGCGGGAGGTGCAGGCGCTCGCGGACCGGGTCATCGGGGTCACGGGTGCGCAGCTGCAGGCCACCCCGGACGTGACGGCCATGGCGTGCGGGGACGTGCGCTCCCGCGCCGAGGCGACGGCGTGCGTGCTGCGCAGCGGCATGGTCTCCACCCTCGTCACGCACGCCTCGCACGCCCGGGCCGTCCTGCAGTGCGCGCCGTGAGCGCGGCGAGCGTGGCGCGGCCGGTCGCGGTCCTGCTGTGCGGCACGGTCGGGGCCGGCAAGACGACGTTCGCGCGCGACCTGGAGCGCGAGGGGTACGAACGGCTGTCGATCGACGAGGAGCTGTGGTCGCGGTTCGGGCGCTACGGCGTGGACTACCCGCCCGACCTCTACGACGAGTACAGCCACGTCGCCGAGCACGTCCTGCTGGAGCGGCTGCGCGACCTGCTCGCGCAGCGGCGGGACGTCGTCGTGGACTTCGGGTTCTGGAGCCGGGCCAGCCGGGACCGCTACAAGGGGGAGGTGGAACGGGCCGGGGCCCGGTGGCGGCTGGTCCACCTCGACGTGCCGCGGGAGACGCTGCTGCGCCGGCTGGCCGCGCGCAGCACGAGGTTCGACGCGAACGCCGCGTTCCCCGTCGACGCCGCGACCCTGGACGGGTTCCTCGCCCGGTTCGAGGCGCCCGCGGACGAGGGGGAGGAGGTCGAGCGGTTCCGCGGCTGACCCGCCCCGATCCGCCCGCGAGGGCGTCACCCGTTCGCCCCACCCCCCGGCTCGCGCCGGCCGGGCGGCTGCGACACAGTCGAACCATGCGTCTGGGAACGAGCATCTTCCTGCTGGCGGTCGGGGCGATCCTGACCTTCGCCGTGACCTACTCCGTGGCCGGGGTGGACCTGCAGACCGTCGGGGTCATCCTCATGGTCATCGGGGTCCTGGGGGTCGTCCTCGAGTTCGCCATGTTCCGTCCGCGCCACCAGCGGACGACGAGCGTCACCACGGCCGACCCGGTGTCCGGCACGACGCGCAGCGAGACCACCCGCCGCGACGTCTGAGCCGGGCCCCGGGCTCGGCCGGGTCCCTCAGAACCCCGCGACCGCGTGGGGTTCGTAGGGTCCTTCGAGCTCGGCGACCTCCTCCTCGGTGAGGACGAGGTCGAGGGCGGCGATCGCGTCGTCGAGGTGGCGGGGTTTCGTCGCCCCCACGATCGGTGCGGTGACGACGGGGTTGCGCGCCACCCAGGCGAGGGCGACCTGCGCGCGGGGGACGCCGCGTCGTTCGGCGACGCGGGCGAGCGCCGCGACCACGTCCGCGTCGGAGTCCCGGTACAACGTCTTGCCGAACTCGTCCGTCTCCGAGCGGTTCGTGCTCTCGTCCCAGTCCCGCGTCAGCTTCCCCCGCGCCAGCGGGCTCCACGGGACGACACCGACCCCCTCCGCCGCGCACAACGGCAGCATCTCGCGCTCCTCCTCGCGGTACAGGAGGTTGTAGTGGTCCTGCATGGAGACGAACCGGGCCCACCCATGCCGCTCCTGCAGGTGCAGCGCCGTGGCGAACTGCCACGCCCACATGGAACTCGCCCCCAGGTAGCGGACCTTGCCGGCCTGGACGACGTCGTGCAGCGCCTGCAGCGTCTCCTCCAGCGGTACCGCGGGGTCGAAGCGGTGGATCTGGTAGAGGTCGACGTGGTCGGTTCCCAGCCGGCGCAGGGAGGCGTCGATCTCGGTGAGGATGGCCTGCCGCGACAGGCCGGCGCCGTTGGGGCCCGGCCGCATCCGGCCGTGCACCTTGGTGGCGATGACGACCTGGTCGCGCGGGACGGCCGACAGGAGGGTCTTGCCGACGATCTCCTCGCTGGAACCGTCGGAGTACACGTTGGCGGTGTCGAAGAAGGTGACGCCCGCGTCGAGCGCGCGGTGCAGGAAGGGGACGCTGTCCTCCTCGGGCAGGGTCCAGGCGTGGTTGCCGCGGTGCGGGTCCCCGTAGCTCATGCAGCCGAGCGCGAGGCGGGACACCTCCAGCCCGGAGGATCCGAGTTTCACGTAGTCCATGGGCGCGATGCTGCCCCACCGGGCGTGGGTCCGCCCGTCCGCACCCACCGTCGACGTCCCCGACCGCGCACCGGCGGCGCCCTTCGATCGATCGATCAGTGCTGATCGATCGATCTTGACCCGGTTCCGGGACCCCGGGCACGGTGTGGCACCTCAGGGCGCCACGACGACGCGGGGCCCGTGACCGGCCGGGAGGACCCGTGACCCGCAGGATCGCCGCGAACCCCATCCCCTGGTGGTCGCAGGCAGGCAAGACCCGCGAGGTGTTCGAGGACGCGTTCTCGGCCTTGCGCGACATCGGGTTCACGGCGGTCAAGACCGACGTGCCCGACGGGATGGGGACGGGGGAGTACCTGGACTGGCTCGGCGGGTTCGGCCTCGAACCCTCCACCGGCCTGTTCAGCAGCCCGCTGGACGACACGGTGCAGGTCCCGCAGCTGCTCGACCGGGCCCGCCGGTTCGCCGCTCAGCAGGCCGCCCTCGGACTGGACCGGACGATGTTGTCGTCGATGTCCGTCCCCGAGCGGATGCAGCGCCCCGCCGTGGGGGCCGCGTTCGACCAGGGCCGGTTCGACCGGGCCGTCGACCTCGCCGGGCGGGTGTGCGAGGTCCTGCTCGCCGAGGGGGTCCGGCCGCTGCACCACTCCCACGTCGGCGGGGTGTTCGAGACGGAGGGCGAGGTCACCGCGCTGCTGGACACCCTCGGCCCGGACCTGCTGGGTTTCGGCCCCGACACCGGGCACCTGGCCTGGGCCGGTGCGGACCCGGTGGCCCTCCTGCGCCGCTACGCCGACCGGACCGGCGGGATCCACCTCAAGGACGTGCACGCCGACCACCTGCCCGCGCAGGACGCCACCGGTGACTACCGCACGCTGTCGCGCAGCGGGCGGGTGTGGGCCGAACCGGGGCGGGGCGTGCTCGACCTCGGGGCCGTCCTGGCCGCCCTGCCCGAGGACTACGACGGCGACTACACGATCGAGGTCGACGTCCCCAGCGCGGGTGACGTCGTGGAGTCGCACCGCATCTCCTTCGCGTGGGCGCGGGAGGTGCTGGGGCCGGTCTCGGCCACCTGAGGCCCCGTCCCGCCCGCGGTGCCCCGCGCACCCGTGGAAAGCGCTAGCCGACCACCTCGACCACCCGACCGCACGTGGCAGGAGCCCGACAGTGAGAACGCAGTCGACCCGTGATCGCACCAGGTCCGCGGCCACCGCCCCGCGGGGCGGTGCGGGGGACACCGGGGTGGAGGTCCGCCGCCGGCGCCCCCGCCTCACCCGGGACCAGGCGCTGCTCGTGTGCCTCGGGGTCCCCGGTGGCCTGGCCCTGCTCGTCTTCCACTACGTCCCCCTGCTGGGCAACGTCATCGCCTTCCAGGACTACCAGCCCTACCTCGGGCTCACCGAGTCCGACTGGGTGGGCTGGCAGAACTTCTCGTTCCTCTGGGACGGGAACCCGGAGTTCCGCAACGCGTTGTGGAACACCGTCGTCCTCACGGTCATCCAGACGGTCCTGGTGTTCCCGGTGCCCCTGGCGCTCGCCCTGGTGCTGAACAGCCTGGCGGGCGAACGCCTCAAGCGGACCCTGCAGTCCGTCCTGTACCTGCCCCACTTCCTGTCCTGGGTCATCGTCGTGGCGCTGTTCCAGCAGATGCTCGGCAACGCGGGGATGCTCAACACGTTCCTGATCCAGCACGACCTGCCGATGTTCCAGGTCATCGGCTCCCCGGAACTGTTCAAGGCGCTCGTCACCAGCCAGGTGATCTGGAAGGACGCCGGCTGGGGGACGATCCTGTTCCTCGCCGCGATCTCCCGCATCGACCAGGAGCAGTACGAGGCCGCCGCCGTCGACGGGGCGGGTGCCCGGCAGCGCCTGTGGTACGTGACGCTGCCCGCCCTCAAGGGGCTCATCGTCCTGCTGCTCATCCTGCGCCTCGGCAGCAGCCTGTCGGTGGGGTTCGAGCAGATCCTCCTGCAGCAGGGACCGGTCGGCCTGCAGGCCAGCGAGGTCCTGGACACGTGGGTCTACAACAACGGGATCCTCGGCGGGAACTGGGGGACCTCCGCGGCCGCGGGCCTGGTCAAGGGGATCGTCGGGGTCCTGCTCGTGATCGGGGCGAACAAGCTGGCCCACGCCTTCGGCGAGAGAGGGGTGTACGAGAAGTGAGCACGCTCGAGAACGCGACCATCGGGGACGACACCGTCCGCACGTTCACGAAGGACGGCCGCCGGCCGCCGTGGATGGAGAAGCCGCACCCGCTCACCCAGGCGCTGAAGTTCGTCGTGCTGGCGTTCGCGGTCGCCGTCGTCATCGTCCCGTTCTGGTCGGTCATCGCCACCAGCCTGGCCGACCAGGACACCATCGACGCCGCGGGCGGGGGCATGGTCATGTGGCCCGGGGGCGTCGACCTCGACGCCTACCAGGCTGTCCTGTCCGGGGGCGTGGTCACCCGCGCGGTCGTCATCTCCGTGACCATCACCGTCGTCGGCACCCTGCTGTCCCTCGCCGCGACGGCCGGGCTCGCGTACTGGCTCTCCCGGCCCCGGGCGTGGGGCGCCAAACCCGTGCTCATGCTCGTCCTGGGTGCCGTGCTGTTCTCCCCGGGCCTCATCCCCAGCTACCTCGTCGTCAAGGAGTTCCACCTCCTCGACTCGTACTGGTCGCTCGTCCTGCCCGTCCTGGTCAACGCGTTCAACGTCATCGTCATGCGGGCCTTCTTCCAGGAGCTGCCCAAGGAGCTGTTCGAGTCCGCCGCGATCGACGGGGTCGGCGCGGGGACGGTCCTGCTGCGCATCGTCCTGCCGCTGTCGAAGGCGGTCCTGGCGGTCATCGGGCTCTTCTACGCCGTCGCCTACTGGAACGCGTTCTTCAACGCCCTGCTCTACATCCAGTCCAGCGACAAGTGGCCCATGGCACTGGTGCTGCGCACCTACGTCGTGAACCAGACCACCATCGGCGGCGACCAGGTCTCCTCCGGGGAGGCCCTGCCGCCGCAACTGCCCCTGCAGATGGCGATCCTCGTCATCGCCATCGTGCCCATCCTGCTGGTCTACCCGTTCCTGCAGCGGCACTTCGCCAAGGGCGTGATGATCGGCGCCGTCAAGGGCTGAACCGCTCGTCGAGAACCCCCACCCGTCCCCAGGATCGAGGAGGACCCATGCCCGACCGTCCCGCCCACCGTCCCGTCAGCCGCCGTTCGCTCATCGCCGGGACGTCGGGACTCGCCGCCCTCGCCGCCGCCGGAGGACTCACCGGGTGCTCCAGCGGTGGCAGTCAGGGGTCCGGGAGCGGGGAGAACACGGCCACCCTGCCCACCTACGTCCCCTACGCCGGTGTCACCCCGGACCTGCCCGGCACCGACCAGGGCGTCGACCCCGCGTGGCGCCGCTTCCCGGCCGACAACCCGCGCTCGGTGCAGGACGTCCCCGGGCACGGGGAGACCATCACGGGGATGGCGAACATCTACTTCGCCGTCCCGCCGGGGCCGGACCGGAACAGCTACTGGGCCGGGCTGAACGACCGCCTCGGCGTCGACCTGCAGCTGCAGATGGTCAGCAACGCCGACTACCTGCAGAAGTTCCCCACCGTCATCGCCGGCAACGACCTGCCCGACCTCCTGCAGGTGCCGAACGGCTCCCCGCCGCCGGTCCCCAACATGCCGCAACTGCTGGAGAAGCGGTTCGCGGACCTGTCCGACCACCTGTCCGGCGACGCCGTCAAGGAGTACCCGAACCTCGCGAACATCCCGACCCGGCACTGGCGCGCGACGGTCTACAACTCCGGCATCTACGGCATCCCCGTCCCGCGCGGGGTCATCGCGAACTACCACTTCGTCCGGGCCGACCTGTTCGCCAAGGCCGGTGTCTCCACCGCACCGGAGAGCTACGACGAACTCGTCGACGCCACGCAGGCGCTCACCGACCCCACGCAGCGCCGCTGGGCGTTCGGTCTGATCAACCAGCCCCGCCAGCTGCTGGGGCGGATGAACGGCGAACCCAACATCTGGGCCGAGGAAGGCGGCAAGCTGACCCACGTCTACGAGACCGAGCAGTACGCCCAGTCCGTCACCGACCTCATCGCCATGTGGAAGTCCGGGGTCATGCACCCGGACTCCTTCAACCCGGCCCAACCGTTCAAGCAGCTCTTCAACGCCGGGACCGTCGCGATCAACGCCGCGGACGGCTACCCCGCCTGGGTGCAGTACCAGCTCGACAACGCCGGGAACCCCGACTTCGAGCTCGGCCTCATGCCGTCCTACGAACGCACCGGCGGACAGCTGGCCCAGTGGAACCTCGGCAGCGGCTTCTTCTCGATCACCCTGCTGAAGAAGCAGGACGACCCCGAACGGATCAAGACCGCGCTGCGCGTGCTGAACTGGCTCGCCTCGCCGTTCGGGACGGAGGAGTACAGGTACCGGCTCTTCGGCCAGGAGGGCGTGGACCACGAGACCGACGCCGACGGCAACCCCGTGCTCACCCCGACGGGGACCACGAACACGGTGCTGCCCATCCGGTACCTGGCCGACAGCCCCTACAACGTGTACGTGCCCGGACGCCCGCAGGACGCCGACACCCAGCACGCCTACCAGTCGCTGGAGATCCCCACCGGCATCGCCAACCCCGTCACGGGGCTGTACTCCAACACCGCCTCCAGCAAGAACGCGACGGCGGACAAGGCCTTCACCGACGGCGTCAACGACGTCATCCAGGAGCGGCGGCCGTTCTCCGAGCTCAAGACGCTCGTCAGCACCTGGCGCAGCGCCGTCGGGGACGCGATGCGGACGGAGTACCAGGACGCCCTGCAGAAGGCGGGCGCGACCGCCTCCTGAGCTCCCGCGCCCGCTCCAGGCCGGTCCCCGGGAGCGGGCGCGGGACCCCCGTCGCCCCGCGGACCCGGCCCCGGCGGAGGGTCAGTGCGCCAGGCGCACCGACGACGACAGCAGCGCGGCGTGGACGAACGCCTGCGGGAGGTTGCCGCGCAGCTGCCGCTGCCGCACGTCCCACTCCTCGCTGAGCAGCGCGGCGGGCCCGCAGGCCGCGCGGTTGCGCTCGAAGAACCGGAACGCCTCCACCTCCCGCCCCTCCGCGTGCAGCGCCTCGGCCACGACGAACCCGCAGAGCAGGAACGCGCCCTCCGTCGTCCCCAGCGGCATGGAGTCGGGGGAGTAGCGGTAGACGTGGTGGTCCTCGACGAGGTCGCGGAGCACCGCGTCGAGGGTGGCCCTGCTGCGCGGGTCGTCGACGGGCACGGCGCCGTGGAGCGCCGGACGCAGGAGCGCGGCGTCGACACCGGGCTGGCCGGGGCTGCGCTGCCAGCGCCCCTCGGTGGGGTGCAGGCAGTCCCGCGAGGTGCGGGCCAGGATCGTGTCGGCCAGCGAGCTGTACCGCGCGGCCTCACCGGGGGCGCAGTGGCGCGCGACCTCCTTCAGGCCCGCGACGCACTCCAGGCGCGAGTGCGCCCACCAGTCGTCCTCGATCTCCCAGATGCCGGCGTCCGGTTCCTCCCACCGCTCCTCGATCGCCGAGACCGCCACCGCGACGGCGCGCCGGCCGTCGGTGTCCAGCGCGTCCACGCGCGCGGCCGCGGCGAGCAGCTGCAGCACCTCTCCGAACGCGTCGAGCTGGAACTGCCCGCGCACGTGGTTGCCGGCGACGTCCCAGCCGCCGGGGTACCCGGGCAGGCCCGTGGACCGCTCGTCCGGGACGGGGTCGCCCAGGACGGTGTACGCGGGGACCAGGTCGGGGCCGTGCTCCAGCACGCGCTGGGTCACGAACCCCACCAGGGTCTCGAACAACCCGTTCGCGCCGCCGGCCTCGGCCAGCGCGAGCCCCGCGTAGCACTGGTCGCGGATCCAGGCGTACCGGTAGTCGTAGCTGCGGCCCTTGTCGGCGTGCTCGGGCAGCGACATCGTCGCGGCCGCCACCATCCCGCCCGCGTCGGAGGTCAGGCCCCGGATGACGGCAATCGAGTGCGCCGCCTCGGTGGGGGCCACGCTCCCGCTCACCTCCGGGACGGCCGAGCGCCACGTGTGGACGGTCGAGGTCCACGAGTGCTCCGGGTCCGCCGGCTGCTCGCGCAGCCGGGTGCCGACCTCCAGGACGAGGTGGTGCCGCTCACCGGCCGGCACCCGCAGGTGGGCCCGCAGCACGCCGTCGTCGACGGTGGCCTCGCCCAGGCCGGACAACCGGACGTGCAGGTCGCCCGTCCGGCCGCTCCAGCGCCCGGCGTCGTCGCGGCGCAGCGAGCGCAGCGCGCGGGCGCCGAACTGCGCCCGCAGGTCGAAGACGACGTCGACCTCCCCGTCACCCTCCACGGCCCGGATCTCGCGCAGCAGCACCGCGCAGTCGGGGTCGCTGGGCATCGCCATCGCGTCGCGGCAGTCGATCGTGCCGTCGCCGCGGGAGGTCCAGTGGTGCCGGAACACCAGCGTCCCCGGCTCGTAGCAGCCGCCCCACGTGAACGGGTGCGACGGCGTCACCGAGAACCCGCCCCGGCCCCCCAGGAGGGCGGCGAACACGGCGTCGTCGTGCCAGTGCGGCGCGCACATCCACACGATGTCGCCCGCGGGACCGACGACCGCCCCGCGGGCCCCGTCGGCGACGAGGGCGTAGTCGCGCAGGACGTGCGGGGGGAAGTCGCGGCAGAACTCCTCGGCCGAGCTCACGCGGGGGCCTGCGCCCCGGTCGTCAGGACCAGCTTGCCCACGTGCGAGGACTCCTCCAGCACCTCGTGCGCGCGCGCCGCCTCGGCCAGCGGGAACCGGTCGAAGACGACCGGTCGCACCCCGCCGTCGACCACGAGCGGCCAGACGTGGTCGCGGACGCTGGCCACGACCGCGGTCTTCTCCTCCACCGACCGGGCCCGCAACGTCGTGCCGTGCAGCGAGATCCGCCGGCGCATGAGGAGCCCGAGGTCCAGCTCGGCCCGCGTGCCGCCCTGGGTGGCGATGACGACGAGCCGGCCACCGGTCGCCAGGACGTCCAGGTTGCGGGCCAGGTACGGGGCTCCCACGACGTCCAGCACGACGTCCGCGCCCGCGGGCTCGAAGGACCGCACGCGCTCGACGAAGTCCTCCGTGCGGTAGTTCACGAGCAGGTCCGCGCCCAGCTCGGCGCAGCGGGCGAGCTTGTCGTCCGACCCGGCCGTCACGGCCACCCGGGCACCGACCTGGTGGGCCAGCTGCACCGCCATCGTCCCGATGCCGCTGGACCCGCCGTGCACGAGCAGCAGCTCGCCGGGTCGCAGCCCGGCCAGGGTGAACACGTTGCTCCACACCGTGCACGTCACCTCCGGCAGCGCCGCGGCGTCCTCGACGGCCACCCCCTGCGGGACGGGCAGGACCTGCCCGACGGGGACGGCGACCTTCTCGCCGTACCCGCCGCCGGCGAGCAGCGCGCAGACCGCCTCGCCCACCTGCCACCCCGCGACGCCCGGCCCGAGCTGCTCGATCCACCCCGAGACCTCCAGCCCGGGGTGCTCGGGGGCGCCCGGCGGGGAGGGGTACCTGCCCTGCCGCTGCATGACGTCGGCCCGGTTGACCCCGGCCGCCGCCACCCGCACGACGACCTCACCGGGCCCGGCGACGGGGTCGGGCAGCTCGGTGAGGCGGAGGGAACCGGGGGGATCGACGATCACGGCACGCACCCGGTGGACACTACGTGGCAGCTCCCGGCCCCGCCTCCGGTCGCCGCGCCAGGACCGCGGCCGCCCGCCGCAGGTCCGCGGGGTCGTCGACGTCGAGGCACTCGCGCGCCGAGACCGCCACCTCGCCGACCGGGCCGCGGAACAGCTCGCGCAGCGGCCGGTGGTGGACGGTGGGCAACCCGGTCAGGACGCGGCGCGCCGCGGTGAGGCGGTGCGCCGACAGCAGCGGCTGCCGCCGGCCGTCCGGGTCGAGGCCGACGACGGCGTCCAGGGCGGGGTCGGCGGCCAGCGCCGCCAGCAACCGCGGGACGGCGCTCGCGGCGAACGGCTGGTCGGCCCCGAGCAGCACGACGAGCGCGGGGGGCGGGGCGGGCAGCGCGTCCAGCCCCGCGGCGAACCCGGCCAGCGGACCCCCGCCGGGCGGTTCCTCCGGCACGCCACCGGGGCCGGCGAGCACGACCGGGCAGGGCGCGCCGAGCGGGGCCGACCACGCGTCCAGCCCCGCCAGCAAGGTCCCCAGGACGGTCGAGCCCCCCAGGGGTGCGGTGAGCTTGGCGGCCAGCCGGCCCGCCGGCGGCCCGGTCCCGGGACCGGCGAAACGGCTGCCGGAGCCCCCGGCGACGACCACGACGGCGACCCCGGTGGTGGTTCCGGTGGTGATCTCGTCCACCCCGCAGGAGTGACACGTTCCACCGGGCAGGTCAAGTGGCGCGCCGGAGCGCCGATGAGCCGAACGAGGGGTATCGCCCCCGCGGGGTTCACCCCACGGGTCCACGTCCCGATCACTCACGAGTCTGCTCGACCCACGGAGAGCAGTTTCGACTGCTCACCACGTGTACGGAAGGTTGACATGCTGCGGAACCTGAGCATCCGAGCCAAGCTCGCGGTCCTCCTGGTGGTGCCCCTGCTGCTGCTGCTCGTGGCCGTCGTCGCCACGACCGCGCGGGAAGCGGTCGCCACCGCGGAGCGTCGCCACCTGGCCGCGTACGCGGGGTCGACGGCGACGATCAACGAGTTCTTCACGGCCCTGCAGGCCGAGCGCAAGGACACCGTCGAGCACCTGGCCGCACCCACCGAGGCCGGCACGACCCGGCTCGCCACCGACCGCGCCGCCACCGACGCCGCGATCGCGAAGGTGACGCAGGCCGTGGCCGACAGCGGCGTCGACCTGACGTCGGGCACCACCGCCGCCGTCTACGGCTCCGTGCAGGAGCGCCTGGGCCAGACGCTGCCGCAGATCCGCAGCGCCGTCGACAACGCCTCCACCACCCCGGTCGCCGCGCTGTCGACCTACAGCGACATCAGCTCCGCCGCCACCGACCTCACCGTCGCGGTCGCCGAGCAGGCCGGCGACCGCGACATGGCCCAGGACCTCGGTGCGTTCGGGTACCTGCTCAAGCGCATCGACTCGTTCGCCGTCGAGCAGGCCGCCGGTTCCCTCGTGCTGGAGGGCCAGTCCTCCTCGACGGTGCAGGCCCTGCGCGAGAGCGCCATCGAGCGCGGCGCGTACTTCGAGCAGCAGGCCCGCTACCGCATGAGCGCCGCGGACGCCGCGCAGTTCGACGCCCAGCTCAGCCGGAGCGCCACGACGTCCGCGCTCGCCTTCCTCAACCAGGACCGCAACCTCTTCGCCGCCAGCAGCACCCCGTCCCTGACGGTGCAGGCGTGGCAGGACACCACCGGGCAGGTCGTCACGGCCTACCAGCAGGCCGTCGCCGAGCGCGCCGCGAACGTCGCCGACGAGGCCGGCGCCCAGGCCTCCCGCGACACGGTCCAGGCGATCGCCCTCCTGGCCGCCGCCCTGCTGCTGTTCGCCGCCGTGGGCGTCTTCGCCTTCCGCACCGCCCGCAGCATCGGCCGCCGCCTCGCCGGCCTGGCCAGCGCCGCGACCGAGGTCCGCGACGAGCTGCCCCGCATGGTCGAGCGCATGCGGACCCCCGGTGAAGGCCCCGGCGTGGAGTTCACCCCGCTGGAGATCGGCAACCAGGACGAGATCGGCGAGGTCACGAAGGTCATCAACGACCTCAACGAGACCACCTTCCGCATCGCCGGTGAGCAGGCCGCCCTGCGCGCCTCGATCGCCGAGATGTTCGTCAACGTCGCCCGTCGCGACCAGACGCTGCTGGCCCGCCAGCTCGCCTTCCTCGACCAGCTCGAGCGCACCGAGGAGAACCCCGACACCCTCGAGGACCTCTTCACCCTCGACCACCTCGCGACCCGGATGCGGCGCAACGCCGAGTCCCTGCTCGTGCTGGCCGGCATCAACACCGGCCGTCGCCTGCGCCGCCCGCTGCCGCTGTCGGACGTCGTCCGCACCGCCGCCGGCGAGATCGAGCACTACGACCGCGTCGACCTGGCCCTGCAGGTGGACCCGCCGGTCGTGGGTCACCTCGCGCTGTCCGCCTCGCACCTGATCGCCGAGCTGCTCGAGAACGCGACGAACTTCTCCGACCCGGGCACCCGCGTCGTTGTCGGCACCGCCGAGACCGACCGCGGTGTCGAGGTCACCATCACCGACTCCGGCCTCGGCATGAGCGCCGAGGAGGTCGAGACCGCCCACCAGCGCATCTCCGGTGGCCGCGCCTCGGAGTTCGTCGGGGCCCAGCGCCTCGGGTTCTACGTCGTCGGCCGCCTCGCCGGCCGCCTGGACGTCGAGGTCGAGTTCGAGACGGCCGAGGGCC
Source organism: Kineococcus mangrovi (assembly GCF_041320705.1). NCBI lineage: Bacteria > Bacillati > Actinomycetota > Actinomycetes > Kineosporiales > Kineosporiaceae > Kineococcus > Kineococcus mangrovi. The sequence continues at coordinate 208,427 of NZ_JBGGTQ010000009.1, forward strand.
GGGGCACGAACGTGACCCTCGTCCTGCCCGCCGCGCTCTTCACCCCCGGCAGCGTCAAGGGCGGCCAGCCCGAGCTCGCCGCGCTGGACTCCGGCCTGCCGCAGCCCGGCCAGCCCGCGCCCTCCACCGGCCTGTCCGCCCTGCCCGGGGTCTCGGCCCTGCCGGAGGTGCCCTCGGCCCTGCCGGGTGGTGCCGCGAACGGCGCCCTGCCCACCCGCCCGTCGGCTCCGGCCGCCCCCATCGGGCCGAACAGCATCGTCGGCAACCCGCTGGCCGCCAGCGGCCTCGGCGACGCGCTGTCCGAGACGCTGTCGAAGTCCGCGGCCGAGGCGGCCGCGAGCTCCGAGGTCGGCGTGACCTCGCCCAAGGCGAAGACCGAGGGCCGGCAGCTGCCGACCCGCAGGCGCGGCGCGCAGGCCCAGGCGAAGGTGGACGCCGCCGCGGCGCCCGCCCCCGCGGCGCCCGCCCCCGCGGCCCCGCCGGTCCCCGAGACCGACTGGAAGCCCGCTGCGGCGCCGGCCCCGTCCGGTGCGGCCATGCCCAAGCGCGAACGCAAGGAGCCCGCGCCCACGGCTCTGGCCGCGGCGCAGGACATCCTGCCCAAGGCGGGGAAGAAGCCGCGGCAGGTCCGCGATTCGGCGACCCCGCCGAAGACGGCGGCCGAGGCCTTCTGGACCTCCCGCAAGCGCGCCGACGGCGAGCTGACCGGTTCGGCGCTGGACGCCCTGGACGCCACCCGGGGCGAGGCCCCCGCGCCGGCCCCGGTCGCTCCCGAGGCTCCGGTCGTCCAGACGCCCGCCGTCGAGGCGCCGGTCGTGCAGACGCCCGCCGTCGAGGCGCCGGTCGTGCAGACGCCCGCCGTCGAGGTCCCGGTCGTGCAGACGCCCGCCGTCGAGGTCCCGGTCGTCCCCGCGGTCCCCGCGGTCCCGGTGGTTCCGGTGGTCCCGGTCGCCGAACCCGCGGCCGTCCCGGCCGAGGCCCCCGCAGCCGGTCGCACCGTCGGTGAGGCCCTGCGCCAGCGCAACGCCCTCGCGGCCGAAGCGCTGAACGCCCTCACCGAGGGGCAGAACTTCACGCCCTCCCGGGGCACCGGCTCCGCACCGCTGGTCCGCCGCCAGGCGGGCGCCACCGCGGCCGCGGCCAAGCCCGCCCCGGCCCGCGCGGCGGCCAACCGCCAGCGCCGCGCCCCCGCCGACGTCCGCTCGATGCTGTCCGGCTTCCAGGCCGGCGTGTCCCGCGGCCGCGCCGGGGAGAACCCGGCCGACACGCCGGCCGCTCCCGAGAGCGGAGCCGCCGGTGAGGCCTGACCCAGACCCCCGGGCACCGCACCGGGAACGCACGACCCCAGCCCCACCCACCGCCCCACCCACCGCCCCACCCACCGCACGGACACCCAGCAGACCGTTCCGAGAAGAGGAAACCCACTGTGACCGCGCTTAGCTCCGAGGCCGCCGACTTCAGCTGGCTCCTCGACAACTTCGTCAAGAGCGTCCCCGGCGTCACCCACACCGTCGTCGTCTCCGCCGACGGCCTCCTGATGGCGATGTCCGACAAGCTCCACCGCGAGGCCGGCGACCAGCTCGCCGCCATCGTCTCCGGCGTCTCCAGCCTGGCCCGGGGCGCGGCGAACCAGCTGCAGTCCGGGGAGGTGCGTCAGGCCATCATCGAGATGGACGACGCGTTCTTCTTCCTCGTCAACATCTCCGACGGGTCCGTCCTGGCCGTCGCCGCCGAGGCCGGCTGCGACGTGGGGCTCATCGGCTACGAGATGGCGATGCTGGTCCAGCGCGCTGAGACCGTCCTCACCCCGCAGCTGGTGTCGGAGATGCGGGCGGCCCTGCCCACGTCGACGCCGGTCGCAGCGCGGTGGTGACACCCAGTGACAGCACCTGGTAGTGCGGACCTGTGGTCCGACGACGACGACCAGGACGTCGAGGAGTTCACCGTCCGTCCGTACACCGTGACCGGTGGCCGGACCCGCCCGAGCGGCACCGACCTCCCGGTCGAGGCGCTCGTGGAGGCCACGGCCGCACCGGAGGTCGGGATGACACCGGAACGGCGCACCATCCTCGAGCTCACGAGGACGTCCTACCTGTCGATCGCGGAACTGTCCGCCCACGTCCACCTGCCGGTCGGAGTCGTGCGGGTCGTGGTGAGCGACCTGGCCCAGTCGGGCAAGGTCCGCATCCACGGCCTCAGCATGACCTCCGCCCCTCAACCCGCGACCACCATCAGCGTCCTGGAGAGTGTTCTCAATGGCATTTCCTCGCTCTGACGTGAGCCCCGCCGGAGCCGGAGCGCCCGCGGGAACCGACGTCCAAGCGCCACCCACCGTCGTCAAGATCGTCGTCGCCGGCGGTTTCGCCGTCGGCAAGACGACCTTCATCGGCTCGATCTCCGACATCGAACCGCTGCGCACCGAGGCCGCCATGACGGAGCACTCCGTCGGCGTCGACGACGCCGGTCAGAACTCCGACCGCAAGACGTCGACCACGGTCGCCATGGACTTCGGCCGCATCGCGCTGCCGGGCAACCTGTGGCTGTACCTGTTCGGCACCCCCGGGCAGGACCGGTTCCTCTTCATGTGGGACGACCTCGTCAAGGGCGCGATCGGTGCGGTCGTGCTGGTGGACACCGACCGCCTCGACCAGTGCTTCCCGGCCGTGGACTACTTCGAGTCCCGCGGCATCCCGTTCGTCGTCGCCGTGAACTGCTTCGACGGCGTGGCCCAGCACGACCTGGACTCCGTCCGCGAGGCGCTCGCGGTGCCGGACCACGTGCCGCTCGTCTACACCGACGCGCGTTCGAAGGCCGCCACCAAGCACAGCCTCATCACGCTGGTGCAGACCGCCCTGGCCCGGCTCAACGCCGGCGCCTGAGACCTGCCCGACCCGGACGCCGGCCCCCGACCGCGGGGGCCGGCGTTCGTCGTACCACCGCCGGTCGCAGGCTCCCCGGGGCGACCACCACCTCGTGGCCGGCTCGGCCGAGGTGCCGTGCAGCCCCGTTTCAGCTTTCCGCCGCGGCTGCCGATGAGTCCTGCAGAGCACGAGATGAAGCGGTCCCGCAGCCGGGGCCGTCCGACGCGAGAAGTGGGGGCGCCACGTGGACGACATGGACGAGATCGTCCAGGAGTTCCTCGTCGAGAGCTACGAGAACCTGGACCAGCTGGACTCCGACCTCGTGGCGCTGGAGCAACAGCCCGGGTCCCGGGAGCTGCTCGCCAGCGTCTTCCGCACCATCCACACCATCAAGGGCACCTCCGGCTTCCTGGCCTTCTCCAAGCTGGAGTCCGTGGCGCACGTCGGGGAGAACCTGCTCGCCCGCCTGCGCGACGGCCAGCTCGTCATGACACCGGTCACCACCGACGTCCTGCTGCGCATGGTCGACACGATCCGCGCGCTGCTGTCGGCGATCGAGGAGTCCCACTCCGAGGGCCCGGTCGAGGTCGCCGAGGTCGTCGCCGCCATCCGCGCCGTTCTCGACGGCGAGGAGCCCGTGCTGCCGCCGTCGGCCGGTGCCGGCGCCGAGGAGCCCGCCGCCCCGGCGGCCGCCCCCGAGCCCGAGCCCGTCGCCGTCGCCGCCCCCGAGCCGGTCACCGAGTCGGTGGAGGTGGTCGCCGAGGTGACCCCCGAACCCGAGCCCGAGGTCGACGCCGGGGTCGTCCCCCAGCCCGAGGTCACGCCCGAGCCCGTCGCCGAGGCGCCGGCCCCCGCGCCGACCCCCGCCCCCGCGCCGACCCCCGCCCCCGCGCCGACCCCCGCGCCGACCCCCGCCGCTGCCCCGACCCCCGCCGCTGCCCCGGCTCCCGCCGGTGGCGCACCGGCCGAGAAGGCGTCCGCCGCCGAGGCCACCATCCGCGTCGACGTGGAACTCCTGGAGTCCCTCGTCCGCCAGGCCGGGGAACTCGTCCTGGCCCGCAACCAGATCCTGCAGCGCGCCGGTGCCCTGCGCGACGAGGACCTGACCCGCGCCTGCCACCGCCTGAACCTCGTCGCGAGCGAGATGCAGGAATCGGTCATGCGGACCCGCATGCAGGCCATCGACCACCTGTGGTCGAAGCTGCCCCGCGTCGTCCGCGACCTCGGGAACATGCTGGGCCGCAAGATCAAGCTGGAGATGGAGGGCGGGGAGACCGAGCTCGACCGCACCCTGCTCGAAGCGGTCAAGGACCCGCTGACCCACATCGTCCGCAACGCGGTCGACCACGGCATCGAACCGCCGGAGGTCCGCCTCGCCGCCGGCAAGAACGAGATCGGCACCCTGAAGCTGCGCGCCGCGCACGAGGGTGGCCAGGTCGTCGTCGAGATCCGCGACGACGGCAAGGGCATCGACCCCGCCGTCATCGGGGCCAAGGCCGTCGAGAAGGGCCTCGTCTCGCCGGTCAAGCTGGAGTCGCTCACCCCGAACGACATCCTGCAGTTCCTGTTCCTGCCCGGTTTCTCCACCGCCGCCAAGGTCACCAACGTCTCCGGCCGCGGCGTCGGCATGGACGTCGTCAAGACGAACATCGAGCGCATCGGCGGGTCCGTCGACGTCGAGTCCGTCAACGGCCAGGGCACCGTCTGGCGCCTGCGCATCCCGCTGACGCTGGCCATCGTCCCGGCCCTGACCGTCGAGTGCGCCGGCCAGCGCTACGCCATGCCGCAGGTGAACCTGCTGGAGCTCGTGAGCCTGGACACCGAGCGCATGAGCACGGCGATCGAGGACGTCGGTGGCGCCAAGGTGTACCGCCTGCGCGGTGCGCTGCTGCCGCTGATCCGCCTCGAGGAGGCGCTGGAACTGCGGCGCCCCGCCGACGTGGAGCTCCCGACGAACCTGGTCATCGCGGTCCTGGAGTGCGACGGGCGCCGGTTCGGGCTGCTCGTCGACCGCGTCCTGGACACCGAGGAGATCGTCGTCAAACCGCTCTCGGGCGCCCTCAAGGCGATCGGCGCCTACGCGGGCGCCACCATCCTCGGCGACGGCCGCGTCTCCCTCATCCTCGACGTGCAGTCCCTGGCCCGCCGGACCATGCGCTCGGACGGCCTCGAGCACGCCGCGGACCAGGCCGCCACGCAGCAGGCGGTGACCGGTGACGGGCAGCGCCTGCTGGTCGTCGGCCTCGGCGACAACCGCCGGGTCGCGATCCCCCTGGACGTCGTCACGCGCCTGGAGGAGTTCCGCACCGACTCCATCGAACGCGTCGGCCGCCGCGAGGTCGTCCGCTACCGCGGCGAGATCCTGCCGCTGGTGCGGCTGTCCCACCACCTCGGTGGCGGGTCGCGCGGTTCCTACGGCGAGCAGGAGGTCGCCTCGCTGCCGGGCGTCGTGTACTCCGCGCGCGGCCGGTCCGTCGCGATCGTCGTGGACGAGATCGTCGACATCGTCTCCGGGCAGGACGCGCACAGCGACATCGACGACGCCGGCCTGGTCGGGTCCGCGGTCATCCGCGACCGCGTGACCGAACTCCTCGACGTCCGGTCCGCGATCCTGGCGGCCGACCCGAACTTCTTCACCGAGCAGGCTCAGCACGAGCTCGCCGAAGCTTCCAAGCGACTGGGGGTCTGACGTGTCCACGCAGTACGCCACGTTCCACCTGGCCGGGCACCTGTTCGGCGTCGAGGTGCGGCGGGTCCAGGAGGTGCTCACCGAGCAGCCCCGCACCCCCGCCCCGCTGGCGCCGCACGCCGTCGCGGGCCTGATCAACCTGCGCGGTCAGGTCGTCACCGCCCTCGACCTGCGCCGCCGGCTGAACATGCCCGACCGCCAGGAGGGCAAGGTCGCGATGAACGTCGTCGTCCGTGCCGCCGAGGAGGTCTGGAGCCTGCTCGTCGACTCCATCGGGGGCGTCATCGAGGTCACCGACTCCACCTTCGAGCCGCCGCCGGACACGCTGTCCGGGCCGATCCGCGAACTGATCCGCGGGGCCTACAAGCTCGACGGCGCGCTGCTGCTCGTCCTCGACGTCGACAAGGCGCTCGAGATCGAGGGTGCGGAGAGCGCCGCCTGATCCACGGCACGCTCCAGGTCGTGCGGGACGGGGTGGGACCTGACGGGTCCCACCCCGTCCTGCGTCCGGGGCGGTGCGGGGGTCCGGCCCCTCACCCGGGGCGGCGGTACAGGTGCCGTTCGGTCTCCGGCACGGCGGGAGGACCGGTGGGGTCCGGGTCCGGGTCCGGTTCGCTGACCCGTTTCTGGTCCTGGTGGTGGTCCCCCGGCCCGGCCACCGGGGGGACCCCGGTCAGGGGGGCGGGGCCGCCCCCCTCGTCGGCCCGGGGCCCGGGGCCCGGGGACGGCGCGGTCACCGCGACGGGGCCCGGACCCCGCCACAGCACGAACCCCGCCGCGGCCGGCACGACGAACGCCGGCACGAGGACGGCCAGGGCGCCCGCGACGCCGGGCAGGTCGTCGGGCAAGCCGGTGCGCAGGAAGAACCGCAGCGCCCCCGGGCCCGGGCCGTCGACCGGCGCGGTCGCGTGCTGCACGACGCCCAGCAGGCCCCCCAGCGCCAGCGCGGCCGACAGCCACGCCCCGCCCGCCGCGACGCGCCGGCCCCACCGGTCGGGCACGAGCGCCGCCGGGCGGGCGGCCAGCACGACGGCCACCACGAGCAGGGCCGCCACGACCCCGCCCCACAGCGGGGCCGGTGCCTCGACGAGGGCCCACAGCACGCCGAAGCGGCGGCCGGTCGTGATCTCCGGGGCCGCCCCGTCGAAGGCGCCCGAGCCGGAGGGGTAACCGCCGTAGAAGTCCTCGTCGTAGTCGCCGCCGAGGACGCGCCGGGCGGCCTCGGCCAGGAGCAGGGGCGGGACGACGCACGCCGCGACGAGCACCCAGGACGGCCACCGGCCGTGGACCTCTCCCCGGCCCTGCTCACGGCCCTCCTCGCGGGTCTCGCGAGGGGTCTCCTGCGTCCCCTCCTCGGCCTCGGGAGCGCTCTGGCCGGTGACCTGCCCGTCCTGCCTCACGACTCGACGTTACGACCGGACCCCGCTCCCGTCGCCCGGACGGCCCAGCGGCGTCGCCGTCGGTGGGCCGGGCGGAGGGTCCGACACGCCGGGGACAGGGCCGGACGGTGGACGTCGCCTGGTCCCGGGTGTCACGCAGTGTCAGGGTGGTTCCACCCCGCCGGACCGGCGGTGGTGGTTCCAGGCCTGGAGGCGACGACCGTGCACTACTCCCTCGTGAGCTCACCCGTCCTGGGGTTCGACCTGGTCCGCCTGCCGCACGGCGACTCCGCCGCCGAGGTCCTGCTGCGCGCCCTCGACTGCGGCCCCCGCGAGATCGACGTCCTCGCCGCCCGTCACGACCCCGCCGCCCGGACCGGGGCCTGGGAGTCCGTGCGCGAGGCCGCCGGCAACGTCCCGCAGATCACCGACGTCCTGCACCAGGTCGCGAACGGCCTGGCGCACGGCGACTTCACGGGTGAGAGCACCGACGAGCAGACCGCCGCGCGCGTCGAGTCCGGCGTCGTCCGCGTCCTGCAGACCAGCACCATCGCCGACGCCGACGCGCTCGTCCGGCTCGTCCACCACGACGTCTTCGACTGGACCTGGTCCGCGCCGCTGGCCGGTGGTCCCCGCCTGCGCACCGAGGACGCCGGCCGGGCCGCCGACGTGCTCGCCGACGCCGCCGTGTCCGCCTACCTCGGCGACCGGCTGCCCGACCACGTCCGCCGCGTCCTGGCGCACCCGTACCTGCAGGCGTCCCGCGACCTCGCGCCGCTGCCGGAGCAGCCCACCGGGCTCGGGCCCGACCAGGCCGGCGTCGCGCGCGTCCTGGACACCCTGCGCCGCCTGGACGGGACCGACCGCGCGTGCCTGCGCGCCGCCTCCGCCACCGGCCGCGCCTCGGCGGGGGAGTGGGCGGGCGCCGTCCACGACGCCTCCTGGGCCGTGCACCTGTCCGACCGCGTCCGCACGGCCGCCGTCGCCCAGCTCCTGGCCGTGCGCGCCTTCCGCGCCGGGGGGCTCGAAGCCGCCGACGGCGCCGACGGGCTGTGGAACGTCGTCAGCGGCGTCGTGCACGCCGAGGTCGTCGCCGACCTGCTCAGCTCCGACGCCCGCGCGGTCCTGCTGCGGCCGTGGGAGGCCGCCTTCGGGCACGCCTGAGGGCGGGAGCGCCCGGTACCGTGACGAGGTGCCCAGCCCCTCGCCGACGACCGGTCCCGCCGGTCCGGCCCGGGGGGTGTGGCGCCGGCTGCGGGCCGGTGCCGTCGCGGCCACCGTCCTCGGCCTGGCGGCCGGGGCGCACCTGAGCGCCGGCGGGGAGCTGCCCGGCCCGTTCCTGCTCGCCGCGCTGACCCTCGTCCTCGTCGCGGTCTGCCTGCTGCTCGCCGGTCGCAGGTTCTCCTGGCCCGTCCTCACCGCGCTGCTCGCCGGGGGGCAGGCCGGTCTGCACGTGGTCTTCGACGCGTGCGCCGGCCCCGCGGCCACCGTCGCCGGGACGGGGCACCACCAGGTGCTCGCGTTCGCCGGCGGCCCGGTCCCCTCCACCGGCGCCGGCGCCGGGATGACGTTCGCGCACGTCGCCGCCACGGCGCTCGCGCTCGGTGCGCTGCTCCACGGTGAAGCGCTGCTGTGGTCGGTGTGGGCGTGGCTGCGGCCCGTCGTGCGGTTGCCCGTGCGGCCGGTCCGCACGGTCGCGCCGCGCCCGGTCGTCCCCGCGAGCGAGCCCGCGCGGCCGCGGTCCGTCGTCGCGCGCCGGGTCCGTCGCCGAGGTCCGCCGAGGGTCCCCGCCCTCGCGACCTCGTCCTGACGACACCCCTGGAGAAACCACCGTGAAGAGTTCCACCCTGCCCGCCCGCGTCCTCGCGGTCACGCTGACGAGCGGCGCGACCGCCTGCGGCGCACTGCTCCTGACCGCCCTGCCGGCGTCCGCCCACGTGCACGCCGACCCGTCGTCGACCGCCGCCGGCGGTTACAGCGTCGTGGCGTTCCGGGTCCCCAACGAGTCCGACACCTCGGCCACCACGTCCGTGCGGGTGTCGCTGCCGACCGACCACCCCTTCAGCTACGTCGCGACGCGACCCGTCCCCGGCTGGGTCGCGACCGTCACCGAGGGCGCCCTGCCGCGACCGGTGGAGGCGGACGGCGTCACCCTCACGCAGGCGCCGCTCTCGGTCACCTGGACCGCCCAGCCCGGTGCCGCCGGGATCGGCGTGGGGCAGTTCGAGGAGTTCGAGGTGAACGTCGGGCCGCTGCCGGACGCGGGCACCCGCGTCGTGCTGCCCGCCGTCCAGACGTACGCCGACGGGGAGGTGGCGAACTGGACGGACGTCGCCGCCCCGGGCGCCGCCGAACCCGAGCACCCCGCGCCGGAGTTCACGACCACGGCGGCGGCCGGCGACGAGCACGACGTCCACGGCGCGACGGAGGCGGCGGCGACCTCCGCGGAGGGGGCCGGCGCCGACCCCGTCGCACGCTGGCTGGCCGGTGGCGGTCTCGTCCTGGGCCTCGCCGCGCTCGTCCTCGTCCTGGTGCGCCGGCGCGCCTGAGGCGGGCCGGGGGGCGTCGTCGGGCCCCCCCCGGGGGGCACCCGGCGC